>NZ_AP028967.1:1670416-1982500 GCF_036323535.1 Geobacter sp. 60473
GGCGAGCCAACGATCATGCCGCACGCAACCAGCGCAACGAGCAGGACGACCAGTCTCAGCATCCGCACCACCTCACTCTCCTGTTTTTGGTGTTGTTCGACACCTCTCTGCTCCTCAGGTACGGTAATCGGCGTTGATCTTGACGTAGTCGTAGGACAGGTCCGAGGTGTAAACCGTTGCCCGTCCGTCGCCCAGGTGCAGGTCTACAGTAACGGTGAACTCCTTCTTCCGCAACACCCCGGTACCCCGCGCCTCGGCGTCGCCGCCTGCGAAAACACCACCCTGTACCATCCTGACATCGTCGAAGAACAGCTCGGCACGGTCCGGCTCCACGTCCGCGCCAGAGTAGCCCACCGCCGCGAAAATCCGCCCCCAGTTGGCATCCTGCCCGAAAAAGGCGGTCTTGACCAGACATGAATTGGCAACGGCCATGGCGGCCCGCTTGGCGTCGGCATCGGAGCGGGCACCCTTCACGGTTACTTCCACGAACTTGGTGGCCCCTTCACCATCCTTGACGATCAGCTTAGCCAGGGAGAGGAGCACCTCCTCCAGCAGAGCCGCAAATTCCGCGGCGCCCTCGCTCCCCTCGGACAGGACCGGGTTGCCGGCTGCGCCGTTGGCCATGATGATGGCGGTATCGTTGGTGGACATGTCGCCGTCAACGGTGATGGCATTGAAGGATGTATCGTTGGCGCGGCGGAAGATCCGGTCGAGCCACTGGGGATCCACCGCGGCATCGGTGACGATAAAGGCGAGCATGGTGGCCATGTTCGGCATGATCATGCCGGCGCCCTTGGCGATACCGGCGATGGTGTATCCGACCCCTCCCGCAGTCCCGGTACGCGCCTCCAGTTTCGGGAAGGTGTCGGTTGTCATGATGGCCGCGGCGATCTGATCGAGGGTAGCCGAACCCAGCCCGGCCACGAGGGGAGCAATCCCTCCCCTGATCCGCTCCATGGGGAGCGGCACGCCGATCACGCCGGTAGAGCATACGAGCACCTCATGCTCCGGCGCACCAATCCGCTCGGCCACGAGGCTGGTGATTTCCCGCGCGTCCTCCATCCCCCGGTCTCCGGTGCAGGCATTGGCGTTGCCGCTGTTGACCACCACCGCTCGGCAGGTGCCGCTCGTGGTTCGCTCCATGTCCAGAAGCACCGGTGCGGCCTTCACCTTGTTGGTGGTGTAGACCGCGGCCACTGCAGCGGGCGCATCCGAGCAGATGAGAGCCAGGTCCAGGCGGCCCGGCTTCTTGATGGCCGCTTCAACGGCCGAGAACCGAAATCCCTTGACGTTCATAGCTGAAACCTCACGAAAGCGCCGCCACCTGAGAAACCGGCGCTTTCATAGACTATCTCATTTTCCGCAGCACTTCTTGTACTTTTTGCCGCTACCGCAGGGGCAGGGCTCGTTGCGCCCGGCAAGCTTCTTGGACTTGGACGGCTCCGAGGTTTCATCCTCGTCGACCAGGTTAAAGACCATCTTTTTCCGGGCCTGCTTCTGCTGCTCCTCTTCCATCCGTTCGACATCTTCCTCGTGGGCAATCTGGACCCAGAAGATCTTTTCCACGGTCTCGGCGGCGATGCGGGCCATCATGTCCATGAAGAGCTGATAGGCTTCCTTCTTGTACTCCTGCTTCGGATCCTTCTGGCCGTAGCCCCGCAGCCCGATCCCCTCCTTGAGGTGGTCGATGGAGAGGAGATGATCCTTCCACTGGGCATCGATGGTCTGGAGCATGATCACCTTGATGAGGTGGTCCATCAGTTCGTCGCCAAAGGCCGCCACCTTGGCATCAAAGGCCTCGTGGACCTTCTCCTTGAGCAGGGTGCGGAAACTCTCGGGGGAGAGCCGGTCCATGGTCTGGGGCGGTATGTCGATCTGGAAGCCGTAGGTCTTCAGAATCCCTTCGCCGATCGACTGCCAGTCCCATTCATGGGCCGACACCTTTTCTATGGCAAAGGAGGAGATTTCCTCAATGGTATCGTCCATCATCTGGGTGAAGTGACGACGGATGTCCTGGCCGGCCAGGATCTCGCGACGCTGGGTATAGATCACCTCGCGCTGCTTGTTCATGACATCGTCGTACTCGATCAGGTGCTTCCGAATCTCGAAGTTGTGGGCCTCCACCTTCTTCTGGGCATTCTCGATGGCCTTGGTGATCATGCCGTGGGTGATGGCCTCTCCCTCTTCGATCTTGAGGAAGTCCATTATCTTGGAAACCCGCTCGGAGCCGAAGATCCGCAGGAGGTCGTCCTCGAGAGAAAGATAGAAGCGGGATGAGCCCGGATCCCCCTGGCGTCCCGACCGGCCCCGGAGCTGATTATCGATCCGCCGGGACTCGTGGCGCTCGGTGCCGATGATGTGGAGACCGCCCAGGGCCACCACTTCGTCGTGCTCCCTGGCGCAGAGGGTGCGGTACTCGGCCAGCACCTTTTCGTACTCTTCCTCTGGGGCATCGGGATTGGCCCGACGCCACTGCTTGGCGAGACCTTCGGGGTTACCGCCGAGCAGAATGTCGGTACCGCGGCCCGCCATGTTGGTGGCGATGGTCACCATTCCCTTGCGGCCGGCCTGGGCCACGATCTCGGCCTCCCGCTCGTGCTGCTTGGCGTTGAGCACGTTGTGGGGAATCCCCTGCTTCCTGAGCATCTCCGCCAGCACCTCGGATTTCTCAATAGAGATGGTTCCCACCAGGGTAGGCTGTCCCTTCTCGTGGCACCCTTTGATTTCCTCGATGACGGCGTTGAACTTCTCCCGCTCGGTCTTGTAGATGACGTCAGGGAAGTCCGGCCGCAGCAGCGGGCGGTTGGTGGGGATGACCGTCACTTCCAGCTTGTAGATCTTGTGGAACTCCTCGGCTTCAGTGTCGGCGGTGCCGGTCATGCCGGAGAGCTTCTCGTACATACGGAAGTAATTCTGGAAGGTGATGGTGGCGAGCGTCTGGTTCTCGTTCTCGATTTCCACCCCCTCCTTGGCCTCAATGGCCTGGTGGAGCCCGTCGGACCAGCGACGGCCCGGCATGAGGCGGCCGGTGAACTCATCGACGATGATGACCTCGCCGTCCTTGACCACGTAGTCGACGTCGCGCCGGAACAGGGCATGGGCCCGGAGTGCCTGGTTCACATGGTGGAGGATCTCCATGTGGCTCGGGTCGTAGAGGTTGTCGATCTTGAGCAGCTTCTCGACCCTGGCGACCCCCTCCTCGGTGAGTGAGGAGGAGCGGGCCTTCTCGTCGACCGTGAAGTCGCCGGTGTAGACTTTGCGCTTGCCCGAAAGGGTGTTCGCCTCCACCTCCTTGGCCTCCCCCTTTTTCAGGTGGGGGATAATCCGGTCGATGATGTAGTACTTGTCGGTGGAATCCTCGGTGGGACCGGAGATAATGAGGGGCGTCCGGGCCTCGTCGATGAGGATGGAGTCCACCTCGTCCACGATCGAGAAGAAGAAGGGCCGTTGAACGTAATCCTCCAGGGCGAACTTCATGTTGTCCCGCAGGTAATCGAAGCCGAACTCGTTGTTGGTGCCGTAGGTGATGTCCGCGGCGTAGGCGGCGCGACGATCCTCGTCATCGATGCCGTGGACAATGACCCCCACGGTGAGTCCCAGGAAGCGGTAGAGACGCCCCATCCACTCGGAGTCCCGCCGGGCCAGATAGTCGTTGACCGTGACCACGTGTACCCCGCGCCCGGTGAGGGCGTTCAGGTATGCCGGCAAGGTCGCCACCAGCGTCTTCCCCTCGCCGGTCTTCATCTCGGCGATTTTCCCCTGGTGGAGCACCATGCCGCCGATGAGCTGCACGTCGAAGTGGCGCATGCCGAGGGCCCGTTTCCCCCCTTCCCGGCAGACGGCGAAGGCCTCGGGCAGCAGGGAGTCGAGGCTTTCGCCCCGGGCAATCCGCTCCTTGAACTCGAACGTCTTCTCCCTGAGCTGATCGTCGGTCAGGCCCGCCACCTGTGACTCAAGGCCGTTGATCTTCTCCACCACCGGCCACATGCGCTTGAGTTCACGCTCGTTCTTGCTGCCGACGATCTTCTTTATGATGGCTCCAAACATATAAACCGGGTCTCCTGGGAAATCGTGTAATGGTCAAACGCAAGCGGAAACGGTAGCACAACAGCCGGAAATGCTCAATAGAATCCGTACGGCGCAGCGCCAGGCCCATGAAACGGTTGTGTCGCGCGGCACGTTGCGCACAGGGCCCCGAGAAACGGACAAAAGCGGCCAAGGCTGTTCCCTGCGGCCTGGCCGGCCGCGCACCTGGGCACCGGTGTCCGCCCTGCTCCACCGGCTTGACGGGTCGGTTACGGGTCAGTAGGCGCGGTTGTCGAACATGCGGCGGGTCTTTCGCTCGGACCGGGGGAGCTCGCCGTAGGGGAGGAGATCCACCTCGCAGGAAACCATCATGGAGTGCTTCACGCCCGACACGATCGCCTTGCAGAGGCCGGCATCCGCTGTGGGCGCAGCATCTTCGGCCCGCTCCACCCGAATGGTCATGTGGTCGCGACCATCGGCACCCCGGTCCAGAACCACCTGGAATTCGCTGCCGAGCCCGTCGATCCGGTCGAGAATCTCATCGATCTGTCCGGGATAGATGTTGACCCCCCGGAAAATCACCACATCGTCGGAACGCCCGAGTATCCGGTCGTGACGGGGAAGGATGCAGCCACAGGGGCAATCGCCCGGCACGAGGCGGGTCAGGTCCCGGGAGCGATAGCGGATGAGCGGTGCACCCTCCTTGCGGAGCGTGGTGAAGACCATCTCCCCCACCTCGCCCGGCTGCACCGGCTGGAGCGTTTCCGGGTCGAGGATTTCAAGGAGATAGTAGTCTGCCCAGTAGTGTATGGAGCCGTCTGCGCCCGGCGCTCCGCAGGAAAGCCCCGTGCCGGGACCATACACCTCGGTGAGGCCGGTGATGTCGTGGACCGACTCGGCACCGAGGCATTCACGGATCTTGGCTAGAATCGCCTCGCTGGAGCGTTCGGCACCGAGGATCACCTTGCGCACGGCGATCTTGTCCCGCAGATCGCGCCGCTGGACCTCTTCGGCCAGGAGCAGCCCCATGGAGGCGGTGCAGCAGACCACTGTTGACTGAAGATCCACCAGGAAGGTGGTCTGGATATCGAGGTTCCCCGGCCCCACGGGCACTGCCAGGGCGCCGTACCGCTCGCATCCCAGTTGGAAACCCGCTCCGGCGGTCCAGAGACCATACCCGACGCAGATCTGCACCCGGTCTTCACGGGTGACCCCGGCCATCTCGTAGCAACGGCAGAACATGTCGGCCCAGTCATCCACATCCTTCTGGGTGTAGCAGAGGATTTTCCGCTTCCCAGTTGTCCCCGAGGATGAGTGAATCCGGACGAGCTGCTCATGGGAGGCCGCACGAAGGGGGAAGGGATAGCCGTCACGCAGGTCGTCGGCAGAGGTGAAGGGAAGCTTCGCAACATCCGCGAGGTCCGTGACGTCGTCTGGCGTCACGCCCGCTTCTTCGAGCCGGCTGCGGTAAAAGGATGAGTTGCGCCAGGCGTGGTTCACGGTCCAGCGCAGGCCGTCGAGCTGGAGCCGTTCAAGTTCCGCGGGAGATGAGTAGTGGGCGGGAAAGCGGGTCAGCATAGGGGGTTACAACCTCCATCGGAAAGGATTACCGGAAAATCAAGCCTCCGCCCGCTCCATGCCGAGACGCAGGGCCTTGAGAGATGCGGCCCGGAGCGCCCCCTTTTCCGCCAGCCGGTGCTCGATGGTTGCAATCACCTGGCTGGTGGAGCAGAAGAGGCCGGCATCGGTGAGCCGGGCCAGGGCAAAGCCGAGGAGGATCAGGTTCACCGCCTGGGGGGAGCCGATCTCCAGGGCAAGGGCGTCGGCGTCGATGACATGGATCGGGTGCCCCTCAAGTCCGGCGGGGACACGGGAGGCATTGGCCACGATCCATCCGCCGGGGCGGAGAAAATGCCGGTGGAGCGCAATGTTCTCCTCCTTCATGGCCAGCAGGCCGTCGGCCCTGCCGGGGCGCACGAGGGGGCTTGAGAATTCGCCCGCCTTCAGATGGGAGATGACTACCCCGCCCCGCTGGGCCATGCCGTGGGTTTCGGAGGTCATGACCGGCATGCCGGTGCGGATGGCGGTCTCGGCCAGAATGCGGGTGACGAACAGGATTCCCTGCCCCCCCACCCCGCTGATGATCAGTTGCTCTCCCCCGGTCATTTTCCCACCTCCTCGATGGCCAGCCGCGGACAGACATCGACGCAAACGCCGCACTTGGAACAGACGAGGGTATCGACAACCACCCGCTTCGTTTCTTCGTCGTAGACCAGGGCCGGGCACTCGAACTGGGTGGTGCAGAAGCGGCAGCCGTTGCAGGCATCGCTTACCCGCACCGCGCGCTTCGGCGGCCGTTCGCCGGTGTAGGTCCGATCAACCACGCAGGGCTGGCGGGCAATGACCACGGCAAGCCCGTCGGTCCGGGCAAAGGCCACCGCTTCTTTCATCAGGGCGGTAAAAGCGGGGAGATTCCCCGGTTCGCCCACCCGGCAGAAACGGACACCGCACGCCTTGATGAGGCCTTCCATGTCAACCGTCGCCGTGGGCACCCCGCCGGCGCCCCACCCCAGTGCCGGGGTCGGCTGGTTGCCGGTCATGGCGGTGGTGGCATTGTCCAGAATCACGAGCACGAACCGCGCATCCTGCACCACTGCGTCGATGAGCGGCGGGATTCCCGCGTGGAAGAAGGTGGAGTCGCCGATGGTGGCGACGATGTCGGGTACCTGGCCGGAAAGTTTGTAGGCGTGGTAGAAGCCGGCCGCCTGGGAGACCGCCGCCCCCATGCAGAGGACCGTGTCGACCCCTCCCAGGTTGAGACCGAGGGTGTAGCAGCCGATGTCGGAAGGATAGATTCCCTTGGGCGCAGCCCGCTTGATGACATAAAAGCTGGCCCGGTGGGGGCACCCCGGGCAGAGGGTCGGCCGGCGGCCGCCACCCGTGGGAGGCGCAACGGAGGGTGCGGCGGGAATGCCGGCAAAAGCGGCCACCAGACGCTCCACCAGTTCCGGGGACAGTTCTCCCACCTCGGGAACAAAGCCCGACCGCTTTCCCTTTACCCGGTGACGGTCGGCCAGTTGCAGCTCCATGACCCCGGTGGTCTCCTCCAGCACCAGAACCTCGTCGTAGTCGGCCAGAAGCCGCTCCACGAACGCCGTGTGGAGGGGATAGGGCTGCACCACCTGCCAGAGGGGAAGGACGTCCCGGAGTCCCAGATCCCCAAGCACCTCGCGGGCGTGGGCCGCTGCCACGCCGGAGGCGACCAGTGCCTTCCTGGAAGAGCCCCCCGGATTGAGCAGCCGCGGGGCGGTAGGCTCCCAGGCGGCAATGCCGGCCAGCTTCTCCTCCAGCTCCAGGTGAAGCTTGTGGCGAAAGACCGGGGTGGCGGCCCACCGGGTCGGATCCTTGACAAACGCGGCCGTCCGTTCGGACGGAGCAACCGGACCGGGGAGGATGTCCTGGTTGGCGTGGCAGACCCGGGTAGTGGGCCGGAGCATGACCGGCACCCGGAAGGCCTCGGACAACTCGAACCCGGCGGCAATAAGCTCCCTGGCCTGCTCGGGCGAATCGGGGTCGAGGACGGGCACCTTGGCGGACATGGCCGTCAGACGGCTGTCCTGCTCGGTCTGGGACGAGTGGGGCCCCGGATCGTCGGCGGAGATGACCACGAAACCGCCGGTGACTCCCAGGTAGGCGGCACTCATGAACGGATCGGAGGCAACATTGAGTCCCACCTGCTTCATGGCCGTGGCTGCCCGCAAACCGGACTGGGCGGCGGCATAGGCAATCTCAAAGGCCACCTTCTCATTAACGGCCCACTCCACGTGCATGGGTACGCCGTAGCGCTCCCGCCAGAGAGCCACGCCGGAGAGGATCTCCGAGGCGGGCGTTCCGGGATAGGAGGCAACGACACTGCATCCGCTCTCCACAAGGCCGTGGGCCATGGCATCATTGCCGAGCAACAACATCCGTTCACTCACAGGAAATGACTCCTTCCGCGAAAAAATCGTCCAATTTTCCGTGGTCGCCCCTTGTTTGTCAACCGAAATTCTCGACAAATGAAGAGCTTGCGTCGAGAATCGGCTTGAATTTCCGGGCATATTTCTTTATACAAAAGCAATTCCTCCATACGACATTAATTAAATTCATGTTCGATATCACGAAACTTCACCCACGCTCAGGAGGTCGCACAATGAAACGGTTCACCCTGTTCATGCTCCTCGCGCTGCTGGCGGCATCGCTCGTCCCCGCGGCCGGCACGGCCCGCGCCCAGTCGACCATCACCCTCACCTACGCCAACTTCCCGCCAGCGGCCACCTTCCCGGGCGTCCAAATGGAGCGCTGGGCCAAGGAAGTGGAAAAAAGGACCGGCGGCAAGGTGAAGGTGAAAACCTTCCCCGGCGGCACGCTCCTCAACGCCAAGAACATGTTCGAGGGGGTTACCTCCGGCATCGCCGACATCGGCAACTTCGCCATGAGCTACCAGCCGGGGCGCTTCCCCGTGTCCGAAGCGGTGGACCTTCCGCTGGGCTTCACGAGCGCAAAGGTGGCAAGCCTCGTTCTCTATGACCTGATCGAAAAGTACAAGCCCAGGGAGTTTGAAAAGGTAAAAGTACTGACGGTCTTCACCTGCCCTCCCACCAACTTCATGACCAAGGCGCCGGTACGACGCCTGGCCGACCTGAAGGGGATGGAACTCCGCGTGGCAGGCACAAGCGCCGAAGTGGCCAAGCGCCTGGGGGCGGTGCCGGTGGCCATGCCCCAATCGGAAACCCCCGAAGCGATCCAGAAGGGAATCGTCAAGGGGATGATCTCTTCCCTTGAAATTCTCCAGGATCTCAAGTTCGCCAGCTACACCCCCTACGCGACCATCGCCAACCTGCCGGTGGTTTCCTTTGCGGTGGTCATGAACAAGACAAAGTGGGATTCGCTCCCGGCCGACGTCAAGAAGGCCCTGGACGGCCTTTCCCGCGATCAGGCCGCATGGACCGGCGAGTACGCCGACCGTCACGTGCAGGAATCTCTCGCCTGGTCGAAGCAGGGCTACCAGCACCAGGTGTTCACTCTGCCGGCCGCCGACCAGAAGCAAATCAACGCGCTTCTGTCCCCCATGGTGGATGACTATGTCAGAAAGGTGAGCGCCCAGGGGTTGAACGGAAAACAGATCGTGGCGGACGTCCAGGCCTTCCGGAAGAAATACGAGACACCGGCGAAGAAAAAGCGGTAGGAATACGGGGATCAGGGACCGGACGTAATCATGGAACGTGTATTCGGCATCATCTCCAAGGTATTCATGGTCGTCGGCGGTGTGGCGCTCCTGGCGCTCGTGCTGCTGGCCACCGGCAACGTGGCGTTCCGGATCGGCCGGGCTCCCTTTGCCGGGACCTACGAGATCGTCTCGTTCCTGGGCGCTATCGTCATAGCCGGTGCCCTGGGGCACACCCAGCGCCGCAAGGACCACATCGTGGTCGATATTCTGTCGGAACGTTTCCCGGCACCGGTCAAGCGGCTGCTCGACGTGGTGAACTATGCCATCACCTGCGGGCTGTTCGGCATCGCCGCCTGGCAGGTGTGGATCTGGGGTGACAAGCTCCGTCTGTCGGGAGAGTTGTCCGAGACGCTGAAGCTGACCTACTACCCTTTTGTCTACGTGGTGGCTGCCGGCTTCGGGGTTCTGGCCGGAGTGTTGTTCATTGATTGTATGAAAACGGTATTGCGCGGCAAGGAGAGTGAGGAGTGAGCGGTCCAATTATCGGCGTCTATGGCATCTGTGTCATGTTTTTCATGCTGTTCGTGCTACGGATTCCCGCAGCCTTCACTCTGATGATGGTCGGTTTTCTCGGCATGGCCACGGTCACCACCTGGGACGCGGCCCTGGCCATGCTCGGCAGCGAGCTCTGGGGCAGCTTTTCCAACTACGGCCTCACGGTCATCCCCTTATTCATACTGGTGGGGGAAATCGTCCACTACGCCGGCTACAACAACAGTCTCTATCACGCCACCTACAAGTGGTTCGGCCACAAGCGCGGCGGCCTTGCCATGACCACGATCCTGGCATCGGCGGCCTTCTCGGCCATCAGCGGATCCAACACCGCCACCGCCGCAACCATGAGCGCCGTGGCGATACCTGCCATGAAGGAATACAACTACCATCCGCTGCTCAACGCCGGCTCCGTGGCTGCCGGCGCGACCCTGGGGGTCCTGATTCCCCCGAGCATCGTGCTGGTGGTCTACGGGCTCTACACGGGCCAGTCCATCGGCAAGCTCTTCTTCGGCAACGTCATCCCCAGCGCCATCCTGACGACTCTCATCCTCCTGACCGTAGTCTGGATCTGCCGCCGCCACCCGGACTGGGGACCCGAGGGTCCTAAAAGCGGCTGGGGGGAGCGGTTCGCCGCCCTGCCCGAGGCAATCGACATCCTGATCCTCTTCGCCATCATCATGTACGCCCTGTTTACCGGCGTGGTGACCGCCACCGAGGCGGCGGCAGTGAGCTGCTTCCTTGCTCTCATAATCTGCGGCCTGCGCAGAAAACTCACCTGGAAGAAACTGGCCGGAGCACTCGTTGACACCCTGCGCATCTCCTGCATGGTCTTCATGATCGTGGCCGGCGCGGTCATCTTCGCCAAGTTCCTTACCATCACCCGACTTCCCTATGAAACCGCCGAGTGGATCAGCTCCCTGGACCTTCCCCGCTGGATGGTCCTCTGGGTCATCCTGGCCTGCTACATCATCGGCGGCTGCATTATGGACGCCCTGGCGTTCCTGCTGGTGTCGCTCCCCATCTTCTACCCGCTGGTGACCCAACTGGGCTACGACCCGATCTGGTTCGGCCAGGTGATCACCATCGTGACCACCATGGGGTCCATCATGCCCCCCATCGGCATCTGCTGCTACGTGGTATCAGGCATGTCGGGCATCCCTCTCGGCACGGTCTTTCGTAGCGGCCTCTACTACATGCCGTCCTACATCGCATCCATTGCCATCCTCATGGTGTCCCCCTACTGGACGGTGCTCGTGCTGGCCGACTTGGTCAAATGACCGGCCAGTAACCGCCCGGCCCGAAAAATTGCTAAAGTTTTCCGGCTGCTGGGCGATGAGAAAACTCAGAAACCACTATCAAGGGGAGTGCCCATGTCCGCAATCACCTTCGAAGAAATCATGTTCACCATTATGTCCGCCACCCAGGACACCTTCAAAAACTACCTGAGCGTAGACATATTCGCAGGAAAGGTTGAGCGGAAGGTAGATCCCGTCGATTCCGACGTGGTCGGCATCGTCGGGGTTGCGGGCGACCGGGTGGGCTATATCATTCTGGCGGCAGAGAGCACCGCAGCGGTCACGATCGCCAAGGAACTGCTGATGATCGACGAGCCCGACGAGGAATCCATCAGGGACGCCATCGGCGAACTGACAAACAACATCGCCGGGGTATTCAAGACCAAGTACCATGAGCAATACGGCAACGTAGCCCTTGGGCTCCCTCTGATCGTCTCCGGCATGCTGCGTACCGTTGCCGAGGGGACGTCGCAGGATCAGGCGGGCGGCAGCTCCAGCATGAACGTCCAGTGCAAGGGGGTTACCATTCCCTTCATGAGCCTGGACGGCAAGTTCGCTCTCCGGGTCATGGTGTACATGTAGCGGGCCACCCCGCACCAGAACGTCCCCCACGAAAAACAGCCGCGCCGGTCATGCCGGGCGGCTGTTTGTGCTTTTTGTCCGATACGCGGCAAATGGTGCGGCCGGACTTACACCCCGCTCACATCCAGGGCGGCGATCCGCAACGACGGAGCACCAACCGTGCCGTAGAAGCGCAGGTCATTCCCCACCGCCTCGACCCCCCTGAACAGTTCCAGAATGTTGCCAGCAATGGCGATCCCCTTCACCGGCCGGACCACGCGCCCGTCCTCCACGAGAAAGCCCGCCGCGCCCACGGAGAAATCGCCCGAAATGGTATTGGCGGTATGCATCCCCATAACCTCGGTCAGCAGCACCCCCCGCGCGATTCCAGCCAGCAGTGCTTCGGGAGCTTCGGTGCCGTTCTCGATGAAAAGGTTGGATACCCCCATGTGCGGCGGCGATTTGATACCACTGCGAATGGCGTTTCCGGTGGAGGCGACCCCTTCCTTGCGCGCCCGGAGCGTATCGTAGAGGTAGCCGGCGAGGCGCCCGCTTTCCACCAGGACCGTATTCCGCTTGGGCACTCCCTCCGCATCGAAGGGGGCGGTTCCCATGCCGCCGGGCAGGGTACCGTCGTCCCGGATGGTGAGCAGCGGCGCAACGATCATCTCGCCCCGCTTGCCCGCCAGGAGCGACTTGCCCTTTTGAACGCTCTCGGCCAGGAATGCCGGTGCCAGCACTTCGAGGATCTCGGTGGCCACGTAGGTGTCGAGCACCGCGGGGCAGCGCATGGTCGGCACCGTGGCGGCGCCCAGGAGGCCGGTCGCCTTGGCAACTGCGCCGGCAACGATCCGCTCCACCGAAATGCCGTCGAAGCGGGATGAGAAATCGAAATCCCACCCCATCTGGGACTGACCGTTTTCCTCGGCAACGGCCGTCACGCTGGCCGACACCGATGTTCCCCGGTAGCGGCAGCTGACGCCCCGGGAATTGACCACCATAGTCTCCACCATGGAATCACCATAGGTGGCTTTCCGCACCTTCCGCACCCGCGGATCGGCCGCCAGGGTAAGCCGCTCAAGGTCGAGTGCGACGGCAATCTTTGCCTCTTCGGCCACGGCAGCAAGCCCGTCGTCGAACAGCCCCGGAACATCGGGATATACCGCCGGCGGGTCGGGGAAACCGTGGTCCGCGTCCGGGGTCTGGCTTTCGGCACCCACAAGGGCGTTGTCCACCATGCGCGCCAAGTCCTCCGGTGCCATGCTTGTGGAAAAGGAGAACCCCATGCCGCCGTTCTTCAGCACGCGCACGCTCACCCCCAGCGGGGCGGAACACTTGAAGGTATCGACCTTTTGTTCCTTCACCTCGATAGAAAGAATGCGCGACGATGCGGCGGTTATCTCCCATCCGTCCAGGGAACGGTTGGCGAGTATTTCTTGAACGGCGCTGATCATGCCGGCGGTATCCATGGAAACCTCTCAGAGATCAAGAATCATCGCGATTTCATCGCAGTCGGGGAACTTGACGCACTTGATGCAGTCGGTCCAGACCTTGTGGGGCAACTCCGACTTGTCCACGATCCTCATACCGAACTTGCCGAAGAAATCGGGCTTGTAGGTGAGGCAGAATACGCGTCTGAGCCCCAGTTGTCTGGCCTCGTCGATGCAGGCCTGCACGAGCATGGTGCCGATCCCCTTGCGCCCCGCATCCTCGGACACGGCCACAGACCGGATCTCCGCCAGGTCTTCCCACATGATATGGAGGGCCGCGGCGCCGAGCACCACACCGTTTTCCTCCCAGACGTAAAAATCGCGGATCGCCTCGTACAGTTCCGACAGGGAGCGGGAGAGCATATCGCCCCTGCTGGCGAAGTGAGTGAGAAGCTTCTGTATATCCTTGACGTCGGCAATCTGTGCCTTACGGAGCATGGCGCGGTATCTCCTTGCGTGATGGAATGAAGATGGAAAAACGGATCAGAACTTGCGTCGGTCAACGACAAAGCAGCTCTTGTGGGATTGCTTGGCAAGGGTCTTGAGCTCTGCCGCCACCTCGGCCACCTTGGCGTAGTGGCCGATTTTGGGAGAGTCCGTGGGAACGATGGCGATGGCGACCCCCATGAGGGGGACCTTCTCCTCGTTCCCCTTGCGGTCGTGGGCCAGGAAGAAGCCGTTACGCTTTTCCTCCTCGTTGAAGAGCTCCGAAACCACAGCCGTGAAGTTGGCGATGATCCGCCCGGCAACCGTCTCGGCCTGGTCGAAGGGGACGATAAAAACGAAATCGTCCCCGCCGATGTGTCCCGCGAAGCCGTCGCCCGCGTCCTTCACGGCGTTGGACATGATCCGGCCGAGCATCCTCAGGACCTCATCGCCGTGGGTGAAGCCGTAGACATCGTTGTACTGCTTGAAGTGGTTGATGTCCACATAGCAGACCGCCATGGGCTTGCCCACCGTCTGCTCAATGGCGCGCTGGATGGAGGTGTTGCCCGGCAGCCTGGTGAGGGGATTGTTGTCGAAAACCCGTCGCAGCCGCCGCAGCGACAGAACGATACGGGTGAAAAGCTCCCGGAAGTTGAGGGGGAAGGTGACGAAATCGTCCAGGGGATACTCTTCCCAGTCGAAAAACTCGGCCGCCGGCTCCGGCATCATGCCGATGACCGGAATGGTGCTGAAGAAAAAGTCGTCCTTGAGGCTCCTGATAATGCCCAGGAACGCCTCGTCGGGCGAGGAGAGATCCATGAGGATCACGTCGGGGGGATCCGAGTAGATGAACCCCATGACGCTGGAGGGGGTCGTCAGGGTCACCACCTGATACCCCTTGCTCTGGAGGCGGAGCTCGATATTGCCGTCCCCCCGCTTTTCATTGGCAACGATGGCTATTCTCAGATCAGATCTCATCGACGGCCTGTATCTCCAGACTGAAGTTTTTCGTTTCGATCAGCCGGTCCTCCAGCTCTTCCACGATGACGGCCAGGTCGTTCTCGGTCATGCCCAGCCTCTGCCACGCCTCGGGCTGGATCTGGGGGACATACTCGTCACCGCTGAACCCGAAGCCGCTGGCCTTAACGAGCACATCGGCCAGATGAACCACGGCGGTCTTGACCTGGTGCGTCGACGAACGTGTCACGTCGTGGTGACAGGCCACGGGCTCGCTCAGCTTGTCCGGCAGGTACCAGCTCCGCACGAGCCACTCCCCCACCTCGGCGTGATCGGTTCCCAGCAGCTCCCGCTCCGCGTCCAGCATGGCCAGCCCCTTTCTCGCCATGAGCATGGCGACACGGGCGTAGTCCTCGGGGCATTTTTCCTTGATGATCACCTTGCCGATGTCGTGCAGGAGCGCCGCCGTGGAGATTTCCTCCACCTCGGGGAGCTTCAGGCGGCGGGCGATGATGTTCGCAGCCACGCCGGCGCCGAGGGAGTGCTCCCAAAGCCCAACAATGGTCTTCTCCATGATTTCGAAGATGGATGAGCTGAGCGCCAGGCTCTTGATGACATTCACCCCCAGGAGGATCAGGGCGTTGGAGATGGTGGAAACCCGGTAGAACCCGTAGGAGGGGGAGTTCACCAGGCGCAGCACCCGTGCCGACAGGATCTGATCAGAAGAGACGAGTTGCGCCATTTCCTGGATGGTCGACTTGCGGTTTTCCGACAGGGCCTGGAGCCTGGTCACGATGCCGGGGAGCGTCGGGAGCGTGCTCGTGTCACGGATGATCTCGAATATCTCAGTCCGCTTATCGCTCACCGACACCCTCCACGGAGCGGACGATCCCCGCCCGGAACAACTCCTTGAGCCGCTGCATGAGCGGATTCCCCTCCACTTTGCTGAAACGCCGGTCCAGATCGGCCAGCATGTCGTCGAGGGACTTTTCACCTTCGAGCTCAACAGGCCGGCCCTCAACGGTGAGGGTCTTCACCCCGAGATTACGCAGCCGCTCCAACAGGGCCGCTGTAATAACGGTTCCCTTGCCGCAGATCGGTGGACCCTGTGGGTTGTCGGCCCTCTTCACCTCCCGGGCCAGGATCATGTCCGGCACGGCGAGGGCTATGGGAATGGTTTGCATCTGCCTAGCTCCTCATGAAAATTACATATCCGCACAAGTGTACCAGATAACGTTGCCGGCGCGAGTGTCAGCTCCCGGCAGCAGCCCTGCGGGCGCCATCGATCATCTCCCGGGCATGATCAAGGGTGGTGCCGGTGATGGTCACCCCGCCGAGCATTCGTGCCATTTCCGCGACCCGGTCCTCCCCTTCGAGAGGGGTGACCGCCGTGGCGGTCCGTCCGCCTTCAACCCGCTTTTCCACCTTGTAGTGCCGATCGGCAAAGGCGGCAACCTGGGGAAGATGGGTGATGCAGAGGACCTGCTGGGCCCGGCTCACCCGCTTGAGCTTCTCCCCCACCAGGGCCGATGTGGCGCCGCCAATGCCGGTATCCACCTCGTCGAAAATGAGGGTCGGCACGTCGCTCTCGGGGTGGACCTGCTTGAGGGCCAGCATGAGTCGCGAAAGCTCTCCACCTGAGGCAATCCGGGCCAGGGGCTTCGGTTCTTCCCCCGGATTCGGGGAAAACAGGAAGCTTACGCTGTCGAGCCCCGTCTGGCGAGGCTCTGGCAGTTCCTCGAGCGCCACGTCGAACAGGGCGTGCTTCATTGCCAACTCGTGGATCTCCCGCTCCATTGCGGCCTTGAGCCGCTTTGCCGCCTCGTGCCGCTTTGCCGAGAGGTCGTGCCCCGTTTCCCTCACCCGGCCGGCCAGGGTTTCCAGTTCCCGGTCGAGATCGTTGCGGGTCCGGTCGCGGTTGAGAAGCAGTTCCATCTCCCGGCCCGCTTCCTCGCCATAGGCGATGATCTCTTCCACGGTGGGGGCGTATTTCTTCTTCAGGCGCCGGATCAGATCGAGCCGCTCGTCCACCGCGTCCAGCCTGGCCGGGTCGGCCTCGATGCGCGCGCCGTAGCCCCGCAGGGTCAGGGCCGCATCCTCCAGTTGAGCCGCCGCCGATTCCACAACGTCCAACAGCGGGGCCAGCGAGGCATCAACGCCGGATATTTCGGCAACCTTGCCTTTCACTCGGGCAAGCAGGTGCAGAACCGAGGACTCGTCGCCGTACAGGGCTTCATAGGCCTCTTCGCTCCCCCGACTGAGCCGCTCGGCATTAACGAGCAGCTCCCGCTCCCCGGCCAGGGCCTCCTCCTCGCCCGGCGCCAGGGCTGCGGCGCGGATCTCCTCCACCTGAAAGCTCAAGAGGTCCAGGCGCCGGGCAGCCTCCCGCTCACCTTCGTCCAGCTCCCTGAGCCGGGCTTCGGTCTCCCTGTACCGGTCAAAGATGGCCGCATAATCGGCCCGCAGGGAATCGAGGCCGGCGAAGCCGTCCAGCAACCTCAGGTGGTTCTCGGGCCGCAGCAGGGTCTGGGACTCGTGCTGGCCGTAAATATTGACGAGTTCGCGGGAGATGTCCGACAGCATTGCCAGAGTGGAGAGACCGCCGCCGATGAAGACCCGGTTGCGTCCCGACCGGGACACGACCCGCTTCACCAGCAGCTCGCCGTCGCAATCGAGTCCCATCTCCGTCAGCCGCTGCCCGAGTGGCGCATCGGTCGGCAGGGAAAAGAGGGCTTCCACCGTTGCCTCTTCCTCGCCGGTCCGGACCAGCTCAGCCGAAGCTCGCGCCCCCATAATAAGGTTCACGGCGTCGATGATGATCGATTTGCCCGCGCCGGTCTCGCCCGTGAGGACGGAGAGCCCCCGGTCGAAGGAAACATGAAGGGAATCGATGATGGCGAGGTTCCGGATGGAGAGATCGGTCAACACTACCGCTCCCCCCACTTGAGCTTGGTCCGCAGCACCTCGAAGTAGTTGCGGCTGCGGGACATGACGAGTCGGGTTCTGTGGGCCGCCCGGCGCACGTGCACCGCGTCGCCGCACTTCAGCTCCATCCCCACCTGCCCGTCCAGCGTCAGGTAGACATCCTCGTCCTTGGAGCGGAGCCAGACGGTTACACCTGAACTCGACTCGAGCACAATGGGACGGTTGGTGAGGGTGTGGGGACAGATGGGGGTGATGGTGATGCACTCCAGTGACGGATGAACGATGGGCCCGTTGGCCGAAAGGCTGTAGCCGGTGGAACCCGTAGGAGTTGAAATTATGAGGCCGTCGGCCTTGTAGGTGGTAAGCCGAATGCCGCTCACCTCCGTCTCCATGTCGATGATCCGGGCAAGGGCTCCCTTGTTGATGACCACATCGTTCAGGACCCGGTGGGAACAGATCTCCTCGCCGTTGCGCTCCACGGACACGGTGAGCATCATCCGCTCGGTCACCTGGAAATCGCCCGAGAGGCAGGATTCCAGCACCGGGTAGAGCTCGTCCAGGGTAATCTCGGTCAGAAAGCCGAGGCTGCCCAGGTTGACGCCGAGAATGGGAATCTGGCGGGCACCGATGAGCCGCGCTGCGGAGATGAGGGTTCCGTCGCCGCCCAAGACCACCGCCATATCGGCCAGGACGGGAATGTCCTCGGGGACGATGCCCTGCCGTCCCCCAAGGTGGCGCGCCAGATGGGCCTCCACCAGCGGGATCAGACCCCGCGACTCCAGCCAGGCAATCAACTCGCTCGCCACGCCCTGACAGCGGGGATCGTGAACCTTGGCGAAGATGGCGATTTTTTTCATTCGTGCGGCCTTCCGGATATGGTATAAACTTGAATTTTACTAACACAGATCAGATGGCATGTCCAATGGAAATTCGGCCGTTTAGCGCCTGGACCTGCCTATGCTATCCGCTTGTTTTCCCGATTGAAAGGTGCCCCATGATGGACGAAACGCTTTCCCCCGCCGAGCAGTCCGCAGAACTCGACACCTTGATGCTCATCATCAAGTCCTTTCTGGAACACCTGGAGTACACTCTCGGCAAGGACAAATACTCGGCAACCCGGCATGACATCTTCAACGCCCTGGCCTATGCGGTCCGCGACCGGATGGTGGAGCGATGGCTCGACACCCAGCAGGCTTACTACAATCAGGACCCCAAGCGGGTCTACTATCTTTCCATGGAATTCCTCATGGGGCGGACCCTGGAAAACAGCCTCGTGAACCTGGGGCTGCTGGACGATTTCCGCGACGCCATGAACTCCCTCGGCTTCGACCTGGATGTCCTCATCGACCAGGAACAGGACGCAGGGCTCGGCAACGGCGGCCTGGGCCGGCTCGCCGCCTGCTTCCTCGACTCCATGGCCACCATGGGGATTCCGGGCTACGGCTACGGCATCCGCTACGAGTACGGCATCTTCCGCCAGAATATCGTGGATGGTGCCCAGGTGGAATATCCGGACAACTGGCTCCGCTACCGCAACCCCTGGGAGTTGGACCGGCAGGAGCACCTTCACCCGGTCAAATTTTACGGCCGCGTTGTGGAACGCAAGGATGCGGAGGGAAACACCGTCTTCGCCTGGATCGACACCGAGGATGTCATGGCCATGGCCTACGACACCCCGATCCCCGGCTTCGGCACCAACTCCGTGAACACCATGCGGCTGTGGACGGCCAAGTCTTCGCGGGACTTCAACCTGACCTTCTTTAACGAGGGGAACTACATCCGGGCCGTTGAAAAGAAGATGATGTCCGAAAACATATCCAAGGTGCTCTATCCGGCAGACCACATCCCCGAGGGCAAGGAGCTCCGTTTCAAGCAGGAGTATTTTCTCGCCTCGGCCACCATCCAGGATGTGATCTACCGTTTCCGCAAGAATCACAGTGACCTGCGCCTCATCCCCGACAAGGTGGCCATCCAGTTGAACGACACCCATCCTTCCCTGGCCATTCCCGAGATGATGCGGTTGCTCATGGACCGGGAACGTCTCGACTGGGATACCGCGTGGGACATCACCACCCGGACCTTTGCCTACACCAACCACACCATCCTGCCCGAGGCCCTGGAAAAATGGCCGGTCTGGTTCCTGGAGCAGATTCTCCCCCGCCACCTCCAGATCATCTACGAAATCAACGACCGGTTCCTGGCCCAGGTCCGCCAGCACTTCCCGGGCGACACGGGCCGGTTGGAGCGGATGTCTCTGGTGGAGGAGCACTGGGAGCGCAAGATCCGCATGGCCCACCTGGCCATTGTCGGCAGCCACTCGGTGAACGGCGTGGCGGCGCTCCACACCGAAATCCTCAAGGAAAAGGTATTTGCCGACTTTTTCGAGATGTGGCCCGAGCGGTTCAACAACAAAACCAACGGCATCACCCAGCGCCGCTGGCTGAAAAGCGCCAATCCGGGGCAGGCGGGACTGATCAGCCGCGCAATCGGCGACGGCTGGGTCACCGATCTGGACCAGTTGCGCAAACTGGCCGACCTTGCGAAGGACCGGGATTTCATTCATGCCTGGCAGCGGGTGAAGCAGGAGAACAAAAAGCGGCTGGCCGATTACATCTTCCGGAACAATGAACTCCAGGTAAACGTAGACTCCCTCTTCGACTGCCAGGTCAAACGGATCCACGAATACAAGCGGCAACTGCTGAACGTGCTCCACGTCATCACGCTCTACAACCGGATCAAGGCCGACCCGACGGGAGACTTCGTCCCCCGCACCGTCATTTTCAGCGGCAAGGCGGCACCGGCCTATGCCCTGGCCAAGCTCATCATCCGGCTGATCAATGCGGTCGGCGATGTGGTCAACAATGACCCGGACGTGGGAGACCGTCTCAAGGTGGTGTTCCTGGCCAACTACAGTGTGTCACTGGCGGAGAAGATATTCCCCGCCGCGGATCTCTCGGAGCAAATCTCCACTGCCGGTACCGAGGCGTCGGGCACCGGCAACATGAAGTTCGCCCTGAACGGTGCGCTCACCATCGGGACCCTGGACGGGGCAAACATCGAGATCATGGAGGAAGTGGGGCGCGAAAACATCTTCATCTTCGGCATGACCGCCGGTGAAGTGGATGAGCTGCACCGGCGGGGCTACGAACCGAGGGATTACTACCACCGGATTCCCGAGCTCAAACGGGTGCTGGACCGGATTGCCGAAGGCTTCTTCTCGCCAGCTACGCCGGACCTCTTCCGCCCCATCGTCGATGCCCTTCTCAACCAGGGCGACAACTACATGCTCCTGGCCGATTATGCCTCCTACGTGGCCTGCCAGGAAGAGGTGAGCCGGCTCTACCTGGACCCGGACGAGTGGGCCCGCAGGGCGATCCTCAACTGTGCCGGCATGGGCAAGTTTTCCAGCGATCGGACCATCGCCGAATACGCCCGCGACATCTGGGGCGTGGAGCAGATGGAAGTCCGGCCCGTTCTCGAGTTCCGCAAGCATGACGGCCCGGCGTAAGGACGGCGGTCAGCGCACGACCGGCCACGATCACGACATGGACCTCTTTGATGCACCCGCTGCAGCCGAAACCCTGAGGAATGCTCCCCTTGCCGAACGGATGCGTCCCCGCACCCTGGACGAGTACGTGGGACAGGAGCACTTGCTGGGCGAAGGGAAACTCCTGCGCCGACTGATCGAGTCGGACACTCTCACCTCCCTCATCTTCTGGGGCCCTCCGGGCTCGGGCAAAACAACCCTCGCCCGGGTCATCGCCAATGCAACAAAATCTCACTTCATCTTCTTTTCCGCCATCCTCTCGGGAATCAAGGAAATCCGCGAGATAGTAAAGGAAGCGGAGGAGGAAAAAAAGTACCGGGGCCGCAACACCATCCTCTTCGTGGATGAGATCCACCGGTTCAACAAAAGCCAGCAGGATGCGTTCCTCCCCTACGTGGAACGGGGAACCTTCACCATCATCGGCGCCACCACCGAGAATCCCTCCTTCGAGGTGGTGGCGCCGCTCCTCTCACGCTGCAAAGTGCTCGTGCTCAATCCGCTTTCGCGGGAAGATGTGGAGCAGATCCTGCGGAACGCCCTGGCCGATCCGGAGCGCGGTCTCGGCACGAGCGGCCTTGCCGCGGACGACGATGCCCTTGCCTTCATGGCAGAGCAGTCGGGCGGCGACGGCAGGGTCGCCCTGAACACCCTGGAAACGGCTGCCCGTCTGGCTACAAACGGCCGAATCGACCTGGAGGCCGTCCGCGAAGCGATTCAGAAAAAGCCGCTGCTCTATGACAAGGGGGGCGAAGAGCACTACAACGTGATCTCGGCGTTCATCAAGTCCATGCGCGGCAGCGATCCGGACGGTGCCCTCTACTGGCTCGCCCGCATGATCGAGGCCGGTGAGGACCCTCTCTTCATCCTGCGGCGAATGGTGATCCTGGCCAGCGAAGACATCGGCAACGCCGACCCCCGGGCGCTCCAGGTGGCCGTTGCAGCACTCCAGGGGTTCCAGCTCGTGGGCATGCCCGAGGGACGGATTATCATGGCCCAGGCCGTCACCTATCTAGCCACAGCGCCCAAGTCAAACGCCTCCTACGCCGGCATCGACGCGGCCCTGGCTGAAGTCCGGAAAAGCGGAGCCCTCCCCGTGCCGCTTCACATCCGTAACGCGCCCACACGGCTCATGAAGGACTTGGGCTACCATAAGGGGTACAAATACGCCCATGACTATGAGGAAGGCTACACGCCCCAGAACTATCTGCCGGAACGGCTTGAAGGAAAACGATTCTATGCCCCACGGGGACATGGCTACGAGAAGACCATAAAAGAACGCATGGACTACATCCGCACACTCAAGGAGAACGACAGCGAATGAAAAAGATCGGCATACTCACCAGCGGCGGCGACTGCTCGGGCATGAACGCCGCTATCCGGGCCGCTGTGCGCACGGCTATCCGCATGAATATCGAAGTGATCGGTTTCCGTAAAGGCTACCTTGGGCTCATGAAAGGGGATGCCATCCCCCTGGACACCAAGGCGGTCTCGGGCATTCTCCACCGGGGGGGCACCTTTCTCCAGTCGGCCCGCTCCCCCGAGTTCAAAACACCGGAAGGACAGCGCACGGCCCTGAACAACCTGAAAGCCCTCGGCGTCGAGGGGATAGTGGTAATGGGCGGCGACGGATCGCTCACCGGCGCCCTGGCCCTTCACGGCCTGGGAGTGCCGGTGGTGGGCATTCCCGCCAGCATCGACAACGACATCCCGTTCACCGACATGTCCCTGGGGGTCGATACGGCCCTCAACAACATCATTTACGCCGTTGACTGTATCAAGGACACGGCCAGCTCTCACGCGCGGGCCTTTGTCATCGAGGTTATGGGGCGCCATTCGGGCTACCTGGCCAGCATCTCCGCCATCGCCACCGGCGCCGAGTACGCCCTGGTCCCCGAACGGGAATACGATCTGGCCGAGATCTGCCAGCAGTTGCGGGCACGTTACGAGGAGGGGCGCGACAATGCCATCATCATTCTGGCGGAGGGGGCCGGTCATGGCCACGAAATCGCCAACAGCATCAAGGATGCCATCGGCTTCGAGACGCGGGTGACGGTGCTGGGTCACTACCAGCGCGGAGGCGCGCCGACGGTTTTCGACCGGCTGCTGGCGAGCCGCTTCGGCAAGAAATCAGTGGAACTGCTGGTGGCAGGCACGTGGGGAGTGATGGTGGGACTGTCCTGCAATGCAATCCTCGCCACCCCCCTGGAGGATGTCATCAAGGGTGAAAAGCGTCCTCAGGACGAGGTGCTACGGCTGGCGGAGGTGCTGGGCGTGTGAGGAGGGGGCCGGCGCCGTGCGGCGCCGGTCAACCGAGGAAATCCACAATCTCGCGATGGTGCTCCATCCGATGGGCAGCAGGGAGCGGGGCCTTGTAGGCCACGAAGGGGACGCCTGCAGCTTTGGCCGACAGCCGGTCCACCTCGGAATCACCCACGAACAGAGCCTCCCGCGGATCGATGCCGAAGTGTTCCAGCACCTTCAGCAGGGGTTCCGGGTGGGGCTTCGGGTTCGTCACCCGTGACGCGGTCATGACAATGCTGAAATAGGAGTCGAGACTGAACGACCGGAGCACCATGTCCATGGAGGTCGACCGGTTGGTGCAGACGCCGAGTCCCACCCTCCCCTTCAGGGTGTCGAGGGCCTCGCGGAATCCCTCCTCCATTATCATGAGCGGGACCAGTTCCCGGTAGTCGATGGCACCGGCACACCGGACCGCCTCCTCCCAGTCGCCGGGTGACGGGAAGAAATAAGCCAGCACCTCCCGATTGGCGTACGTGTGGAGGATGCGCATCTGCTCCTCGTTATCCCTGCTGAGCCGGGGGCGGCCCATCATCTCCATGATCCGTTGGTAAAACGCGAGGTTAGCCTCGAATGAATCGAACATGACCCCGTCACAATCGTAGATTACCGCCTTGATGGCCCCGCCGTTACTGCTCACCGCCACTCCTCGCCTTTTCGAGATACTCTTCCCACTCCAGGGGGAGGAGGTATTTCTTTCGGTTATTGCATTCCTTGCAGGCCGGCACCACGTTTCCCCTGCTGCTCTTGCCACCGCGCACGATGGGGACCACATGGTCCATGGTCAGCTCCTCGGGCGGAAAATCCCCCCCGCACCAGTGGCACGTACGCCGGCTGATGACCGTCTGCCACCAACGGCTCCGGCGCAGTTCTCGGGCTTTGTCCTTCTCCCGCCGGATATCCTGATCCGACACTTCCACTACGAAATAGGTCATGGCTCCCTGCCACACGCTACCGGCGTTCGTTCCGGTACGCATCGATGGCACTGCGCGCCAGGGCATCGCATCGCTCGTTCTCCAGGTGCCCGTTGTGGCCCCGTACCCAGACCCACCGGACCTGATGCTTCCCGGTCAGCTCCCTGAGCCGCTCCCAGAGATCGCGGTTCAGGACCGGCTCCTTCCGGCTGTTCACCCACCCCCGCCGCACCCAGCCGGTGAGCCATTCAGTCATCCCCTTCACCAGATATTGGGAATCGGTGGTGATCGTCACGGCACAGGGACGGCTGAGGGCTTCCAGCGCCTTGATGGCAGCGGTAAGCTCCATCCGGTTATTCGTTGTATCGCCATCGGCGCCCGAAAGCTCCTTTTCCGCGCTGCCGTAACGCAGGATCGCGCCGTATCCCCCCACTCCGGGGTTGCCGCTGCAGGCGCCGTCGCAGAACACCTCAACTTCTGCCGACATAGGCATCCTCCCCCTTGAGCAAGTCGGCAATGGCATCCATTACCCGATCCACGATGAGTTGGTGGGTTTCCTTGCAGTCATCCCGGACAAAAAGATCGTCCAGTTCCAGAGGGGCACCGAACACTACCATGCCCTCCTGCCCCAGGCCGGGAAACTTCCATCGGTTGAGCCCGATGAGAGCCGTGGGAACAACGGTAACACGGGTGTCGTAAATGATCTTGCCGACCCCGCGGTTCCCCTTGCCGAGCACGCCGTCCTTATGGCGGGTTCCTTCGGGGAAGAGCATCACCTTTTCGGTCCGGAGAAGATCGTTTATGGTCTTGCCGGCACGAACGTCCCTGCCCCGCTTGACCGGGAAGGCACCCCAGGAGCTGTACAGAAAACGCTGGAAGGGCTTGGCAAAGAGCTCCTCCTTGGCGGGAGCCCAGACCATCCGGAATGGATGGGAACGCAGAATCGCCCAGGGAAGAAAGATGGTCTCGTAGGCCGAGATATGGTTGGATGCGATGAGGACGCCGCCGTTCGGGGGGATATGCTCCGTCCCCTTGACGCGGAACCTGTTGATGAGCGATGCGTAGCTGCCGACGACGAATGCGGAAAACGTCACCCAGAACCGACGAAGAAACGATACCTTCAAATGAGCCTCTCTGTACAGATGTTGTTATCTTATAGCATGGTTCCGGAAATAACGGCAACGGTAATGCTGTCCGTCACGGGAGCTCCGGATCCGATGCCGTGCCGAAAAAGAACGAGGGAGGCATGTCGTGCCCCCCTCTTCTCGTCATCTCTCCACGAAGGATCCGGATCAGAACGAACCGTCGATCACGGCCGCTACCATCAGAGCATCTCGCCCAGATATGTCCGGATGTCGTGGCCATCAATCCTGCCGTTGCCGTTACTGTCCGGGATGAGGGAGCCGGCTCCGGAACCTTTGAGCATCTGCCTGACGTCGCCGGGCGTAATCACCCCCGCGCCATCTGCATCAAAGGCGTCAGTCACCGACTGGGCACTGAAGCCGGTGACCGCCCCGGCGGGGACATCGGAACTCCTGCGATACACGGTTACGGTGAAGGACTGGTATGCCTTCAGTCCCTTGGCGTCGGACACTCCGACCTTGACCGTATAGGTACCCGTATTCTTCGGCGTCCACTGGATGAGGCCGGTCGACGAGCTGATGCTCATCCCCGAAGGGCGTGTCACCAGTTCGTAGGTAACGGTATCGCCGTCGGGGTCCGTTGCGTTCACGTCGTACCGATAGACCCTGTCCCGAACCGCCGCCGTTGCTGGAGCAGAGGTGATTACCGGCGGCAGATTGACGGCCCTTGGGACCACTGTCCATGCAAATGTAGTGCTGATCGAGGCTATCCCGTCGCTGGCGGTCACGGTTACGGTGTAGGGGCCAGCTGCGGCGGCACCGACAGAGATGGTGCCGCTGATGAGACCGGTGCCAGCGTTGATGCCGAGCCCGGCCGGCAGTCCCGTGGCGCTGAAGCTCAGAAGATCGCCATCCGCATCGGATGCGCTGATCTGCAGTCTGATAGCGGTATTTTCAGTGCCCGTTTGCGAGCCTGGGTTGCTCATGGCAGGCGGGGTATTGCTCCCTGCTGCCCGCACCGTCCAGTTGAAGCTGGTACGGTTGCTCTTCAGGGTGTCGGTAACGGTTACCGATACCGAATAGGGGCTGCCGACCGCAGCTCCCGCAGCGACTGTGCCGCTGATGAGCCCCGTGGATTCATCAATGCTGAGACCGGAAGGAAGGCCCGTGGCACTGTAGAAAATCTTGTCGCCGTTGCTGTCGCTGGCCTTGATCTGGAGGTTCACCGGCCTCTCCTCCCATGTCGACTGATTGCCGGGATTCGTAACCGTTGGAGCGCTGTTGCTGCTTCTGACCCTGAGCGTATAGCTCTGGGTCGCCTTCAGCCCCTTTGCATCCGCAACCTCTACCGTTACTGCGTAGCTGCCGGAATCTTCGGGCGTCCACGAAATAAGGCCCGTGGAGGAATTGATGGTCATGCGCGAGGGACGCTGGACAAGCCGGTAGGTCAGTGCGTCGTTATTGGGATCAACGGCGTTGACGTCGTAGCGGTACGCCTTCTCCTTTTCCGCGATCAGGATCGGGGAGGAAATGATCACCGGCGGCTCGTTGACGACCTGACTGTTCACGGTCCAACTGAATGTTGTACTTGACGTCGTCATGCCGTCTGCCACGGTGACAACGACATTGTACGTCCCGGCGACGGTGGCGGTGCCACTGATGAGACCCGAACCGGAGTTGATGGCAAGGCCCGAGGGAAGGTCCGAGGCACTGTAAATGAGGCTGTCGCCGCAATTCTGGTCAGTGGCCTGGATCTGCAGACTCACGCCATTGTTCAGGGTACTGCTCTGGTTGGCAGGCTTGGTCACTATCGGCGCGACGTTGGTTTTGGTTACCACCCATGAGAACATGGTACTGCCGCTGAGGTTACCCGGGTCCTTGGCCATTATGGTCACAGGGTAGGTCCCGGCGCTGCAATAAGGTATGTTACCGCTGATCAGGCCGGTTTTGCTGTTCATGGTGAGGCCCGGCGGCAGGCCGGCGGCACTGTAGGTGAGGCCGTCTCCGTTGACATCGGTGGCCTGGATTTGGAGGCTGACGCTGCCATTCTCGGGACTGGCCTGATCGGCGGGCTTGGTTACCACCGGAGCAGTCGGCGGTATGATGACCATCCAGGTAAAGGTCGTTCTGGTCGTAGCCGTTCCATCGGTCACGGAAACGGTTATCGTGTAGGTTCCCACAGTGGTGGGGATGCCGCTGATGAGACCTGTAGCACTGTTGATGCTGAGACCTGTCGGCAGCCCAGAGGCACTGTAGGTGAGGGCATCGCCATCTGCGTCGATCGCCTGGATCTGGAGGTTGACCATTACATCCTTGTCGCTGGTCTGGTCCGCAGGCTTTATAACGGCTGGAGGCTGCTGAGGCGCCATAGTGACGGTGATGCTCACGCTCCTGGTGGCCGTGGTGTAGTTGACGGCATCGGCGGGCGTGAAGGTGGCCGTCAGGGTGACCGGGCCCGCGGTGGAGAGAACGGTGCCGGCTGCAGGATTGTAGCTGAAGCTGCCGGCTACGTCGGCAGTGGCGTTGAGCTGGCTCGACCCGAGGACCGTGCCCGCATAGACCGCTGCCGGCTCGGCCCAACTGATGGCGGGAACGGCACGGGCGATTGCGAGTGTTCCCGTGGCGCTGCCGCTGTAGTTGGCATCGGTGACCGTGGCGACGACGGGGTAGCTCCCGGCGGCTGTCGGCGCGCTGCTGCCCCCGGCATAGGTGAGGTTGATGCCGAGGCCAGGCGGGGTCGTGCTGGCGGCAACGGCCTTTGGCGTGCCGTCATAGGTGGCGCTCAGGCCGGTGAGCGATACGGAGGCAACGGCCTTGTCAACCGTCAGGCTGACGGTGGCGCTGGCGCTGGTGTATGCGTTCGGGTCGCTCGGGGTGAAAACCACCGACAGGGTCCGGGTCCCGGCGTTGAGGACAGTGCCGGCGGCAGGGGTGTACGCGAAGGTGCCGGGCACGCTCGCCGTGGCGTTGAGCTGGGTGCCGCCGAGAGCTGTCCCGTAGGTGATGGCACCAGGAGTCGCCCAACTGATGCTCGGGGTCTGCTTGGTGTTGACGGTGATGCTCACGCTCCTGGTGGCCGTGGTGTAGTTGACGGCATCGGCGGGCGTGAAGGTGGCCGTCAGGGTGACCGGGCCCGCGGTGGAGAGAACGGTGCCGGCTGCAGGATTGTAGCTGAAGCTGCCGGCTACGTCGGCAGTGGCGTTGAGCTGGCTCGACCCGAGGACCGTGCCCGCATAGACCGCTGCCGGCTCGGCCCAACTGATGGCGGGAACGGCACGGGCGATTGCGAGTGTTCCCGTGGCGCTGCCGCTGTAGTTGGCATCGGTGACCGTGGCGACGACGGGGTAGCTCCCGGCGGCTGTCGGCGCGCTGCTGCCCCCGGCATAGGTGAGGTTGATGCCGAGGCCAGGCGGGGTCGTGCTGGCGGCAACGGCCTTTGGCGTGCCGTCATAGGTGGCGCTCAGGCCGGTGAGCGATACGGAGGCAACGGCCTTGTCAACCGTCAGGCTGACGGTGGCGCTGGCGCTGGTGTATGCGTTCGGGTCGCTCGGGGTGAAAACCACCGACAGGGTCCGGGTCCCGGCGTTGAGGACAGTGCCGGCGGCAGGGGTGTACGCGAAGGTGCCGGGCACGCTCGCCGTGGCGTTGAGCTGGGTGCCGCCGAGAGCTGTCCCGTAGGTGATGGCACCAGGAGTCGCCCAACTGATGCTCGGGGTCTGCTTGGTGTTGACGGTGATGCTCACGCTCCTGGTGGCCGTGGTGTAGTTGACGGCATCGGCGGGCGTGAAGGTGGCCGTCAGGGTGACCGGGCCCGCGGTGGAGAGAACGGTGCCGGCTGCAGGATTGTAGCTGAAGCTGCCGGCTACGTCGGCAGTGGCGTTGAGCTGGCTCGACCCGAGGACCGTGCCCGCATAGACCGCTGCCGGCTCGGCCCAACTGATGGCGGGAACGGCACGGGCGATTGCGAGTGTTCCCGTGGCGCTGCCGCTGTAGTTGGCATCGGTGACCGTGGCGACGACGGGGTAGCTCCCGGCGGCTGTCGGCGCGCTGCTGCCCCCGGCATAGGTGAGGTTGATGCCGAGGCCAGGCGGGGTCGTGCTGGCGGCAACGGCCTTTGGCGTGCCGTCATAGGTGGCGCTCAGGCCGGTGAGCGATACGGAGGCAACGGCCTTGTCAACCGTCAGGCTGACGGTGGCGCTGGCGCTGGTGTATGCGTTCGGGTCGCTCGGGGTGAAAACCACCGACAGGGTCCGGGTCCCGGCGTTGAGGACAGTGCCGGCGGCAGGGGTGTACGCGAAGGTGCCGGGCACGCTCGCCGTGGCGTTGAGCTGGGTGCCGCCGAGAGCTGTCCCGTAGGTGATGGCACCAGGAGTCGCCCAACTGATGCTCGGGGTCTGCTTGGTGTTGACGGTGATGCTCACGCTCCTGGTGGCCGTGGTGTAGTTGACGGCATCGGCGGGCGTGAAGGTGGCCGTCAGGGTGACCGGGCCCGCGGTGGAGAGAACGGTGCCGGCTGCAGGATTGTAGCTGAAGCTGCCGGCTACGTCGGCAGTGGCGTTGAGCTGGCTCGACCCGAGGACCGTGCCCGCATAGACCGCTGCCGGCTCGGCCCAACTGATGGCGGGAACGGCACGGGCGATTGCGAGTGTTCCCGTGGCGCTGCCGCTGTAGTTGGCATCGGTGACCGTGGCGACGACGGGGTAGCTCCCGGCGGCTGTCGGCGCGCTGCTGCCCCCGGCATAGGTGAGGTTGATGCCGAGGCCAGGCGGGGTCGTGCTGGCGGCAACGGCCTTTGGCGTGCCGTCATAGGTGGCGCTCAGGCCGGTGAGCGATACGGAGGCAACGGCCTTGTCAACCGTCAGGCTGACGGTGGCGCTGGCGCTGGTGTATGCGTTCGGGTCGCTCGGGGTGAAAACCACCGACAGGGTCCGGGTCCCGGCGTTGAGGACAGTGCCGGCGGCAGGGGTGTACGCGAAGGTGCCGGGCACGCTCGCCGTGGCGTTGAGCTGGGTGCCGCCGAGAGCTGTCCCGTAGGTGATGGCACCAGGAGTCGCCCAACTGATGCTCGGGGTCTGCTTGGTGTTGACGGTGATGCTCACGCTCCTGGTGGCCGTGGTGTAGTTGACGGCATCGGCGGGCGTGAAGGTGGCCGTCAGGGTGACCGGGCCCGCGGTGGAGAGAACGGTGCCGGCTGCAGGATTGTAGCTGAAGCTGCCGGCTACGTCGGCAGTGGCGTTGAGCTGGCTCGACCCGAGGACCGTGCCCGCATAGACCGCTGCCGGCTCGGCCCAACTGATGGCGGGAACGGCACGGGCGATTGCGAGTGTTCCCGTGGCGCTGCCGCTGTAGTTGGCATCGGTGACCGTGGCGACGACGGGGTAGCTCCCGGCGGCTGTCGGCGCGCTGCTGCCCCCGGCATAGGTGAGGTTGATGCCGAGGCCAGGCGGGGTCGTGCTGGCGGCAACGGCCTTTGGCGTGCCGTCATAGGTGGCGCTCAGGCCGGTGAGCGATACGGAGGCAACGGCCTTGTCAACCGTCAGGCTGACGGTGGCGCTGGCGCTGGTGTATGCGTTCGGGTCGCTCGGGGTGAAAACCACCGACAGGGTCCGGGTCCCGGCGTTGAGGACAGTGCCGGCGGCAGGGGTGTACACGAAGGTGCCGGGCACGCTCGCCGTGGCGTTGAGCTGGGTGCCGCCGAGAGCTGTCCCGTAGGTGATGGCACCAGGAGTCGCCCAACTGATGCTCGGGGTCTGCTTGACATAGGCCGTCACGGTCCAGGTAAAACTTGCGCTTCCTTTGGCGTTGGAGGGGTCGGTGGCGGTGACGGTGACGGTGTAGGGGCTGCCGGCGGCGGCGCTGTAGTCAATGGTTCCGGTAATGGCACCCGTAGAAGCGTTGATGGCAAGGCCCGCAGGCAGGCCCGTGGCGCTGTAGGTAAGAGCGTCACCATCAGGGTCGGTGCCGGCGACGGTAAGGTTGATGACCGTCCCCTCAACATTCGTGCGGTTCGCCGGAGCGATGACACCCGGCGCACGGTTCACGTCGGTCACGGTCCAGGAAAAACTCACGCTGCTGCTGGTTATCCCATCACCAACCATAACTCTTACAGAGTAGATGCCGGCAGCCGTGTAACCCAGGGTGCCGGTGATAACTCCGGAAGATGAATTGATGCTAAGCCCCGGAGGAAGTCCAGTGGCACTGTAGGCAAGGGTGTTGTTGTCCGCATCGGACGCCTGGATCTGGAGATTGACCGCCGTCCCCTCGGGGGTAGACTGGTCAGCCGGCATTGTTACCACCGGAGCCCTGTTCGTGTCGGTCACCAGCAGCGTGTAGGTCTGAGTGGCAAAGAGGCCAGTCGGATCGCTCACCTTTACCGTCACAGTATAGCTGCCGGCATCGGTATAACCAGGATTCCAAGAGATGAGCCCGGCCGGCGAGATCGTCATGCCCGGGGGGGATGCTGTCAGACTGTAGGTAAGAGCGTCGCCGTCCGGGTCGCTGGCGGAGACGGCGTATCCATACGCGGCACCCTCGCTTACCGAGGTGACGGCAGTTGACGTGATGCCCGGCGCACGATTGAGCTTCGTTACCGTTACCGTAAAGGTCTGGGTGGCGGAGAGCGCCCCGTCGCTTACCGTTACTACAACCGTATGTGCGCCGGCCTGGGATGCGAGAGGAGTCCAGGAGATGGTGCCGTTCGCGGCAATCGACATGCCCGAGGGCGCAGTGGTGAGTGCATAGGTGAGGGAGTCGCCGTTGGGATCGCTCGCCACCACCTGATAACTGTACAGGGCTCCTTCCGTGGCGCTCGTCACCGGCGAGGAAGCGATCAACGGAGCTTGGTTGACCTTGCCGTCAGTGACCGTAATGGTGAAGCTCTGGGTTGTCCTGTTGAACTTCGTATCAGTCACCGCCACGATGACATCCCAGTTGGCCGGTGTCGAGCTTGAGGGTGTCCAGGTGAGGGTGCCGGTGGTCATGCCCATTGCCATGCCGGTGGGAAGCGTTTTGCCCGTGGGCGCGCTGATGCTGTAGTAGAGCGTGTCCCCGTCCGGGTCCGTGGCGGAGACGGTGTAAGAGTAGAGTTGCCCCACAACGGCGGCTGTCACGGGACTCGATGCAATGACCGGCGGCCTGTTGGCCGGAGCCACGGCGACCGAGAAGCTCTGGGTAGCGGCGAGCTGACCGTCGCTCACCCGCACGGTTACCGGGAAGGTTCCGGTCTGGCTGTTCGTGGGGGTCCACTGGACAAGGCCGGCCGAGCTGATTGACATGCCCGACGGCGCGGCGTCAAAGGAGTAGGTCAGTACCGTGCCGGCATCGGCGTCGGAGGCGCGCACCTGGTACGTGTAAAGGGCGGACGCGGACGCAGCGGTTGCGGGCACTGAGGAAATCTGCGGCGGATGGTTGCAGAGCGCGATCGTATCCTGCACATAGCGGGGATAGGTTTCATCGCTCAATCCCATGGTCAGGTTGTTGGCCGTGTTTGCCGCGATGTCACGGGGCGAATTGTACAGGACCGTTGCCTGGAACGTCTGCTGCCCGGCGCCTTTGGCAAGCAGGGGCAAACTCCAGACAATCTCCCGCGTGTCCGCCTTGTACTCTCCCCCGTTGGTTGCGGAGACAAAGTCAATGCCGGCGGGTAGCTTGTCTGAAATCAGAAGGTTGTGCAGATCGATGGTATTGACCGTGTTGTCGTAGGTATAGGTGTAGGTGAGCGGCTGAGCGTATGCCGCGCACTGGCCGGGATGGGTCTTGGCAAGGAACAGGGGCTTCGAGGGGTATGCCTCGTCGGCAATCTCGAAGGAGACGGAGCCGTTCGCGGGGATCGCCAGGTCCCACTGGAGCGCGAACTGAACGTCCGCATTGGTATTGGTGTACGGGCCGCCGAAATTATCGAGATTGTAAGGAGTGGAGCCATTGGCGAGGAGGCCGATGAACTGAGTCATGTCGACGCCGTATCTGCTGGGCGAAAGGGTTGACGACTGAACCACGCTGTAGCCGTTGCCGTTCTTGTCGCTGGTACTCGTGAAGCCGGACTGGAAGGCCCTTTTCCCCACGATGGCCACGTTGTCGTTACTGAAGGGAAGACTCAGGTCGTAATCGGAGTAGGCATAGAAATGGAAGTCAAGAGGGGAACCTCTAAGGTTCTTGATCGTGATGACTCGTTTCAGGGTGGACCTTTTGCTCCCCGTCGCGCCACCCGTAAGGCGATAGGCAACTTCAACGGAATAGGTGCCGTCCAGGGAGGTATAGACAAGGGCAAGCGCCGCAGGGTCCGCCTGGTTCGCCGGACGCGTGACGGTGAACATGCCTTCGGCGTCAACGTCATTGGATATCAGCGGATACTCGGGCCCGGAGGTCCCGACACGGCAGTAGAAGCCCAACTGGCTCACTATCTGCTTGCCGTCGATCGTCCAGCCGTATACGCCGTAGGTGGAGGCATCTTCGAAATTCACCGTGGAATTCCGGCTGGACAGAGTCCAATCGGCAGCCTCCACGACACCGGAGGCAATGCCGAGCCCCACCAGCACAGCCACCGCGACCGCCCTGCACAAACTTGCTAGAGTTTTCATTTCCACACGCTCCTCGTACTTGCAGTTCCCGACTGAAAAGGCTCCGTCATAGCGTCATTGAATACGAATATCTATTGTTGCTGCGCGCTTCAGCTCTTCAACGATTTCCTCGACCTTCTTGCGTTGGTAATCCTTTGCCAGATACTGCTCGATGAAATCCCGCATCTCTTCGAAGGTCCTGACCGTTTCGGGATGCCGTTCCATCACCCTGATAATGTGAAACCCATGGTGCGTCTTGACGATTCCGCTCGTCTCACCCGGTTTGAGGGAAAAGGCGACCTGGTCGAACTCGCGCGGCATGAAGCCCCGCTGAATCTCTCCCAGATCTCCGCCCTTGGCGGCACTGGCGCAATCGGAGCTCTCGCTGGCAAGAACGGCAAAATCGGCGCCGGCGCCAATCCGGTCGCGAATGCCCTCGATCTTTTTCCGGGCCTCCGCCTGAGTCTCCGGGGAAGCCTCTTTTTCGACCTTCACCAGGATATGCCGGACAGCGATTGTCTCAGGCTTTTTAAAACCGGACTTGTTCTTTTCGTAATAGGCCCTGAGATCCGTTTCGGGAACCTTGATCGCATCGATGCCGCGCGAGGCCAGATAGGCGTCCACAAGGACGTCGCGGCGAGCGGTGTCGTTAAGTCTGTCCTCGGACGGTGCCACCACGCTCCCGCCCCGGGATACGCTCGAACCGATGGCTTCCCGGCGGGCCTGAATCTTTTTGGACAGATCGGCAGGATTCAGCTTTTCGCCCGCCTGGGCCAGCAACTCCATCGCAATAAGCTTATCGAGCTCCTGGCGCTCGACTCTCTTCTTCTGCTCGTCGGTAACCTTACGCCCGGCTCCCCTCCGTCGACTCAAGGCAAATTCGACGAAATGATCGAGTTCGTCCCGGAAGATGACGGCGCCGTTCACAACAGCCGCAGCGGCTCTGCCGGAGGGAGCGACGGCCGTTTCGGCGCCGGGCGCGGACGGAACGCTTCCCAGCAAGCACAGAATGGTAATAATGAGGTTGCGTACTGTCTTCATCGTGCCCGCCCGACTCACAGCTGCTCCGGAACGGCCGTCACCCGCGCCGATGTTCCCGGTTTGCCGTGGGGGATCAGCACCAGCCTGACAGTGCCGGATGCCGTGTAGCTGAACGATACCGCCCCTTCAGTCCCACGCCGGAAGCGGATAAAGCTCACAAGAGGCCCGTCGGCGCTCCCGACGCGGACTTCAAGCGCCTGCAACGTCGCTCCCGTAATGTCCAGCCGGTAGGTCGAGTTCGCCAGATCAAGGGCTGCAGCAGATGCACACCGTTTCCCCCGCGGCGTGGTGACCACCGTCTCAATGTTCGGCGGCGACAGAACGGCCTTGGCTACGTCAACGAGGCCGTAACCATAGTAGATGTCCCTGCCCATTTCACCCAGGTCCCGGGCGGCTGCCGCAAGTCGTTGCCTGACCTCGTCGGCAACGGAACGGTTGCCGTTGGTGTCGGTGATGCCGGCCGAGATGAGAAGCGCCGCCGCACCGGTGACATGGGGTGCGGCCTGCGATGTGCCGAAGTTGGTGCGGTAGCCGCCGCCGATCGCCGTGGAATAGATATTGTGCCCCGGTGCGGCCAATTCGACCTGGGGACCGTAACTGGAAAACGTTCCAAGCGTGTCGTCCTGGTAGGTGGCGGAAACCGCCACGACCGAATCGAAAGCGGCGGGATAGAGTACGACCCCCGGCGAGAAATTGCCGGCCGAAGCCACCAGCACGATTCCCGATCGATAGGCCAGATCGCAGACATCCTTGAGCGCCTGAGAGAACTCCATGCTGCCGAAGCTCATGTTGACGACCTGCATCCGGTTCTCGATGGCCCACTCGATGCCGGCGATAATGTCGCTCAACTCTCCGCCGAGGCCGCCGTTAAGCACCTTGACCGCATAGAGCTCCGCTGCGGGCGCGACGCCGACCACACCGGTACCGTTGTTGCGGGCGGCGATGATCCCGGCCACGTGGGTGCCATGGCTGAGGGAGTATGCGTCGTCCATGGGATCGTTGTTGTCTGCTACAAAGTTGTACCCCCCCTTGTAGTTGTCATTCAAATCGGGATGCGTGTAATCAATGCCCGTATCGAGCACTGCCACCCGGACCCCCGCGCCGGTGATGCCGGCCGCCGCAACCTGGTCGGCACCGATGTGCTGCACGCCCCACGCTGCGGCAGACTCCTCCGGCGAAGCCGCGACCGGTTCAATGGACGAAAGCACGAAGTCCGTCTCCACGTAGGCAACGTCGGGATCTTTCTTCAGGCGCTCGATCTCTTCTTCGGACAGGGTTGCCGATATGGCGTTTACCGCAGAGTGCGTCCTCTTGACGCGACCGCCGTGCCGATAGACCTTCTCTTTGTGGCGAACGTCCCTTTTTTCCACCGTGGAGCGAAATCCTACAATGACCTTCCTGTCGGCGGCAAAAGCGTCACCCAGAGGAGGCAGCAGGATAAAAAGAGCCGTAACGGCGAGCAGATACCTCATGGTGCACGTATCCCTTCACGTTCGACGATGGTGAATCACATCGCGAATGCATGTAAATGATGTCTGGGGAGGAGATGGAGGGCAGGGGAACGAATCCCCTGCCCCGTTGGTCGGAAAGGTATTACCGTTTGACTTTCTTCGGAGCCGCCAGGATTTTGCCGGAGAGCGGACCGTTGATGGTTTTTACGGTCACGTAGCCGTTGGTTGCAAAGTCCGGGCTGGTGGCAACCACCTTGGTGTCGCTCCAGGAAATGACGTTTGCCTGGGTGGTTCCGGCGTACACACCGATACCGGCGTCGTACTCGGAGCTCGGTGCCGGTCCGAAACCGGTGCCGGTAATGGTAAGGGTCTTGCCTGTCGCAAGGGTGGCGGAGGCAATGATCCGCGCCGGCGCGACGGTGAGCTTGGCAAGGTTGCTGACCTTGTTGGCCTTGGTGATGCGGAGCTCGTAGACGCCTTCAACGAGGGCGGGTACGGACACCTTGATCTCGCTTTCGGTGACCGAGAAGGGAGTGAGTGTCAGGCTCGTGCTGCCGCTGACGAGCGCAACAGTGGGCTGATAGGTGGTCACGCCGTCGGGTCCGACGTTGACGAAGCTGGAGCCGACGATGGTCAGGACGGCTTCCTTGCCCGCGGTGACCGTGTAGCTGCTCTGGCCGTTGATGGCGGGCACGGTGGCATTGGTGTAGGGCGAGGAATTACCGAACCAGGACCAGTGACAGCCCTGGCAGTCCCAGTTGTTGCCGATGTGGCCCCAGCCCAGATCCTCCAGCCCCGGCTTGACCGTGCCGAGGTTGGCGGCATTGGGGCTGTCCTTCTGGATATTGTGGAGCGAGTTCACGCCGTGGCAGACCTCGCACTGGCGGATCGGTACATTGGAGGACGTATTGTGGCAGAGGTTGCAGTCGGTGATGCCGGTGCCGTGGTGAGTATCCTGGTTGCTGAAGATCGGGCGGACCGTATTGGTCTTCGGATCGATGGCGTTGGGTGCGGCCTGGTGGCATGCTTCGCAGCCCTGAACGATAACAACTTTGCCATCCGTAGCGGTTACAGACCTGCCGCTCGGCATCGGAGTGACGGAGCTTGCGCTGTAGGTCGGAATGTAGTGGCCGTCAAGCGGGTTGTCGATGAAGTTGCCGTGGCAGTACTTGCAGTCCTTGGCAACAGCGGCGGGAGAGGTGTGGTGCGGAGTCTGGGTGTGGCAGTTGAAACAGTTTCTGAAATCCTGGAAGGTAAAACCGCCCGAGCCGTCGGAAACCATGACGTGGCAACCGGTGGCAAGGGTCGGGGGGACAGTGCCGGAGGTATTGATGCAGCTTGCCGGCGGCGTAACCGTGTTGATCAGGGCGTGATGCTGCTGGACGAGCACCGTGTCGCTGACGTGACACTCGAGACAGTCGGCTTTGGTCAGGTTGGGAAACTTGGTATCGTAGATCCCCAGGAACTGGTTTACCGGCGGGGGCGGAACAGCTGCACCCACCATTGCTGCGCCGGTTAAGACAACGGCTGCGAGCGATGCGCCAATCAGTACCTTTTTCTTCATTCCTTTCTGCTCCTTTCTTGTGAAGACTCCATTATGAAAGATTAACATTACATTCAAAGCGATTGACGTATTCCTTCCTCCTTGCCACCTCCTTTCGGCATGTCATGTCCCCTCACTCTGGCAAATTCAATGCATGGTTCTGCGACTAAAAGGCGCTGCATCGGACTACCGCAACAGGACGCATACACATTGACCGGCAGACCCGCATGTCTCTGCGTCCGGCGATGCGCAGGCCGGAATGGTCTTCGGGCAGATTTTTCAGATGGTACCTTGTTGTGTTCAGGGGGCGAGCAGGGCCGGGATATCACATCACATATATCATTAAGCAGGATAAACACAACTGTGTACTGTAGCTATTCAGAGCTTTTTGTCAACATACTTTTAAAGGCCATTTTAACGTTCAGCAACAAATTAGCAACACACATACCTGCAATCCCGCCAGACAAGAATTTGACGTTCTCTTCCACCAAGCTCGCCTGATACGCTATTTTACTACACATAATTAACAGCGACAGACTAGCAGCACCTATCTGACCGGATCAAGCCGGTCAATTTTACGTCAATTGACTGCCGTCACCGTGAAATAGCCAGCCCCTTAAAGGCGGCACTTGCGACTGAATCATTACCAAACTTACATGAAACAACGAAAACACAGCATGTTGCATTTAATTAATATATTCAATTACTGCCAACAACCATATCCTCTAATGTTAACACTATCTCAAAATTGCAAGCGTCGAGCCGAAATTTTTGATCCAATGGAAGGCATATGGAGTCATCCCAGGCGATTTGATGAGTCACAACAGGGTCAGTCCGAATCTCATGCGCAATTTCCCTAACTTCAGTTTGAAAATTGCACCTGATATTTTTTTTGCGATCTCAGCTGCCCGATTCTCGAAAATCAGTCCAACTACCGATCATGTATACATAATTTCGTTTTATCCACGATTCGCCCGTAAATTCAGAGTATTAGGACTACCCTTCGTATCCTCGCTGTTAGTCGTTCGAGCGAGACAGCATAATGGCGGTGTACGCTTCGAGGCCACCTGCAGGCGTAAACTATTGTTTTAGTGATATTTATATGTATTTTACCTCTTGTTTGCCCATCTAATCTCTTCTATAGTTTAGTAAAAGAAAGCAACTCAAAGGAGAAAAGAGCCATGAAATGCCCTATCTGCAACGATCACACGGGAATCGCCATTGATATGCACTCTGACGGCTATGCCGATAATCTGCTGGAATGCACCACCTGCGGTGCGATCTGGATTCAGGAATTTGAAGGGATTGTTCTGCTCAACAAGAAGGTTGCGTAAGGCGGGCCGCCTTCTCCTAGAACATGAAGCGTCGCATGCTGATGTTAAGGAGAATGCCAATGCCCATCATTGATGTGATCATGGATGTGCCGCCGTAGGAAAACAGAGGCAATGGCACCCCGACCACGGGGAAGAGACCGATTACCATGCCGATGTTGATGATGATGTGCCAGAACAGCATGGCAGTTACGCCCACCGCCACGAGGCTGCCGAAACGGTCGTTGCAGCGCCGTGCTATCTGGAGCCCCCACAGAATGAGCACCACGTAAAGCAGCAGGACAACCAGACTCCCCACAAATCCCCACTCCTCGGCAAAAACGGAAAATGCGAAGTCCGTGTGCTGTTCCGGCAGGAAGCGGAGCTGACTCTGGGTCCCCTGGAGGAATCCCTTGCCGGACAGTCCGCCCGATCCCACGGCAATCTTGCTCTGGATGATGTGGTACCCCGTTCCGAGCGGGTCCCTCTCCGGATCCAGAAAGTTGAGAACCCTGTTTTTCTGATAATCCCTGAGATAGTAATGCCAGCCAAGCCAGACGGCCGGTACGGTGGCAATACATACGGCAGCCAGCGCGGAAAGTCGGATGCCGACAAACGCGAGCATGGACCAGGCAATAAGGATGACAAGTATCGCCGTGCCCAGATCGGGCTGCTTCATGATGAGAATGGCGGGCGCGCCGATCATGAGGGCGGGCAAGGTCAGCTCCCGCAGCCCCAGACCGCCGGACATCGGAATATTGGCCAGGATGCGGGCCATGGTGATGATCCCTATGATTTTCATAGGCTCAGATGGCTGAACACTGATAAATCCCAGATGAAGCCATCGGGTGGCTCCCATTGAAGTCCTGCCGAAAGCCAGAACCACGAGCAGGAGCAGGAACAGGATGCCGTAGAACCAGAAGGCAACATCCTCCAGCAAGTGGTAGTCGATGCTGCAGACCAGCAGCATGATGGCGAGACCGACCAAAATCCAGGACATCTGCTTGAGATAGTAAGGTGTGCCCGACAGAACGTACGACGACGAAGCGCTGTAGATGTTCACCACGCCCACCGCGCAGATCAGCAGCACGAGCCCCAGCAGCATCCAGTCGAAATTGGTTATGAGCCGTCGGTCGATCATTGTCTATTCCTGAGCCTCGCGGGGCTGCGCCCTTTCATCGGATGTCGCGTCTTCACCGGAGCCGCCGTCCCCGACGGCTGGTCCCTTCCCGTCTTTGACCGGTCGGCGGATGACGCCCTTCCCTTCGAAGTAGGCGCGCAGGATACTGCCGGCAATGGGTGCCGCTGCCGAGCCTCCGTGCTCGCCGTGTTCGATCACGACCGCAACAGCAACTTCGGGGTGCTCATAGGGGGCGTAGGCCACGAAGAGGGCGTGATCGCGATACTGATAGGGGATAAAGCCGCGCGTATCCCTCAGCTTGACGACCTGCGAGGTCCCCGTCTTGCCTGCGACCCGGACATCAGGAATCCGTGACATGCCGCCGGTACCACCCGACTCGTTCACGACAGCCCACAGTCCTTCCTTGACCGACTGGAAACTGCGCGGCGAAATATCTGCCCGGGTGATGATCTCCGGCTGAAACTCCCTGAGGACCTTGCCGTCGCGGTCGATGATCCGCTTTACCAGCCGGGGCCGGTACACGACACCGTCCGTGGCAATGGCAGCAGTCATGGACGCCAGTTGGATGGGGGTCATGAGGACATAGCCCTGGCCAATGGCCGCGCTCAACGTATCCCCCTGGAACCACTTGATCTTGTGCCGTTGGAGCTTCCAGGCTGAGGTGGGAATGAGCCCTCCCTTTTCATTGTCCAGGCCAATCCCCATGGGGGCGCCAAGGGCAAACTTTTGCGCGTAGGCTGAAAGCCGGTCGATGCCGAGCTTCTCGCCGAGGACATAGAAGTAGACGTCGCACGACTCGCGAAGGGCACGCCTCAAATCGACCGCTCCGTGGCCCTTTTTGTCCCAGCAGCGGAACGTGTCGTTCCCAAGCGTATAGGATCCCTTGCAGGTGACCGTGGTGTGGTCGTCGATAATCCCCTCTTCAAGCCCTGCCAGAGCGGTAATGACCTTGTAGGTCGATCCCGGCGGATACTGCCCCTTCAAGGCCTTGTTCTCCAAGGGATGGCGCTTGTCTTCCAGGTATTGTTTCCAGATTTCGGGAGGCATCCTGCCGGCGAACAGCGCCGGATCGAATTCGGGATTGCTGACGAATGCCAGAATTTCCCCGGTATTCACTTCCATGACCACCGCAGCTCCCGCCTGGTCGCCGAAGGCCTGCTCCGCCCTCTTCTGAAGTTGCGCGTCGATGGTCAGGACCAAACTCGATCCCATGGTGGGGGGCGTCTCGGCAATTGTCCTCAGGATCCGCCCCCGGGCATCAACCTCGATCTGCCGTCCACCGTCGTGGCCATGGAGTACCTCTTCCCAGCTGCGCTCAATCCCGCTCTTGCCCAGGTAATCGCCTGAATTGTAGCCGACAAAGGCAGGATTTTTCAGCTCTTCGTCCGAGATTTCACCGATGTAGCCCAGCAGGTGAGCCGCCAGTGTACCGTTCTCATACTGACGTACCGGCTTCATCTCGACCTCGATGCCGGGGAGCCAGAGCCGTTTCTCCTCCAGAAGTTCCAGTTGGTCACGGGTGATCCCCGATGCGAGAACGATGGGATAGTAACGGGCACGCCCCTTCCCTTTCTCCCACTTTTTGACGAGCTCATCCCTGTCGGCACCAAGGAGGGTCACCAGTTGATTGACCAGCCAATCGCGATCGCGGACTTCCTGGGGAATGACGGCAACGCTGAAGGAAGGACGGTTGCTCACCAGGACCGCTCCATTACGGTCGAATATGGTCCCGCGGGACGCCGCGACGGGCACGAGGCGCAGCCGGTTGTTTTCGGAAAGGCTCTGAAAATCCTCAGCCTTGATAATCTGGAGGTACCAGAGCCGCGTGACGAGGATGAAGAAAAACACCCCCACTGCGATAAGCAGCACGACCAGCTGCCGCTTCGGCTCCTGCGTATCGCGTATGAAGCGCTGACCGTTCATCGAATGTCCCCCGACCGTGCAAGGGGGGTGAAGGTGAAGACGATGGAGGCGACAAGGGCGTTCACGAGGCTCTGGGGGACCAGCCCTTCGAGCAGCGAGGCATAGATGCCGTGGGAAGAGGAGAACAGAAGCAGCAGGAGCAGGCTGAATAGGCCGCTGACCATGGTTGCCGAGAAGGTGCCGAGGATCATGAGCGAACGGCGGTCAGTGTAGAGGCGCCCGGCCACGAGGCTGAACAGCAGGAAAATAACCAGGTAGGAAAAGGCGTTGAGCCCCAGATAGAGCCCGCTGAACGAATCATGCAGAAGACCGAGGGCAAAGGCGAGCACTCCCCAGCCAAGCCCCTCGCGCAGCCCCATGAACACTATGAACAGAATAAGCAGGTTCGGTTTAAAGGGATCGGCGATGTGCGCCGGAATAACGGACACTTGCAGGACGATCGCGGCAAAGACGAGAATGGCGTACCAGATGAGCTTAATCATTGTTCCGGGGAATCAGCACGAGTACTTCCTCGAGCCGGGCGATATTGACGGCGGGGCGTATGTTGATGTTCTGAAAGATTCCGTACTCCCCCTTCTTTACCATGGTGACCTCACCGATCACCAGCCCCTTGGGGAAAATCCCTCCCATACCGGAACTGACCACCACGTCGCCGACTTTCACATCCTCTTCCCGCAGGGAAAACTCGAGGCTGCAGAGCCCTCCCCCCTGGCCCTTGACCACCCCGCGGGCCCGGGAGCGCTGCACCACGGCAGCTATGCCGCTGGCATGGTCCGTGAGCAGCAACACCCGGGAACTGCCCGCGGCAACCTTGACCAGCTGGCCGACCACACCGCTGGCGGCAACCACCGGCATCCCTTCCGCGAGACCATCCACGGCGCCCCGGTTGATGACCAGCGTCTTGAACCAGGGAGAGTTGTCTTCTCCGATGACCTGGGCGGCCACCGAGGGGAGTCCGACCGTTCCCTTCAAGCCGAGGAGCTGCCGCAACCGGCCGTTTTCATGAATTGCCTCGCGGTTTTCCATGATCCGGCCGTTCAGGATCTTGACCGACTCACGCAACGCCTTGTTCTCGCGGCGGACATCAACCAGATCAATGTAATCACCCCAGACGCTTCCCACAAAGGTGCTGACCCGTGATCCCAGATTGTAAACTGGTGCAAACAGGTCGATGACCACCCGCTCGAACAGGTTGGCCTGCTCCTTCTGGCGAAGGTTCAGGGAGTAGAAGGTGAGTGCGGCCAGCAGGGCCACGCCCGCCACGATATAGACTCGATATTTTCTGATCAGCTCCAGCATTCAATGCTCGCAGCGCACGTCAACTCCGTGATGGGTACAAACGCACAAGGGAGGCAATGCCCCCCTGCGGTCAGCGTAAATCCGGCCTATTGTGTCGGAATGGTCAATCCAGGATGAAGGGGGACCCGGCAACGTCCTCGTGGCGGATCTCATCTACCGGCGAGGCCTTGCCCTCTCCGGCATACAGCCTGTTGGGCGCGTTGAACACGATGCCGTCACCGCTGCCGACATTCTTGTAGGCATGGACGATGCCCGGCGGCACGATGACGGCCACGGGCGCATCGACCCCGGCGAACAGTGTCTGTTTCACGCCGTGGGTCGGCGAACCGGGCCGGGCGTCCCAGAGATAGACCTTGAAATTGGACGGACCGATAAAGCAGAACCAGTCGGTCTGGTCCACGTGCTCGTGGGGCCCCCGGGCAATGCCCGGCCGGGTCATGGAAACGTAGGCCATGACCGGCATGGTCGCGGGATCGGTTTCGTCGCTGCGGAAAAGCTCGGCGAGCCAGCCCCGCTCGTCCAGGAACTTGCCAAGAGGCTTCACCACCACGTCGTGGATCTTGCCGCGGGTGAACTCGGGACTAACGCTCATGAACAACACCTCCGCACAGTTCGGTTTCATTGTAGATACGGGTCAGGTAGTCCCGGTAGGACGACTTGGGAGTCTCGGCGATAACCTCGGCCATCCGGCGGCAGTCGATGAATCCCATGCGCAGGGCGATTTCCTCCAGGCAGGCGATCTTCAACCCCTGGCGTGCCTCGAGGGTGCCGATGAAGTGTGATGCCTCCAGCAGGCTCTGGTGAGTTCCGGTATCGAGCCAGGCAATGCCGCGCCCGAGTCTTTCCACCATGAGCTCGCCCCGCCGCAGGTATTCCAGGTTCACGTCAGTGATCTCCAGCTCACCCCGGGGAGACGGCGCCAGGTTGCGGGCGATCTCCGCCACCCGGCCGTCGTAGAGATAAAGGCCGGGGACGGCATAGTTGCTTTTGGGGTGGGTTGGCTTTTCCTCGATGCCGATGGCTTTGCCGGTGCCGTCGAACTGGACGACGCCGTAGCGTTCGGGGTCGTTCACGTAGTATCCGAAGATCCAGGCTCCCGTCGTGAAATCCCGCACCAGGCGGTCGAGCCCCATCTTGCCGTAAAAAATGTTGTCTCCCAGGATCAGGCAGACCGGGTCACCGGCGATGAACTCCTCGCCCACCAGGAACGCCTGGGCGATTCCCTTGGGTTCGGGTTGCACCTTGTAGGTAAGGGTTATCCCCCAGCGGGAGCCGTCGCCCAGGAGCGCCTGGAAGCGGGGGGTATCGTGGGGGGTCGAGATGATCAGGATGTCCTTGATCCCCGCCATCATGAGCGTGGCAAGGGGATAGTAGATCATCGGCTTGTCGTAGACCGGCTGGAGCTGCTTGCTGGCGACGAGCGTAAGGGGGTAGAGACGGCTGCCGGCTCCGCCGGCAAGTATGATTCCCTTGGAAATGGCCATGGACTCTCCTGAACTCTGGTGCCCTCGACACCGAAAACATCTCTTTAAATAAGCAGTTATAGCACAGCGGGCAAAACAGCGTCAAACGCTATCTCCCTCCAGCTCAATGACCCGGCGGACCGCGGCGAGGATGTCGGCACAGACCAGGACACCGTCAGGGACCCGGGGACACTCGTCATCACCGTACCCGGTGAGGACGAGCAGGGAGGTACAGCCCGCAGCCAGCCCCGCTTCCACGTCGGACATTTTGTCGCCTATCAGGTACGAACGGTCCAGATCAATGCCCATGTCCCGAGCGGCGTCGGTAAGCATCCCCGGCAGGGGCTTGCGGCAGGAGCACTCGATGCGGTAGGGGCCCACGCCGTGGTGGGGATGGTGGGGACAAAGGTAGTAGGCGTCGACGAAGGCACCATCCCTGGCCAGTTCGGCATCCATGAAACGATGGAGCCGGTGCACCGCCTCCTCGTCGTAGTATCCGCGGGCAACTCCCGACTGGTTGGTCACCACCACCACGACAAACCCGGCACCGTTGAGGAGCCGGATCGCCTCGGGAGCGCCGGGGATGAACTGGAATTCATGGGCCTGGTGGACATAGCCCTTTTCAACATTGATGGTGCCGTCCCGGTCGAGAAAAACAGCGCGCCTGCCACCCGTCACCGGTCACTCCTCGCCGTAGGCCTTCAGAATCTTCTCGATGATGTTCGTTGTGGAGCGGCCGTCCACGAAGGCCACCAGCTCCACCCGCCCTCCGTAGGATTCGACCACCTCGCGACCCACTACCCCGTCAAGGGTGTAGTCGCCTCCCTTGACCAGCACCGCCGGCCTGAGCGTCTCGATCAGGTTGAGCGGAGTGTCTTCATCGAAAACGACCACGTAATCGACACAGTCCAGGGCCGCCAGGATGTGGGCACGCTCCTCCTGGCCGATCAGGGGGCGCCTCTCGCCCTTGAGCCGCCGGATGGAGGCGTCGCTGTTGAGCCCCAGGATCAGCAGGTCGCCGAAGCTGCGGGCCTTCTGGAGGTACTTGACGTGCCCCACGTGCAGAAGGTCGAAACAGCCGTTGGTGAACACCACCCGCTTGCCCAGCGCCTTTTCCGCTGCGATGATGCCGGCGAGGACATCCAGGTTCTTGACCTTGGCGTCCCCCTCCCCGTGCTGGAACCCCAGCGATCCGACAATCTCGGCGGGAGACACCGTGGACGTGCCCACCTTCCCCACCGCCACGCCGGCCGCCACATTGGCCAACCGGGCCCCGTCGGCGAAACCGACCCCGCCGGCCAGGGCCATGCCGAGCACGGCCAGTACGGTATCGCCGGCTCCTGTCACGTCGAACACCTCGCGGGCATAGGTGGGGATATGCACCACCTGGCCGCCCCGCAGGAAGAGCGACATCCCCTCCTCGCTCCGGGTGATGACCAGAGCGGTCAGATCGGCCGTCTCCAGAAGGCGCTCACCGGCCCGGCAGAGGCTCTCATCGTCGCGGATGGCGACGCCGGAGGCCGCTTCCGCCTCCTTCCGGTTGGGGGTCAGAACCGTGGCACCCCGGTATTTCGTGTAGTCGCTCCCCTTGGGGTCAACCACGACGGGGATTTCGCGCTTGCGGGCAAAAGCAATCACCTCGGCCAGGAGCGTCGGGGTCAGGACCCCCTTGAGATAGTCCGACACGAGGATCACGTTGAAACGGTCGCCGTGGGCGTTCAGGTAGTCAACGATGCGCCGCTCGTTGTCCGGGCCGATCTCGTCCCGGGATTCCCGGTCAATCCGGACGATCTGCTGGTTGGAGGCCAGGACGCGGGTCTTTCGGCTGGTGGTGCGCGACGGGTCCTCCACGATGCCGGTCACGTCGACCCCTTTGCCGGAAAAGGCATGGAGAAGAATGGTGCCGTTCTCGTCCCCCCCCACCACGCTCGCAACGCTCACCCGGCAGCCAAGGGCCACCAGGTTGTTGGCCACGTTGCCGGCGCCGCCGATCCGGATCTCTTCCCGGGTGACGTCCACCACCTGCACCGGCGCCTCCGGGGAAATCCGCTCGGCCTTGCCCCACAGGTACTGGTCCAGCATCAGGTCACCGATAACCAGGGCGTTGATCGCCCCGGCATGGGCAAAAAGAGATTCGACGTTCTTGCGCTCCATGGCTCCCTACCCCCGTATCCGGTCCAGGATGCCCGCCGCCAGGAGCGGGATCATGATCTCGTGGTGGCCGGTGATGGTGTATCCCCGTCCCTTGCCCGACGTGGGGCGCTTCACCACGTTCTGCAGGGGCCGGTAGTGCTGCTGCATGTCGAAATTGGCGGTTGAGAAGTGATCCACGTGGTGCCCCAGGTTCTGGGCGATGGAGAGAGCCTTGAGGAAGACCTCGGGCAGGAGCACCGCGCTTCCCACGTTCAGGTAGACGCCGCCGTCACCCAGATCGGCCACTACGGAGGTAAGCAACCGGAAATCCCTGAAGGTGGCCTCGCCGATGACCGCGCCGTCCGCCTCGGGGTGCTGGTGGATGATGTCGGTGCCGACCGCCACGTGGACCGTCACCGGGATATCGCGCTCCACGCAGGTGGCCAGGAGACTCGACGTGCGGTAGGGATTATTGTTTTCGATGATAAACCGTCCCACGGACTCGCCGTAGCCCAGCCCCCGGGCGACACCCTCCCTGAGGGCCCGGTTGATGTGGCTGCCGGTTTCCTCGGCCATGCCGAAGGTGCCACAGTGGAGAACCGCTCCCACGTCCTCGCTCGTCTCGCCGATGAGTGACAACTCGTAGTCATGGATGGACCCGGCGCCGTTCAGGGCAACCGCCGTAATGACATCGGCCTCCACCAGCGCCTTCAGGACCGGCTGAAGACCGCACTTGATGACGTGGGCCCCCATGGCCAGGATGACCGGCTTCCCCTTCTCCCGTGCCGAGACCACGGCGCCGATGACCCCCTTGAGGGCCTCGGCCCCCAGTTGGTTCGGCAGGGACCGGAGCAGATCCGCCACGCTCATCCCCGGCGTGACCGGTCCGGCAAAATCGCGCCGGATGCTCACCTTGTTCTTCCGTTCGGCAAGGGGATAGGTGGTGACTCCGGAAAGGTCCACGGGACGGTATTTCATGGGAACAGCCTCTTTTCGACCAGGTCGCAGACGATGTGAATAATGGTTATGTGCCCCTCCTGGATGCGGGGGGTATCGGCACTCGGCACGGTGAGATCCAGGTCCACGACATCGCGGATGGAACCACCGTCCCGGCCCAGGAGTCCGATGGTGCGGCAGCCGCGTTCGCGGGCCAGGAGCAGGGCTTCCTGAACGTTGCGGGAGTTGCCGCTGGTAGAAATCCCCACCACCACATCCCCCTCGTCGGCCAGGGCTTCCACCTGGCGGCGGAATATGGCGTCGAACCCATAGTCGTTGCCGATGGCGGTGAGAATGGAGGTATCAGTGGTCAGCGCCACGGCCGGCAATCCCCGGCGCTCGAGCTTGAAACGCCCGACGATCTCCGCTGCGAAATGCTGGGCATCGGCGGCAGAACCGCCGTTCCCCATGACGAGGAGCTTGCGCCCCCCTGCCAGAGAATCGGCAAGGAGTTCCGCGACCGATGCGATGCGGCCTGCCAGCTCCCGTTCGAGCGCCTCCAGGACCTGTCGGCCGGCGCGCAGTTGTGCCGTAATGTCGTCTATCACAGGGCCACCTCCTTCCGCTCATCCCCCTTCCGGGTTCCGCCGGGAATTGTTACTGTAACGCAATCGGCCGGGGCTGTCACCGGATTTCCATTGGCGCCACGCCGATAAAACGCCTCTTCACGGGCACCTACCTCATTCTCGAACCAAGCGAAGGGGCGGCACGGCGGCATCTCCCCCGGCAGGTCCACACCGTCGATGCCCGCCACACAGACGGGATCGTTCCCCTCGGCCGCACAGCGGTCCACGATCCTGCGGAGGGCGGAGGGGGCGAAAAAGCGCGGCAGTTCCTCCACGACGATGCTGCGGTGCACGGAACCGAGCCCTGCGGCAGAAACCGTCCGCCTGAGCTTACAACCGATCGCCACGGTCAGGAGATGCCCCATGCGGGCCGCCCGCAGCAGCACGCTGAACCGGGTGCGTACCACCTCCGGATCCGCTGTCGACGGAAAATAGACAAGGTATGATGCCGCTTGTCCCCAGCGGGTAGCCACCGCTGCCGCGCTGGCGTCGACCAGTTCCCGGCGGCGGCCGGGGGAGCCGAGCAACACTTCGTCCCGGCAGACCACCGGAACCCCTTCGGCGGCAAAGGTCAGATACCCCTCGGCCAGGGCGCGGCGGGAATAATCCCGAAGGCACCAGACATCCCCGTCCAGTTCTTCGTCAAAGCCGCCCATGCGCTCGAACAGGGAACGACGGATCAGCATGGCCGCAAAGGAGCCGTGCGAGACCTCGGTCACCGTCACATCAGGCCTCCTCCTGCCGCGACGCGACGTGGCGGCATCCAGAACCAGACGGGGCACTGCGAGGCCGGTTTCGGACCGTGCCGTCGCCAGTTCCACCAGCGGCTCGAGCCAGCCGGGCGCCACAACGGTGGTATTGCGCACGATCACGACAAAGGGGGCTTCGGCCCTGGACAGGCCACGGTTCACCGCCGGAACAAATCCGCAGGTGATATCGTTCCGCAGGAGCAGGGCCCGTTCGCCGAGCCGTTCAGCGAACTCCTCGAGGAGTCGTTCGGTTTCCCGATCGCTGCCGTTGTCGATGAGGATGAGGCGAGCTTCCGGAGCGGACTCCACGAGTGACACGAGACAGCTGCGCGTCTCAACGGGACGGTTCCAGACGGGAACGAGTATGTCGACGGAAAAGGATGCCATCGGAATGCTGCCGTGTGACTGGATAGAGGGGATGACGGCACGGCCGCACATCGGGTGAGGTGCGGCCGTGCAAACGATGTTTATGCGTCCGGGGGGACGGCGTCCGGTCAGGAGCTCACGGCGACCCGGCGGAGCAGGTTCAGCTCGTCGAGAACCTTGCCGGAACCGAGAACGACACAGGAGAGAGGGTCGTCGGCGATGAAGACCGGCAGCCCCGTTTCTTCGCGCAGGAGCATGTCCAGATTACGCAGAAGGGCGCCGCCGCCGGCCAGAAAGATTCCCCGGTCGACGATATCGGCGGCAAGCTCGGGGGGAGTCCGCTCAAGACAGATCTTGACGGCGTCCACGATGGCGTTGACCGGTTCGGACAGGGCCTCGCGAATCTCGTCGGAATTGATCTCGGTGGTTTTGGGGATGCCGGAGACCAGGTCCCGTCCCTTGACCTCCATGGTCCGCATCTCACCGGCGGCGTAAGCCTCGCCGATCTCGATCTTGATGATCTCGGCCATGCGGTCGCCGATGAGGAGATTGTACTTGCGCTTGATATACTGGACAATGGCCTCGTCCATCTTGTCGCCGCCGACCCGTACCGACTTGGTGAGCACGATGCCTGCCAGGGAGATGACCGCCACCTCGGTGGTGCCGCCGCCGATATCGACGATCATGTTGCCGCTCGCCTCGGTGATGGGGAGGCCGGCGCCGATGGACGCCGCCATGGGCTCTTCGATCAGATAGACTTCACGGGCGCCGGCCGATTCGGCCGACTCCTTGACGGCCCGCTTCTCCACCTGGGTGATCCCCGAGGGAACGCAGATGACGATCCGGGGACGAACCAGGGTCTTGCGGTTGTGAACCTTGTGGATGAAGTAGCGGAGCATCTCCTCGGTGATGTCGAAATCGGCGATGACGCCGTCCTTCATGGGGCGGATGGCGGTGATGTTGCCCGGCGTGCGGCCGAGCATCTTCTTGGCTTCCATCCCCACCGCCAGCACCTTCTGCTGGCCCAGGTTGGTCTTCTGCACCGCCACGACGGACGGCTCGCGCACCACGATCCCCTTGCCCTTCAGGTAAACGAGGGTGTTGGCGGTGCCGAGGTCGATTGCCAGGTCATTGGAAAAAAGGCCGAAGAGGCTGTCGAATATTTTGAGCATGGACTCTGAATCCTTTCACGCATGCAAAGGGGGAATGACGTATTTTGAAGCGCTGAATCGTAGCAGAAACCCATCCAGCGTGCAAGGGGGAAAAGCGCCGGATAGTGTAATCATGTTGCGTTCCCATAGGCACTTATAGTAGTATTCGGACCCGTCGTTTCCACGGCGCATCCGAATCCATCCGGCACAAAGGAGTCCCCGCCAATGCTCGGCATCATGAGGAAGTACAAGCAGTCCCCCGTCATCAAGGTGGTCTTCGGCGTCATTGTTCTCTCCTTCATCGGAACCATCTTCCTGGTCTGGGGCAAGGGAGAAGGCAAGCTGACTCCTTCCAGCTACGCCGTCAAGGTCGACAGGACCAAAATCAGCTACGAGGAATTCCAGCGGACCTACTACCGGCTGCGCGACATTTATGTCCAGCTCTACGGTCCCGCCCTCACCCCCGACCTGGAAAAGCAGCTCAACGTCAAGAAGCAGGCCCTCGACACCCTCGTCGAAGGTGCGCTCGTTCGCAACGCCGCCCGGGATATGGGAATCAAGGTCAGCAAGGATGACGTTCAGCAGGCCATCGCCGCCATGCCCTCGTTCCAGGTGAACGGAGCCTTCAGCTTCAACCAGTACGTACAAGTCCTCAAGGCCAACAGGATTGCGCCCAAGGAGTTTGAAGCGGGGCAGAAGGAAGAGCTGATGATCAAGAAGGCCCAGGACCAGATCAAATCCCGGGCCACGGTGAGCGACGACGAGGCGCGCGAGCTTTTCCGCAAGCGCAACGACCGGCTCGCGCTTTCCTACGTTTCGTACTCCCCCGACGATGTGAAGGCGGAGATCAAGCTCTCCGACCAGGAAATCACCGATTTCCTCGCCAAGAACCAGAACGACTTCAAGACCCCGGAGAAAATCAGCATCACCTACGTAATGGTCGACCCTGTTAAAATGGGCGGCCTTGAGGTGAATGAAGCAGATATCCAGGCCTGGTACCAGAAGAACATCGACCGCTACCAGGGTCCCGCAGGCATCCTTCCGCTGGCCGAGGTCAAGGAAAAGGTCCGGGAGGACGCCCGGCGCTTCAAGGCCGGTCAGCATGCCTACGAACTGGCCGCCGCCGCTATCAACAAGAGCAAGGCAACCGGCGACATCGGCGCCGTGGCCCGGGCCCTGGGCGCCAAGACGGAAGAGACCGCCCTGTTCACGGCCCAGCAGCCCGCACCCGCCCTGGCCGGCGAAACAGAGCTGATCCGCCGGGCCTTCATCCTCAAGGAGGGCGAACTGGGTGGCCCTGTGGAAACGAAAAAGGGAATCTACCTGATCAAGATCAAGGAGCGCAAACCCGCCGAAGTGCCGCCCCTGGCCCAGATTCGCGCCCAGGTCGAAGAGAAGGCCAAGACAGCGAAGGCAGTGGATCTGGCGAAGAAGAAAGCCGAAGAGGCCCAGGCAAAGCTGGCCAAGGGTGATTCGGCCGGGCTCACGCTCCGGGATTCCGGTCCCTTCGCCTTCGACGCCAAGGGCAGCGTCCCCACGGTGGGCGTGTCGCCGGAACTCATGGAAGCAGCCTTCAAACTCACCACCGCGGCGCCGGCCTCCAAGGAGCCGATCCGGGTGGGCGCCCGCTGGATTGCCTTCCGCCTCAAGGAACGCACCGAGCTGAACGCCGCCAACTTTGCGGCGCAAAAGGAAAAGATCAAGCAGGAGATCCTGCCGCGCAAGCAGGACGACGAATACCGCAAATGGATCGAAGAGCTTCGGAGCAAGGCGAAGATCGAGATCAACCCCGCCCTCAAGGACATCTGACCATTAACAAGAGGAGATTCAAGCCATGGCAGAACTGGTGCTCAAGACCGATTTCCCCGACCTGAAACTTGCCGGCCGCGGTAAGGTACGCGACATTTACGATCTGGGCGACGCGCTGCTCATCGTCACCACCGACCGGATCTCGGCCTTCGACGTCATCATGAACGAGGCGATTCCCGACAAGGGGTACGTCCTCACCCAGATCTCCACATTCTGGTTCCGCCAGATGGAGGACATCATCCCCAACCACATCATCTCCACCGACGTGAAGGACTTCCCGGCCGAGTGCCAGAAGTACGCGGCCCAGCTCGAAGGCCGCTCCATGCTGGTCAAGAAGGCCAAGCCCCTGCCGGTGGAATGCATCGTGCGCGGCTACATCTCCGGCTCCGGCTGGAAGGACTACAAGGCCACCGGCGCCATCTGCGGCATCACGCTCCCGGCCGGCCTCGTGGAGTCCGACAAGCTGGAGGAGCCCATCTTCACCCCCTCCACCAAGGCGGAACTGGGGGAGCATGACGAGAACATCTCCTTTGACAGGTGCGTGGAGCTGATCGGGCGTGAACTGGCCGAAAAGATCCGCGACGTCACCATCGCCATCTACAAGCGGGCCCGGGACATCGCCGACACCAAAGGAATCATCATCGCCGACACCAAGTTCGAGTACGGCATCTACAACGGCGAACTGATCATCATCGACGAGTGCATGACCCCGGACTCCTCCCGCTTCTGGCCCAAGGACAGCTACAAGCCGGGCGGCGCCCAGCCCTCCTTTGACAAGCAGTTCCTGCGGGACTACCTGGAGACCCTCGACTGGGGCAAAACCGCGCCGGCGCCGCCCCTGCCCGAGGAAATCATCCGCAAGACCGGCGAGAAGTACATGGAAGCCCTGGTCCGCCTCACCGGAAAAGGCAAGTAACCCGCCCTCTTCCACCAGATCAAAAACACGAAACCCCGGCCGCTACGGTCGGGGTTTCGTGTTTTCCGGCTCGGGATGTAAGGGGACGAAGAGTCAGCCGGCGGCCGGGGCCGAACCGGCCAGCGATTCCAGGACGGCCTCCAGGGTCTCTCCCCCCGTTGTCAGGTAGAGGGTGCCGTCGGTAACGGTCAGCTCCCAGGAGATGTTCCGTTCCAGGCCGGCTGCAAGTTGGGCGACCACGGCATACTCTATCCCCTGGACGGTCAGGTTGGGGACTGCGTCGAATCGGGCAAGATACTGTGCATCCCAGCGGAACCTGTTCGGGCCGCAGGCCAGGAGAACGACCCGCTCCGCATGGCGGCACGCTTTCAGCAGCCGCTCCGGGTCCGGCGTACCAACCTCGACCCAGAGCGTCACCCGGCCGTCGGGCCCCTTGCACCACAGGTCGGGCTCGTCTCCCGCGCAGATCCCCTTGGTGAAGGTCAGTTCAGGCTCGTACCAGAGAGCAAAGGCAAGCAGCCTCAAGACTACCCGCTCCGCCGTCTCGGATGGATGCCGGGCAAGGGTGGTCTGCAAGGTTTCGTAGATGCCGCGGTCCACGTGCGAAAGCTGGATGACGGCGCGATGAACAGTGGATGGCAGGGCCATGGCGAGATGCTCCTTGGGGTCCGGCGAGTTCAGCAGGCCGCCTGGTGCAGCTGCTGCGACTTTTCGAGATAGTAGCCGTAATTTCCTTCGTAGATCCGCATTTCGCCGTGGTCGATCTCAAACACCCGGTCCACCAGCAGCCGGAGGAAGTGACGATCGTGGCTCACCAGCACCACGGTGCCGGTGAAGTGTTGCAGCGCATCGAGCAGAATCTCCCGCGAACGGATATCCAGGTGGTTGGTGGGCTCGTCCAGCACCAGGAAATTGAGGGGCCGGGCCAGGAGCGTGGCCAGCACCACCCTGCTCTTCTCGCCGCCGGAGAGGTTTTCGATCCGCTTGTCCACCGCGTCGCCCGAGAAAAGGAAGGCTCCCAGCAGATTGCGGATCACGCCGATGGTCGCCAGGGGCATGGCGTCCTGCACGGTCTCGAACACGGTCTTTTTCGGGTCGAGCAGTTCCATGGCGTGCTGGCTGAAGTAGCCCAGGGACACATTGGCGCCCAGGGCCACGCTGCCGTCGGTGGGTTCGGTCCGGCCGGCCAGGACCTTGAGGAAGGTGGACTTGCCGGCGCCATTGACCCCCACCACGGCGATCTTGTTCTGGCGGCGGATCACGCCGGACACGCCGCTGAAGACCGATTTGTCGCCGCCTCCCGGCAGGCTCCAGCTCTTGGCGAGCCCGTGGAACACGGCCACGTCGTCGCCGCTGCGGGGGGGCTCGTTGAACTCGAAACGGATCACCCGCTCCTCGGGCGGGATCTCGATCCGGTCGATCTTTTCCAGCTTCTTCACCCGTGACTGGACCTGGGCCGCATGGGAGGCCCGGGCAGCGAAGCGGGCGATGAACTCCTCTTCCTTGGCCAGCATCTCCTGCTGGCGCTTGTGGCTGGCCAGCAGCTGCTCGCGGCGGATGTCCCGCTCCCGCTCGTAGAAATCGTAGTTGCCGCCGTAGGTGGTGACGGTCTTGTCCGCCACCTCGATGATGCGCGTCACGATCCGGTTCATGAAGTCCCGGTCGTGGCTCGTCATGAGCAGCGCCCCCGTGAACTCCCCGGCCAGCCACTCCTCCAGCCAGATGATCGACTCCACGTCCAGGTGGTTGGTGGGCTCGTCCAGAAGCAGCACATCGGGCTGCAGGGTCAGGATGCCGGCCAGGGCGATGCGCATCTTCCAGCCGCCGCTGAAGGATTCCACCGGGTGGTCGTAGCGGTCCGGACCGATGCCGAGCCCGGTCAGGATCGTCCGCGCCCGGGTGTCCAGGTCGTAACCGCCCCGGTGCTCGAACTCCTCCATGGCGGTGCCGTACCGCTCCAGCAGGGCCGCCATGGCATCATCGTCCATGGGCTCGGCCATGGCCGCTTCCATCGCCTTCAGCTCGGCCGCCAGGCGCACGGTGTCGGCCGAGACCGCCATGACCTCCTCCAGAGCCGTGCGGCCGGCCATCTCCCCCACGTCCTGCGAAAAATAGCCAATGGAGGTCCGCTTGGCGCAGGTTATCTCGCCGGCGTCAACCTCCTCCTCGCCGGTGATGATCCGGAAGATGGTCGTCTTGCCGGCGCCGTTGGGGCCCACCAGGCCGGTGCGGCTGCCGGGGAGGATCTGAAAGCTTGCGTCGCGGAACAGAAGCTGGTTGCCGTGTTGTTTGGTGATGTTCGAAAGATGGATCATTGCCGCTCCTGCCGGAAAAGTGAAGTGCTTCACCTATCACGACCGGCACGGGGTGACAACTGTTTTTTGAGGGCGAACGGGACGCATGGAGCGGCGATCCGGTCACGGACAGCCGCTCCGTGCCGATTTATTGCCGGTCGGGTGCGTTGCAGCGTTTACCGGGACGGCTGCCCGGTGGCAGGCTCTGGCACAGGCTCCTCGTGAGCGGTGGTATGCACCCTGACCGGGGCAGTTTCGGGGATTCAACCGTGGCCACGGTCTCCACTCACACAATCGCTCAGCAGCAAATTTCTTTTATCGAGAGCTCCCACGAAGCAATCCACAAGCGCGGGATCAAGTGCATTTCCCTTCATCGAGAGGAGGATTTCAACGCCTTTTTGCAAACTATAGGCTCGACGATAGGGCCTTTCGGTCGTCAGCGCATCATAAACATCGGCAACGGCGACGATCCGTGCCGCCACGGGAATCGCCTCTCCGGCGAGCCCATGGGGATAGCCTTCTCCGTCAAAGCGTTCATGGTGATAAAGCACGATATCCACGACTGCCGTGGGCAGCTGTGCCTGTCTGGCCATGTCAGCACCCATTACAGGATGCTTCTTGATGGTGTCGAACTCGCGTGCCGCCACAGGACCGCCGAAGTTGAGAATAGCCTCGGGCACCCCGATCTTGCCGCAGTCGTGAAGCCAGCTGCCATAACGGAGGTCCTTGCGCATCTGCGGCGAAAGCCGCAGTTCATCGGCAATCATCAGGGCGTAGGAGGCAACCCTGCCGCAGTGGCCCCGGGTGTAGGGATCCTTCAACTCGATGGTCTGGGCAAGGCCCTGAACAACCGTCTCGTCCTCACGGGCAAGGGTGGATAGTGTCAGATAGCGGTGTATTGACTGCTCCACCATCGTCACCAGCTCATCGTTATCCCACGGCTTGACCACGAACCGGTACACCTCGCCGCGGTTGATCGCCTCAAGGGCGGAGGGAAGGTCGGTATAGGACGTCATCAGGATATTGACCGTCTTAGGGGCAATGTTTTTCAGCCGGCTGAAAAACTCCACGCCCCGCATTCCGGGCATCATGTTGTCTGCCACGACCACTGCAATCTCGTGCCGCTCGAAGAGCGGCAGTGCCTCGACCGCACTCCCGGCCCGCAACACGTCCATTCCCGTGTCGGCAAAAAGCCGTACCAGAGATTTAAGGATATGCTCTTCATCATCAACGAACAGGATACTAACACTCATGTACACCCCTCCATTCGGATACCAGCCCCCCACCCTCATCCTCTCCCATTGCCAGAGTTCGGAGTCGGAACCAGTCACAGCGATAGTATTTCACGACAACCTCATCAATGGGTTCGCCCCAGACGGCAGCAATCACGCCGGGGGCCGAACGTGACCGGAGACATCCCGATTTGAAATCACCCCTACCATAACGTATCGGATAATCGCGCATAATCCTGTGCGCGGAACCATCGGGAAATTCCTGATAAGGCCTTCCGAAACCCCTGACTGACTATCGTATTCCCCGAAAAAAATCCCCCATACCGTCCGAAGGCGGTATCGGGGATGCACGGAGACTGCGCGGTATGGTCGAAGCGCCGGGCAATAAAATCAGCAGGTTCCCGAAATTTTCCCGCCGCTGCGCAGGGCCCGTCGCGGCAGTCGAGCTGCCATGGCATGGCCTGCACATTTGTTTGAACACCGTGCGGACACGCTGGCACGACACAACAAAAAAGGGACCGGATTCGCAATCCGGTCCCTGAGCTGTAGCCAAAGACACCTGCCCTCTCCCCCTTCGCACCGCAACGGCGACGCGTGCAGAGGGGCAACAGACTATCCGGCCATTACACCCTGCACCCCGTACCCCCGCCCGGACGCCCTGCCGGCGCCGCATCCGGTCACCTGCCGGTAGTATGCATCGTGGCGCGGGGAGGAGAGGATGGTGCGGATGGTGCCGTCGACCCGCCGGCGCGAGACATAGAGCTGATAGATGTATCCCGACATCTTCGTATCGCCGATGATGATGTAACCGTTGATCATGCCGTCCTTCAGGTAGACCCGGCGCCAGACATCGCCCCGCTGCCAGGTGACCGGCTCGCCCGTGAAGCTGCCCGCCGAGACGATGGGGAAGTCGATGTGCTTCTTGAGCACGTTCGTGTTGACCGAGCCGGCGTAGCTGCCGTCGCCGTGCAACAGGTGCCGCGCGGCGGTGCGGGCCTGGCGCATGGCGTTGGGATAGGTGGCATAAACCCCGGCCTCGCCGGTGACCGCGTGGGGGGTGACGGCCACGTCCCCGGCGGCGTAGATGCCCGCTTCCGCCAGCATCTGACGGTCGGAGGGAACCCCTTTGTCGTCGCCGCGCAGGGGCTCCGAGTTGGGGGAGACGCCGATTGCCACGATCAGCAGCTTCGTCTCCCTGGTGGTGCCGTCGGAGAAACGGACCGCTGAGAGCTCTCCCCCCGTGGCCACGATGTCGGCCACCGTGGTCCTGAGCCGGATGTCCATACCGGTCTTTTCCGCCAGTTTCCCGGTGGCGAACTGCCCTCCCTCTTCGTCCGTCATCTGGGACAGGACCCGGGTATTGCGGTGGACCAGGGTGATCTTCAGCCCGCGGTGCCACAGGGCCAGGGCCGCGTCAACCCCGATGAAGCCGCCGCCGAACACGACCGCCTCGCTCACGTTGTGCTCACGGATGTAACGGTCGATGGCAACCATGTCCGACAGGGTCTTGAAACCGAAGACGCCCCGGGTGTCGAGCCAGTCGGGCCGGGGATACCAGCTGCGGGCCCCGGCGGCGTAGAAAAGGCGGTCGTACCGTTCGCTCCGTCCCGTCACGGTCCGCACCAGCCGCCGGTCCGCATCCACTTCCACCACCGGATCGGCCAGGCGCGGCGTCACGCGGTAGCGGCCGTAGAAGTCGCTCCCCTTCCAGTAAACGGTTTCCAGCGGCTCACCGGCCAGGTAAAAGGGGATGACGCAGGGGGAATAGGGCGCAAATTCCTCGTCGCCGCACATGACGATCTCGCCCGCGAATCCATCGAGCCTGAGCCGCTCGACAAACTCGGCGGCCGCCATTCCCGTCCCCACGGTTACCACCTTCATCACTCACCTCCGCGGCGCCGGGCAAACTCTTTCCGGCGCATCTCCCGCAGCAGTTCGAGGCCGGGCGGCAGCCCTTCCCTGCCGAGGAGGTAGTGCCGCAGGCTTTTGGCGGCCCGTTCGGTGCGGGCGGCCCCGTACTCGGCAAAGACGAGGGCGCCGGAATGGCAGGCCTCGACACAGGCCGGGGTCCCCCCCTCCCTGACCCGGGGGGTGCACAGGTCGCACTTGTGGGCCACGTCCCGGCCGTAGTCGGAGCGGTGAGTGGCCTTGAAGGAAATGGCATCGAAGGGGCAGACCATGGCGCACATCGCGCAGGCCTTGCAACGCGCCGGGTCCAGGATGACTGCGCCGTTTTCCGGGTCCCGGCCCAGGGCGCCCGAGGGACAGGCATCGAGGCACTCGGCCGGGTCGCAGTGCCGGCAGGAGAGCGGAAATGCCTCCTCGTCGATGCCGAGCACCCGGACATTCACTTCGGTCCGGTCGTCGCCGAGGGCAGCCAGGAGAGAGCCGCCGGGATGGTGCCGCACGGCGCAGGCGGTTTCGCAGGCTTTGCAGGCGAGGCACTTCTTGTAATCGACGAATATCCGTTTCATTGCAGGGTCTCCCTCGTCAATGGGCATGGTGATGGGCGTGGTCGCGGGGGGAGGCGCAGGGGCACGGCGGGGAGCAGAGCAGGGATGCCAGGCGGGTCACTGCCGCCGTGTAGCCGCTGTGCCGGTCGGCCATGATCCGCGCCACGTGGGGGTCAAGGGTCTGCAGGAGCGGTTCCGCCGGCAGTTGTACCACCCTGTCGAAGATATCCGGCAGGTTCTGCCCGGTCTCCCGCTGGAACCGCTCCAGCCGGAGGTCGTCGCCGGTGACCCGGTTCACGGCCAGGTGGACCAGCCCGATGCCGGACTCGCGGGCCAGGGCGGCGGACTGGAGGGCGACGCTCAGGGCGTTGAAGGAGGAATCCGCCACTACCACGCACTGGCCGAACCCCTTGGCCAGGGAGCGGCCGAAGTGCTCCATCCCTGCCTGGGTATCGAGCAGGATCGCCTCGTTCATCCGCAGGGCCAGGTGCCGGATCGTGGCGTCGAGGAGCACGTTCTCGGCGCAGAGGCAACCACCCCCCGCCTGTTTCACGGTACCCATCACCAGCAGGCTCAGGTTCTCGGCCACCTTCAGCCCGAGCCGGCTCACCACATCATCCACGTCGGGGTTGAGCTTGAAGAGCGCGCCCCACCCGTTCCGGCCGGGCCTGATCCCGGTCTTTTCCTCGATGTAGTCGGCGTGCCGGTTCAGGGGTACGATGCCGGCCGCCGCCTCGTACGGGACGCCGAGGGCGTTGGGCAGGTTCATCTGGGGGTCCTCATCCACGGCGAGGACATGGGTTCCGGCCCCGGCCAGTACGGTGGCGAGGCACGAGGTGAGGGTGGTCTTCCCCACCCCCCCCTTTCCGGTGATCACGACGCGCATTCCGGGCGACTGCGGCTGGCACATGGCGAATCTCCTCCCTGTCAGATCCCGATGGCGGCGCGCCGCTCCATGATGATCTGCTCCATCCGGTCGGCCGTGGCCTTCGGGTCTTCCTCCACGAAGAACCACCCGCCCAGGACGTCCTTGGCGTCACTGGTGAGGATCTTCGTGACTTCCGGGCCGCCCAGGATGGGCGGCAGCGGCCACAGGTGCACGGGAATGCCCGAGCCCACGAAATAGGTGCCGATGGCGACCGCCTTCTCCGTGGTCCATTCGGGCGCTGACCCGACCAGGGGCAGATCGGAGATGTCCACCTGCAGGTGATCCGCCAGGGCCCCGGCAAGGTTGAGCATCCGCGAGCAGTCGACACAGGAGCCCATATGGAGGACCGGCGGAATCCCCAACTGGCCGCACACCGCCTGGAGCCCCGGTCCGGCCAGCTCGCGGGCGGGCAGGTCCATGAGCCCCGACTTTGCCGCGGCAATGGCCCAGCAGCCGGTGCCGATCACGAGGATGTCGCGCTTGATCAGCTCCTCGGTCAGGGTGCGGTGGAAGAAATCTTGCTGCACCTTCACGTTGTTGCAGCCGACGATGCCGGCAACCCCCTTGATGGTCCCCGTGACGATCAGGTCAATCAGGGGCTGGAGCGTTCCGCCGAGCGCCTTGAGGATCTCCTCCACGGTGAAACCGACGATGGCGGTGCTGGTGTGCTGCGGGATGTAGACCCGGGCCTTGTTGCGGTTCGGGAAGGCATCGATGGCGGTCTTGATGATGCGGGTGGCGATGGCGTCGGCCTCGTGCTCTTCGAACTGGATGTGGAGCGCGCCGGGGATCTTGGCCTGTTCGCTCGTGGTGACGAACTTGGTGTGGAAGCAGGAGGCGAGATCGGCCAGGGCCGGGTAGATGCACTGCACGTCCACCACCATGGCATCGACGGCGCCGGTCATGATGGCCAGTTCGCTGTGGGACTCGTTCCCCGCCATGCCGACCCCCTGGCGCAGCAGCACCTCGTTGCCGGTGCAGCAGAGCCCCACCACGTTGACCCGCTTGGCCCCCACGGCCTCGGCCGCGGCGCGACATTCGGGGGACTGGGCCATCTCCACCACCTTGGCCGACAGGATGGGCTCGTGGCCGTGGACCACCACGTTGACGCTCTCCGCCTCCAGCACGCCGAGATTGGCCTTCACCGGCCTGATGATGGGCGAGCCGAGCAGGATGTCCTGCAGCTCGGTGGCGATCAGGGAGCCCCCCCAGCCGTCGGAAAGGGAGCAGCGGACAGATTGGGCCACCAGGGAAAGGGGATCGTGGTCGCAGCCGAAGTGGGTGCGGTGCAGGATGTCAACGGCCTCCCGGTCGATGGCCCGCGGCAGGAACCCGGTCTTCGCGCCCGTGGTGCGGTAGAGGGTCTCCTCCAGCTCCCGCAGGCGCTGGAACCGCTTCTTGGGCATGTACTTCTCCATGAAGACGATGGGCTCTTCCCCCTGGTTGCCGAAACAGTCGATGGCCACCGCTGCCACGTCGCCGGCTATCTCGGCGGTCGACCGGCCGGCCGTGGGGATGCCCAGGCGCTCCGCCACCGCCGTGAGCTTGTCCGGGTCGGCAATGTGGTAGTCGGTGTTGCTGCCGTTGGCCACCGCCTTGAGGAGCAGCGCCACCTTCCGGCCGTGATCGGAGTGGGAGGAGGAACCAACCGCGGCCATCCGGGCCAGGTTGCGCGCCACCATGGTGTCGGCGGTGGCCCCGCAGACCCCGCGGGTGGGGCCGTCGCCAAAGGGGTCGATCCGGCACGGTCCCATGGAGCAGATCCGGCAGCAGGTGCCGAGCTGGCCGTAGCTGCATTGGGGCTGCTGCTGTTCGTAACGCTCCCAGATGGTTGCGTATCCCTCCCGGTCGGCGATACGCAGCATCTCCTTCGCGGCCGGATCGATACTGCGGCTGTCATGACCGTTGCGTGCCTGGTCCATATGCTCCTCCCTCGCGTTGTGCAGGTGTGGTTTTCCTACCTGTACGCCGAAGGGGCCATGAAATGCCAGCCGGCACTTGCGGAAGGTGTCTGGGACTTGTGAACGGTGGGAAACGGGGAGTGAACCGCCGGCGCTATTTCAGGCCGAGATCCGTCAGGAAGCGCTGCATCTTGTCGCGGCTCACCGGGAGGCGGACTTCGCCCCCACCCGCCGCGACGGTGCACTCGCTGCTTTCCCGGTGGACTTTCCTGACCTTGGCGAGGTTGACCAGGTAGCTGCGGTGGATGCGGTAGAAGATGTCCTCGGAGAGCCGTTTTTCCATGGCCCCCAGGGACAGGTCGCTGTGGAATTCGCCCGCTTCGGTATAGATGAGGGAGTAGATATTGTCTGCCTTCAGGTAGACGATCTCCTCGGGCCTGAGCAGGTGGATGTCGCCGCGGGAAGTAACCGGCACCCGCGTGAGCTTTCGCTCGGCAACGATGAAGGGGGTGATGTCGTAAAACAGGGCGCAGATCTTCTCGCCGGCTGGGTCCCGCTCCGCCACGGTGATCAGCTTGACGAGGAGGTAGCGGTCGTGCCCCTCGCTGGTGATGAACTTGAGGGAAAGAGGGATGTGCCGCTGCGCCTGGCGGGCCAGCCGCAGGGTCTCCTTCACCTTTTCCCGCGCCGCCTCGTCGTGGATATCCAGGAGATCCCCCGCAAAGATGCGCTCACGGGGGATATGCCCGAAAATCATGAACACCATGCTGCTGACGGAGGAAATGGTCAGGTCGTCGTTGAAGATCACGACCCCCGGTTCCATCTGTTCGATCATGGAGAGGATGCGGTTCATGGCGATGCTGCTCCTCGACGGCTGCAGGGTTCCGAGAGGTATATCATCGGCCGCGGGGTCGAGTCAATTCCTCCCCGCGCGGCGTGGCCCCGCCCAAGGCCGACCGGGGCGGCTCCGCAACGATAGAATTCACTAATAGGATTTGTCTGATAAAATGATAACTTCACAATCGACACAGAAAAACACCACGGCACCATCCGGGCGTGACGGAGGATTCTGCTGCCGAGTGACAACCGAAAGGCAAAATCGCCGACGAAGTGAACCACTCCACTATCCCAGGACCATGAAAGGAGCCGATGCATGAGTGCTGACAACGAGAGCAGAACAGGCAGGCGGGCAGCCGGAGGCGGCACGTCGAACCGCCAGTGGTGGCCGAACCAGTTGAACCTTCACATCCTCCACCAGCACTCCGCCCTGAGCAACCCCATGGGCGGGGATTTCAACTACGCGGACGAATTCAGGAAGCTCGACCTGGCCGCCGTGAAGAAGGACCTCCATGCGCTGATGACCGACTCCCAGGAGTGGTGGCCGGCCGACTGGGGCCACTACGGGGGGCTCTTCATCCGGATGGCGTGGCACAGCGCAGGCACCTACCGCATGGGCGACGGCCGGGGCGGGGCAGGCTCCGGCTCCCAGCGCCTGGCCCCCCTCAACAGCTGGCCGGACAACGTCAACCTCGACAAGGCGCGGCGCCTGCTCTGGCCCATCAAGCAGAAATACGGCAGGAAGATCTCCTGGGCCGACCTGATGATCCTGGCCGGCAACTGCGCCCTGGAGTCCATGGGGTTCAGGATCTTCGGCTTCGGCGGCGGCCGCGTGGATGTCTGGGAGCCGGAAGAGGACATCTACTGGGGCAGCGAGGACACCTGGCTCGGCGACAAGCGCTACTCCGGCGACCGGGACCTCGAAAATCCCCTGGCCGCCGTGCAGATGGGCCTGATCTACGTGAACCCGGAGGGGCCCAACGGCGAGCCCGACCCGGTCGCGTCCGGCCGCGACGTCCGCGAGACCTTCGCCCGCATGGCCATGAACGACGAAGAGACCGTCGCCCTTGTCGCGGGCGGCCACACCTTCGGCAAATGCCACGGCGCCGGCCCGGCGACCCATGTGGGCCCCGAACCGGAAGCCGCGCCCCTCGAAGATCAGGGGCTCGGCTGGAAGAGCACCTTCCGCAGCGGCAAGGGGGGCGACGCCATCGGCAGCGGCCTGGAAGGCGCCTGGAAGCCGAATCCGACCACCTGGGACATGGGCTACCTGAAGGTGCTGTTCAAGTACGAGTGGGAACTGGTCAAGAGCCCGACCGGCGCCAATCAGTGGCTGGCCAAGGACGTGGCCGACGAGGACATGGTGGTCGACGCGCACGACCCGTCGAAGAAGCGGCGGCCCATGATGACCACGGCTGACCTCTCCCTGCGCTTCGACCCGATCTACGAGCCCATTGCCCGGCGCTACCTGGCGAACCCCGAGGAATTCGCGGACGCCTTTGCCCGGGCCTGGTTCAAGCTGACCCACCGCGACATGGGGCCCCGCTCGCGCTACCTCGGCCCGGACGTGCCCGCGGAAGAACTCATCTGGCAGGACCCGGTCCCGGCGGTCACTCACCAGCTGATCGACCGGCAGGACATCGCCGCCCTCAAGGGTAAGATCCTGGCGTCCGGCCTGCCCATCGCCGACTTGGTCGCCACGGCCTGGGCCTCGGCATCCACCTTCCGCGGGTCGGACAAGCGCGGCGGAGCCAACGGCGCGCGCATTCGCCTCGCCCCCCAGAAGGATTGGGAGGTCAACCAACCGGCCCGGCTCACGACCGTGCTCCAGGCCCTCGAAGGAATCCGGCAGGAGTTCAACAACGCCCAGCCGGGCGGCAAGCAGGTCTCGCTGGCCGACCTGATCGTGCTGGGCGGCTGCGCGGCGGTCGAACAGGCCGCGAAAAAGGCCGGCCACGACGTAACCGTCCCCTTCACCCCGGGCCGCACCGATGCGTCCCAGGAGCACACCGATGCCGCATCCTTCGCCGTCCTGGAACCGGTGGCGGACGGGTTCCGCAACTACCAGAAAGCCAAATATGCCGTAACCGCCGAGGAACTGCTGATCGACCGGGCCCAACTGCTGACCCTGACCGCCCCCGAGATGACCGTGCTCATTGGCGGCATGCGCGTCCTGAACGCCAATTACGGCCAGTCCAAGCACGGCGTCTTTACCACGCGGCCGGAAACGCTCACCAATGACTTCTTCGTGAACCTGCTCGACATGGGTACCGTGTGGCAGCCCACCGCGGCAGACAAAGACCTGTTCGAGGGCCGCGACCGCGCGAGCGGGGAACTCAAATGGACCGGCACCCGGGTCGATCTCATCTTCGGCGCGAACTCCCAGCTCCGGGCCGTGGCGGAGGTCTACGGCTGCGCGGATTCCCAGGAGAAGTTCCTGAATGACTTTGTGGCCGCGTGGAGCAAAGTGATGAACCTCGACCGCTTTGACCTGGCCTGACGCTGACAACACAAAGGGGACGCAGTTGATCGGTGCATCAACTGCGTCCCCTTTGATACCATGGGCACCAGCCCCTCAAGCTGCGAGTCATGAATCTACCGGATCGTCACAGCACCTTTACCCACACCATCAGACCACCAGCCAACCACTGCACAGATGCATTGCGCCATTTACGCCCTATCCCATCAATAACCGGCGCGCCACTGCCACGACCATCTCAATACCCATCAGCAACCACGGCACGCCAGAACCAACAAACAGCCGGCATCAAAGACTATCATGCTCGGTACGTGTGATGATCTCGTCCTGTAGTTCCCGCGACAGGTCGCAGAAGTAGTCGCTATAGCCCGCCACGCGCACGATCAGGTCGCGGTGGGCATCGGGGTCGGCCTGGGCGGCGCGGAGCGTGTCGGCGCGCACGACGTTGAACTGGACGTGGTGCCCGTCCATGCGGAAATAGCTCCGCACGAGGCTGGCCATTTTGCTGATCCCCTGCTCCCCTTCCACGAGGGAGGGGGCAAACTTCATGTTGAGCAGGGTGCCGCCGGTTCTGATGTGGTCCATCTTGCCGGCCGATTTGATGACCGCAGTCGGCCCGGAGCGATCCGCCCCCTGGACCGGGGAGATACCCTCCGAGAGCGGGTTGCCGGCCCGGCGCCCGTCCGGGGTTGCGCCGGTGACCGAGCCGAAGTAGACGTGACAGGTGGTGGGGAGCATCTCGATCCGGTACTGCCCACCCTTGCTGTTGGGCCGGCCATCGACGGTCCTGAAGAAGCTCTCGAAGACCCGGCGCATAAGGTCGTCGGCGTAGTCGTCGTCGTTGCCGTATTTGCTGGTCCTGTTGAGCAGGCGCTGGCGTAGCGGCTCCTGCCCCGCAAAATCGGCGTCAAGTGCGGCCACCAGGTCCGGCAGCGCAATGTGGCCGGAGTCGTAGACCAGCGCCTTGATGGCGGACAGTGAGTCGGTGATGCTGCCGATCCCCACGCCCTGGATGAAGGTGTTGTTGTAGCGCGCCCCGCCGGCGTTGTAGTCCCTGCCGGTTGCGATGCAGTCGTCGATCAGCACCGACAGGAACGGCGCCGGCATGAGGCGGCAGTAGATTTGTTCGATCAGCTGGTTGCCCGCCATCTTGATCTCGATGAAGTGCCGCAGCTGCGTTTCGAAGGCGGCGTAGAGGTCGTCGAAGGAGGCAAAGCCGGCAGGATCGCCGCTGGCCGGGCCCAGCTGCCTGCCGGTGCGGGGGTCGATGCCGTTGTGCAGGGCCAGTTCCAGGAGCTTTACCAGGTTGAAGTAGCCGGTGAGAATGTAGGCTTCTTTGCCGAACGCCCCCACTTCTACGCAGCCGCTGCAGCCACCGGCCCGGGCGTCCACCAGGCTCTTGCCCTGGCGCAGCTGCTCCTCCACCACGCTGTCGGCGTTGAAGATGGAAGGAAAGCCGTACCCGTTCCTGATGACTCGCAGGGCATGGCTCAGGAAGGCGTCGGGAGACTTGCGGGAAAGCTGGATGTTGCTGCTGGGCTGGAGCAGGTGCATCTCGTCGATGATGTCGAGCAGAATGTGGGACACCTCGTTGGAGCCGTCGGAACCGTCGGGCAGCAGACCGCCCAGGTTGATGTTGGCAAAATCGGTGTAGGTGCCGCTCTCGGCGGCGGTGACACCCACCTTGGGGGGGGCCGGGTGGTTGTTGAACTTGACGAAGAAGCATTCCAGCAGCTCCCGCGCCGCATCCCGCGACAGGGAACCGTGGGCCAGGCCCTGCTCGTAGAACGGCAGCAGGTGCTGGTCCAGGTGGCCGGGGCTCATGGCGTCCCACCCGTTCAGCTCGGTGATGATTGCCAGGTGGCAGAACCAGTAGGCCTGGAGCGCTTCGTGGAAGTCGCGCGGCGCATGGGCCGGCACATGGCGGCAGACCTCGGCGATGCGCTCAAGTTCTCGCTTCCGGTGCGGATCCGCCTCCCGCGCCGCCATCTCGTCGGCCAGGCCGGCATGCCGTTCGGCAAAGAGGATGGCCGCGTCGCAGGAAATGGCCATGGCCCTGAGCTGTTCGCGCTTCTCCCAGGCCGCGCTGTCCTGCACGAAGTCGAGCCGTTCGATCTCCCGGGCAATGTCGGCCTTGAAATCCAGCAGGCCGCGCCGGAAGGGCTTCTCGTCCAGGACCGTGTGACCAGGGGCGCGCTGTTCCATGAATTCGGTGAAGATGCCTGCGGCGTACGCCTCGTGCCATTCCGGGGCCAGCTCGCCGAACATCTTGTCCCGCAGGGAGCGCCCCCGCCAGTAGGGGATCACCGTTTCCTCGTAGGCGGCGAGGCACTCGGCGGAAACGGCATAGCTCGTCAGGGGACGCGAATCGAGGATGCGCAGGTCTTCCAGGCTGTGACAGGTCAGTTCGGGATAGGTGGGGACCGCCTTGGGTTCGGGCCCCCGCTCGCCTACGATCAGTTCGCCCTCCCCGATCCAGATGGTCTTGTGACGGCAGATATGGAGGAACGACAGGGCGCGCATCACCGGCACCGAGTATTTTCCCTCGTTTTCCCGGTAAAATTCGGTCAGCAGCAGCGCGCGCTCGGCGGAAATGGCGGGGCGTGCCTCCAGGCTCCTGCGGCGCAGTTCCCGTGTGCGCTCGGTCATATCTCTATCCTCCTATGATGGTGGTCAGTCCTGCGGCGCGGAATATCCGCGCCAGTTCTTCCATCCGCTCCCTGCTGGGGGTAGCGATTGCGTCCTCTGCCCCTGCCCTGCCCAACTGGCGGAGCTTGCCGTGCCAGGTGCGGTGATAGGGGAGCAGGTTCACCTGGCGCACCCCCGGCGTTCGTGCCGCCAGGGCGGCGGTGGCTTCCAGGTTGGCGCGGTCGTCGTTGACGCCGGGAATGATCGGGACGCGGATCCAGATGGTGTCGTGCACCTCGCTGAGCGCCGCCAGGTTATCCAGTACCAGCCGGTTGTCCAGCCCCACCACGGCCCGGTGCCGTTCGGCATCCATCAGCTTCAGGTCGTAGAGGATCAGGTCGGCGGCAGTGGCGACCTCCAGGAACTGATCCCGCGGGGCAAATCCGCCGGTATCCACTGCCGTCCGGATGCCCCGCTCCCGGCAGCCGGCCAGGAGCGCCTTGAGGAAACCGGGCTGGCACAGGGGCTCGCCGCCGGAAAAGGTTGCGCCTCCGCCCGATTCCTCGTAGAAGATCCGGTCTTTCAGCAGCGCGGCAAGCACGTCGACCACAGTCATCTCGGTGCCGGCCAGGCGGCGCGCACCGGTGGGACAGGCATCCGCGCACCGGCCGCAGATCAGGCAGGTCGCCTCGCTCCCCTGCCCGCGGCCCGCGGTCCCGTGCGGGCAGGCCCGGGCACATTCGCCGCAGGAAAGGCAGCGCCCTTCCACAAGGGTCATCTCCGGACCCGGCGTCTGGCTTTCCGGATTGTGGCACCACCAGCAACTGGCCGGGCACCCCTTCAGAAACACGGTCGTGCGGATACCGGGGCCATCGGAGATGGAATATTTCTGGATATTGAAGACAATGCCCCGATCGATCATCGAGTATCCTTGGCCGGACAGATGCGGCTACGCTCCCCGGTTCGGGGCGACCTTGAAGGATTGCGCGGCCGGGAGAGACGCAGAAAGCTGAATGATAGCTGAATTATCATTTTATTTCAGCAGGTAACCGTGCCATACGCGCAAAGGGTTATGACATCAAGCCATAACCCTTTTGATTCATGGATACTCCCAGGAGGAGAAGTGCTGCGGTGGCTCCCCTTTGACCGGCCCCCCCCCGCTCATCGCGGATGCCCCTGTTCTCTCGTCATGGGCAATGGCCGCCGATGGACCGACCTAGTGCGAGGAAGGAAACGACCAGTGAAGATGCGCCAGCTCCCACCGCCCATCTCGAAGCTGCCATCCTTGCGTTTCGGTCCCCCGGATACCGAAGAACCGCCCCTGCCTCTTGCCTTTGACAGAGAAGTTACGGGTTATGATGGCCATCCGTTCTGACTCCATGACCCGAATATCACTGTACGTGGCGGCCAGCTCCTGAAACGACGACAACTCCGGCCCCAGGTGGTTTGTCAGCACATCATCCCTGCCGCGGTTCTGAGTGCCTTGTTCATACATCACGATATCGGGAGCAAACAATTGCTTCAGGGCATCGACATTTCTCGACTGGAAGGCGTGATCGAACTCGCCAAGCGCTTTACGCAACGCCTCTGAGAGGTGTTCTATAGAATTTGAGGCGACTCCTTCTTTTGACGAATCGTTAGCACTTGCTTGCTTATCATAACCATACACGGTGCCGTTCAACGAGATTTCGGCCACAATACACCCGAGCAGCATCATAGTTGTCAGTGATACGATTGACTTAGCCCTGATACTCATAACATTCATACAAGCACCTCCCCCAATATGTTTACCAGCTCTGAATTGACAATTTATACCATGGAGCACATCCGCACGGTGAAATAACCGATACCCCCCCACATTACGTGCAGTTGTATGCGCTCAACCGCAGCTTGCCCCCACTGCCGTTACGGAACAACTCCTGCACCAGCGGCAACAGAGACAGATATCCAATTTTCAGCGCTTAAGATGCGGGATTGACGGAACGAGGACGCGGAACACATCTTCCGGTGTTTCGGTAGGAATTTCGTTTTCCCCCGGAAAAGCAAATCCCCGATACCGTTTAGAGACAGTACCGGGGACAGTTTCACGAACAATCTAGTAACCATCTGAGATTGTTAGATTTTGTTGGAGCGGGAAACGGGATTCGAACCCTCAAGGTTCCCACTCAAAATTCAACACAAAGGCCAGCTAAAATCTGATAATTTCAATATATTCGCTAAACTTCTGGCTGGGCATGAGTCCTCATTCCTCCACCAGAATCTACCACACTCCACTGTAATTGGCGAAAGCATAGCGAAAGCCAATATTGGAAAGGATGCCTTCCGTCGACGCCCGTAGTCCAAATTCGGTCATCGCGCCTCATCGACAATTAGTCGGCAATCTCGACGGTAGCCGCTACCATATTTTGCACAACCGAATATAAATCTACCTCCTCTTGTGGCGTGAGAATTGAAACCACAAGAGAGTATCGCGCCTTTTTATTCCAACGGCCAAGTCGGTGCCGTTCTCGCCACCATCCTATCACAGGATAGATAGCAATGTATCCTCTCACTGCGAGCTCGGCCGCCGTTCCCTCCCACCTATCGGAATGAATGGAGCCCAGCCCTCTCAGGTCCGGCCCCACTACCCACCGTCTCGCATCGCTCCTCGACTTTATTCCCATCTCTTCTTCATACGCTGCACGGTTGATCCGTTGCCGAAACTGCTCCAAGGTCTCTTCCGGGGTCTTCACATCGAACCTAAGACCATGTGATGCATATCGGTATCTTCTCGTCCAACCGCGCCTGGCAGGATTTGGCTCGATGAAGTACGACAGGGTAACCCGCATTTCAACGGGGATATCTCCGAGGTCCTGAAGCACCTCAACTGGCCAGGGGATGGCGTGGATGTGCATATCCTTGGTCTTGAAATCACTTTTTTGTTTCTCGTAAGGCTGCAACGAATCCTGAACGATCATCGTCAGAGAGTTCCGGGCACTCCAGATGGCTCTATCCAGGCTCGGCACGCCATAACCGCAACATTTGAGAAGATTTCTTATACCCCCGCGCTTCCCGTTTGCAAACCTGTCCATCATTGCCGGCGTCCAGTCGGCGCTGTGAACCAGCAAAGCCCGAACTGTTTCCGCCCATAAATCAGGGTAATGCGCCTGGATAATAGCTGCCATCCGACTGACCAAGGCGGTGGCTGCGCTCGTGTCACCGGTGGTCACAAGTGGCTTCGCCGTGAAATCCCGGTTCGTGGTCAGAAGGTCGAGAGAATCAACATGGTCCGCCAACCCGGTTTGCGGATCGATTGCCATGTTGCCGCCTTCCATGACCAGATCAGGTTTCAATGGCCATCCCGCTTCCCAATCCATGGATGTGCAGCTACAAGGGCTCAGGTCTCCATAGGATGCAACCGGTTGCCATTCAGGATATTCGGCTTCGTCGATACAGCACTTTTCCGTGTATGCCCCGACTGTCAGTGCATTCCACGACTGGCCGGGATCCTGGACGCCGTCGGTCATGTTGCTGTAAGGGTATAGATGGCGGTTTTCACGGGCGGTGTTCCCGGCAGCAATGACCACAAGGCGGCGTTCATCATCCGCATAGCCCGAGGAAAGTTTGTCGATGGCAGCAGACCACGAAGAAGGCTTCCCCCGGTCCTTGTCATCAGTTGAGATGGCCAGATTAACCACCCGGCGGCGATGTGGAGCAAAGACTTCGGCGCGGGCCACGGACTCTTCAGTGATGGCACCATACAAGTCAGGGTGGTTTTCGCCGACAGGGGGAAGGATTTTCACAGATTCGAGCCGATGCACCAAAGGGATAGGATCCTTGGTCGCAAGCATTTCAGTGAGGTCTCCATACAGGGCTAGCCCTGCCATTTCCGTCCCATGTCCCTTATGGTCCCTAACGCCCCACGCGGGCTCATAGGCATCCATATCTTCGGCGTTCAAGCCAACGTCAAGCAAGGGATGACTATTATTGACACCCGTATCCAGCAGACAGACTGCGGGTGCATCCGCCACTGGTAGCCCTATCAAGCGCAACGCATCATCAATCCACTCGAACTGCTCCACTGCCCTCATGGCAGTAAAAAAATCGGCCGTTTCCTTGGCCCTCCGCAGCTCGGCGATGCAATTCAGAAGGGTAATCGACCGTGCAATCTGCGCCTTTGTCCCCTTGGCGGCAACTACCGTCCGTTCTGGAAATTTTATTTCTCTCCCCAGCTCCAGCCCCAGTTCTTGTGCATGTCTCTTGAAGAACCCAGTGAACGCGTCGCGGTCATCTCCTACCCTGAGCCAGACCTCCCACCAGATCACCTCGTCATCAGCCGGAAAGAGCGTAATGTCATCGGTCCACAGTGCATCGATGACGGCTCGCCGCATGTCACTGATGCTATCCACCAAGGGCTGGTGGGCAGGCTTCCCGGTCTTGGTCTCCCTCCCCAGGTATTCGCTGAACGCCTTGAAGAAGTGGTCCAGTTTCCCTTCTGGGACAAAGCAGGTGGCGACCATCCTGTGGTCCACCCTTTTCACGGCGACGAGCTCAATCCCCTCCTTCACAGACTCCAGGCTCTCCAGCTTGAGATCAAACTCCGGATCGCTTTCAAATTGCAGATAGATACCGTTGCCAGTGTCGATGCCGAATGCACTCTGCTCACGGCCTACCTCTACAGCCTCTTCCCTGATTCGTTCCAACTTGGTGAGCAGGGTTTGACCATGCTGCTGCCTGTCGCGTACCGGATGTTTGTGCTTCGGGCCTGGTTTTAGAATGGGGGAGTAGACTTCAGTATGCGCAGTGCCTGTTAGTACAAGGTGGGGTAAGTTTTTGGGGGATTGTTCAGGCATAGAGGATGATTCTACCTATGGAATTACTTGGAACGTATTGATTTCCGTTCGGAGAGGTTCTTGAGAACGTCGCCCGTTGCGACCTTTTGGCGGTCATGGATGATTGCTTCTTTTATTGCCTCTTCGCATGCCCTAGTAATGTCGGCATAACTGAGGCCTGTTGCGGCGTCAGCAAGCTTTTTCCAGTCGATCTTCGACTTCTGGAATACCGCCAGCTTGGCCTGCAGGGCGCTGATAAGCTGCTCTTGTTCCGGCAACACATATTCGACAACGTCATCAAATCTACGGAAAAGCGCATAATCGAGTATCTCCGGATGATTGGTTGCGGCCAACAGAAGACTATCCGAATCATCCTGCTCAATCAGTTGAAGGAAACTGTTCAACACACGCCTGATTTCACCTACATCGTTACTCAGGCCCCTTTGTGATCCGATGGAATCGAATTCGTCAAACAGGTATACTCCTCTTGACTGAGTGATAGCCTCAAAGATGAGTCGAAGCTTGGATGCAGTCTCTCCCATGAACTTTGTAATCAGGCTGTCGAGTCGAACAACAAACAGGGGAATGCCCAATTCACCTGCAAGAACCGCAGCTGACATCGTTTTCCCGGTACCGGGAGGGCCGACTAAGAGCAGCTTTTTCCTGGGAGCCAAACCATAAGAACGGATTTTGGCTATTTGGCGATGCTCTTTGATGATCCTGACAAGCCGATCACTGACGCTCTCAACCAGGATCATGTCCGAGAGCCGGAGCTTCGGGTATGACACCGACAATAAAGATGAAAGCTCACCGCGAGGCTGAGCGATAGGAACCGTTCTTCTTGCGTTCTTCAGAGGCTGCCGCAACTTAGCTTCGTCAATAAAAGCCCGTAATTCATTGGCTATTCGACTATGCCCCAATTTTGCCTCATGGGCAGCGACCTGCATTGCAACCGCATAAAAATGGGCATCATCGCCATCTACGTGCGATTTCAGCAGGGCTTTGATTTGTTCAGCGCTGGCCATCACAGGCTCCACAATTCATACTAGAAAATATTTCCGTGTTAAGTATATCAACAAAATTGCCGTCGCATTAGCACAAAATGAGGCTGGTAGGCAATAGTTGATAACGATTGCAGAATTCTCTTCGGATTAACACCACACTGAAAAAATATCCAGCTTACTCCCCCAACTGAATCATCTGATCCGTAATCTCGGTGAAAGCCACATCGTGACTGATGAGGAACAGTTGGTCGTACCAGTGCTCAGTGACCTCTTCCCGTCCAACGTCAATGGCGCGGAAGGCGGTGGCGAGGTTCTCCCGACGGGAAGCATCCAGGTTGGAGGTCGGCTCGTCGAAGAAGGCGATGCGGGCGCCGATGGTCTGGAGCAGTGCCAGCCGCAGGGCCACCACGGCACTCATGGTCTGGCCACCTGAGAGCTGGTCGTCGCTCCGTTCGCGGACCGCGCCGTCCGCCATGTCCCGCAGGACGATCTGGTAGTTTTCGCCCCAGACCAACTCTTCATCGGTCTCGGCGATGGTACGATAGATTCGGTCGGCGCGCAGCCTGATCTCCTCCCGGAACCTTTCCGAAAGCTGGGCTGATACGTTCTTGAAGACCTGGTTGCGGAGGAACTTGACGAGCTTTTCCTTCTGCTCGTAGGAGGTCTTCTCGGCCAGCTTACGGTCGATCTCTTCCTTGAGCACCTTCAGCTTGCCAATCTCACCCTCAAGGCGCAGACGGTCCTTCTCCATGTTCTCGATTTTCTGGCGCAACGAGGCTACTTCTGCCACGAGCCGGTCTTTCTCGTCACGAGCTTCCCTGTGCCTGTCGTGCTGATATGCTTCCTGGAGACGGGCAAGCTCGTCTTTTTTCCCACCAAGTTGCTTCTGAAGGTCATCCAGAAGTCGGAGCATTTTCTCCAGCGTCTGGCGCCGATTATCCAGATCAAGAGCATCCTTCTCGTGGGCATGGTAAGCGTCACGATCTGCCTGGAACTGGCCACGTTCCTTGGTGGCCGCTTCGATCTCCGCATCCAGGCCGACAAAGAACTGAAGATCATCCTTGCGTTTTTTTACCCGGGCTGCTGCCTCGGCTTGCTGCGTTACCAGCCCTTGCAGCTTGCCGGCCCGCTCCTGGTTCCTGGTACGGCGTTCGGCAAGGGTTGTCGTCTGCTTGTCCAGCTCTTGGCCCCGAACCGTGATGGCAGCTAGCTCCTTCTCTGCCTCCTCGGCGGCAGCTACCTCCACGGAAAGCCTCCCCAAGGTTTCGGCGAAAACGTGCATCTGGCGGTCGAGGTCGGCAATCCTGGCGGTGAACACATCCTGCGGCGTGGTTCCTGCCACGTTCTGACAGGGTTCCTTGAAGAAGGGGCACATTCCCTCGCCAAGTTTCTCCTGCCCCTCCAGCAGTGCGGCTCGGCGCCCTTCCAGGAGTCCCCTTTCGGTCCGAAGGCGGTTGACCTCGTTGCGCAGGTCGGTGAGCCGGGCGGCCAGCTCCGCCACTTTTTTGTCGGGCAGGAGTTCTTTCCGGGCCTTGGCGAGGGCGGCCTCGTCATCCGCAATCCGGTTCCCCTCTCCTTGTACCTCCTTCTGTTCATGCTCGACTGACTGGGTCAGGCGCTGGGCCTCCTTCTCCAGGATGGCAACCTCCTTTTCAACCTCGCGCCGTTGCTGCTCCTTCCCCCGCAGCGCCACAAGCATCGCCTCGGCCTTTTCATAGGCCTCCTTGCCTGGGCGGGTCTGCTCCAGAACTGTGCCAGCCTTCTCAGCCTCCCCTACCCGCTGCTTCTGGTCCCGGATCTTCCCCTCCCCATCGGTGATGCGGTTGGCGAGGATCTGAATGTCGGCCTGGAGGGCAGCAATCCCTTTTTCCTGCCCATCAAGCTCAGCAAGACGCTTCTCCACTTTCCGGAGTGTTTCCGTTTGTGCCCCATGACTTTTTCCGAGAGCCTCGGAATCCGTCTTCACCTTCGCCAGTTCCTCCTCGCGCTCGGGCAGGACGGCAAGCTGGTTCTCTTTTCCCTCTATTTCCACGGCGAGAAGCTTCACCTTCTCCTGAACTGCGGAGAGCAGAGAGCTGGTGTTCTTGAAGGTCTTTCGCCAGGCATCGATGCCGAGGATCTCGTCGAATGCCTCCTGACGTTTGGTGGGCTGCTTGATGACAAAGGGGCCGAGGAACTCGTTCTGGAAGGGTCCGATCACCAGTTTGAACTGCTCAGCCAGAGGACGGCCATTGTTGAGGCCCAGGAGTTCGGCGATGCGGGCCTCGGTTTCCTCGATCCGGGCGTGCTCCTCAACCTCAAACACCCCACCCTGCTCCTTGGCCAATAGCCACTTGGCCGGGGTTCCGACAGTGCGGGTCACCCGCCAGGTCTTGCCGGCATCCGTGCTGAAGGTAACGGCAATCTCCCCCTTCTTCGTACCGATGGAGAGAAAACGGTCCACGTTGGAAACGAAGTCCCGGGCGTCGACGCCGAACAGGGCATAGCCGATCGCCTCGAACACCGTGCTCTTGCCAACGCCGTTGGGGCCGGAAAGGACGTTGATACCGGCGGAAAAGGTAAGCTCCGTGTCGCGATGGGACTTGATATTCTTCATGTGAATAGAGAGTATCTGCATCAGGCAGGCTCCCGCATCAGCAGTCCCAGAAGTTCCTCGCCATCCACCTCACCCTTGAGAACTTGGTCGCGGATCGCCAGGGACAGCCGCACCAGTTCATCCTCCCGACCCTTGTACTCGCTTTTGGCGGAAACCAGCTCCCTGAGCACCTCCCGTTCGATCTCGGCAAGGCTCTTCTTCTCGGTTTCGGCGCCTCCGCCGGCAGTGACCAGCGAGAGGTGGTTCTTTATCTCCACATGGAGGGGGTTGCAGATTTCCTCGAGCGCCAAACGGAGCCGTTCGCGGCCCAGCTCGAAGGGGTGGAAGCCGACACGGCCGGTGAGCTTGATCTCCAGCAGCGGCTGGAGATCATCACTGAACGATGCGATCTTCGCTGTAATCCGGTCTCGGAAGCGCACAATAGCAGCTTCGGCATCGGCAGCCCCATCGAGATCAATGGCGGTCACCACCATAGGACGGGGATTGGTTGGACGGAACTCGTGGGTAAAGACCCCATCCTCGACGGTAACGAGGTAATATCCCTTGTCGTATCTCTCTTCACCGAAGTTGACGCATTCGGGGGAACCGGGATTGAAGGCGTAGGGGCGGCCTTCGGGGGTGGCGATGATGTAGGGCTTGTGACCGTGGCCCAGGGCCACGTAGTCGAAGACTTCAGCCAAGGGGAGCGCCTCCTCCGGCTTCATGTTGCCTATCTCCACCGGCGAATAGTTCCAGACCCCAACGTGGAAGAGGAGGATGTTGTTCGTTGTGGTGACCGTCTCGCAGATGCGCGATACATGGGCACCCGCCTGGGTGCCGATGTAACCGAGGCCATAGATGTTGAGCCCGTTGACCTCGATATGGCCCCCCATCCCTTGGTCGTAATCGAAAGAATCGAAGCGATAGCCGCCGGTTTCGGTACGGGACGGGCGCAGGAGGTGGATGTACCCCATTTGCGACAGGGCCTCCATCCAGGAGATGCTGTCGCGGCGGTGGATCCAGTCGTGGTTTCCTTCCACAGCAATACAGGGGATGCCAGAGTCCCTCAGGGGCTGAAGGGTTTCGATGGTGCGAGCGAAGGTGCGAGGGAGAATCTGGCCGGTGTGGAATAGGTCGCCGGCGATAAGGACGAAATCTACCCCTTCGACGATTGCGTCGGACACGATGTTGTTGAGCATACGGAAAAAGTCTTCGTAGCGTTCGGTGTCACCGGTAGAGGTGCGGTAAGTCTTGCCGAGGTGGATATCTGCAGTGTGAAGAAAACTAAGAGACATATTTTTTAGCTGCTCTCTTATATCACCCCAAGAAGTTAACATATTAAAATAAATACATGCATTAATACTTAATACTTCGTATATCAGACATAATCAGGAAACGGTAAATCATAAATTAATGCTTGGCCTGGAGTAGCCAGCCACTTCCAAAGCTGGTTTTGTGTAAGAGTTCCTTCGCAGATGCGAAGCAATGCTTCACCTAAATCGGTGCTTTCTACAACACTCAGTCTGCCACATGATGATATTACCATTGGTACACTTGGATCAACTCCAGGATGACAAAGCGTAACACAAAATACATCTTTATGGCCATGAACCTCCGATGCTGCAAGCACTTCTACTGCTTTATTGTATTCTACAAGTTTGTCTCCATCCTTTGATTTCAATTCCAGCACTAGAGGAGGTGATTCATTCAACTTGATCAAATAGTCGGGTGCCCCTGTTTTTGTCTTATCGTCCAACTTTTCAAACTTTATGTGAAGAGCAGCCAAGATCTTCTCAAACACCAATTCGAATTCGGTCCCTCTAGAGTTGTAAAACTCTTGTACAAAACTAACATTTGAGCAACGGCGCGCTCTTTTGGTGTGTTTATCACTGATTCGCTTTCTTAGATTCTTTTTCCAATCTCTGCAAATATCGCGGAGCCAGTTAGCTTTCGCTTGCGCGGAAGGTTTTGCATTTTCGAATACTGCAACCCTGACCGCATCGGCATCTGGGGAGCCCAAAATTATTTGCTCTGGGCGAATAAAGCCTTTTTTTCGAAGGTCGAGAATTTCCGTGCGGAAGAGTTTGAAGCTGGAATCAGGAGAATAGAGTTCCTTCATCCAGAGGACGTCATCAGGTAATCCTTCACTAATGCGGAAACTGATGCGACGTATAACGCGAGGAAGCTTGCGCACAAGGGCAAGGTCTAATTCAATTTCACGGAACTGTTTTGGCCGCAAACTTTCCGGCACTGTAACATCTGCAGCTGCTTCGATAATAGAAGCAAATCCTTGGAGAGCCCAAACACAGTTCCGAAACATTTCGCGTAGCATTCCCGCACTCATTTGAGGGAGCATAGACTCTAACTTACGGAAATCAGCCCCCTCCATCCAATCGATAGTAATCCCTGCAGCATTTATGGGGGTAGGATCGACTTCCCAAGCAGATTCAGGTAGGTCAAGGCGATTCGTCTTTACATCGTAGACAATCTTATTTTCAAGTGGATAAGGCAGAAACCTAGTCGGTGGTTTCTTGTTATATGTCCTGAATTCAGGAGCAGAGTAACAAGCGGCTAGAAGAGCAAGAGCAAGTCGTGTGATATCCCCCTGATTTTCCAGCGTTGGCAACAACGGAACAAGTCTATTGGCCTTGCTAGCCATATACTTTAACAAAAAGCTGGAAGTGTCTGGCAGTAGACCACTAAAAGCGACCACTTTGCCTACCGGAGTCGCGGACAGGTTACCAGAACTACCTTCTATTATAAAGCACTCATCACGCAAAATTGTGATCGCATAAGATAACTTTTCTGGCCACGTATCAAAGTTTATAGGATTTGTTGACTGTTCGCGAAGTGCACTAAAAGTATTGCAGACAAGCTCATTGACGTCTTCTTTAGATTTACATAAACCAGAGGCGACAAGTTGCAACACAAGCTGATCAAACCTGGTTGGTGTAATCCTTGGTTGAAGAGATGGCAGCGCTCCTAAATTAAGATAGCGCTTTGCGAGTCGTAGTTCGGATTTATTTGCGATAAAAATTAGTCTGCCTTGTTCATGTTCAAAACCCATTCTGCCAACACGTCCCGCCATGTTGTGAAATTCATCGGCTTCAATGGCCACATACGATCTTCTACTGCCATTCCAGCGCTTCCAAGACGCGAATATCGCAGCCCCTAAAGGGAAATTAACTCCAGCGGCTAGGGTGCTGGTAGCAAATACCACATCCAACTTGCCATCAAGAAGATATTGCTCGACTATATGCCGTTCCTCATCGATCAAATCCGCATTATGAAATGCTACTCTCTTAGCCATAATTCTTGAAAGGATGGTGTTGGCAGAGGTTTCAGGAACCCCTTCGAATGGAAGGTAAAGTTGTTTTTGTTCTTGCTTTACGTGCTCGTCAGCGAATTTCTGTGCTAATTCGTACGTGTCCTGCTTTTTCATACAAAATACAATAATCGGCAAGGGTGGTGGTGGGGATTTTTGCTTGAGAAGATAGGTCAGCACTGAAATTGCGTCTAGCTTTATGCCGACCGGCAGCGAAATCCCTTCTTCTATTTTCTCAGGCTGTTCAGTGGTAACAGCGGCTATTCCATGGTCGGTCCAGCATTCGTAATGTAGGTGCTTTTCCCGTGTATGATTTATAACAAGCGACACTTCCAGCCAGTCAGCAAGGTCTTTGGCATCTCTGGGCTCAAGGACTGCAGAAAGCCCGACAAATTGTTTCCAACCGGCATTACGCAACAGTGTCAGGAGCACTTCGACGTGTTGTCCGCGATGCTCGTCCCCGATAAGCTGGATTTCGTCGCAAACAATTACTGTTGATGTCATGTCTGCAGGAATACCTGACGAAGACAATAAAGCCAAATATTTTTCATATGTTGCGACTAAGACATGTGCTCCTAAGGGATGTGTCACGACTTCGCCGTTTGCATCTTCCACATAGTCGCCGGTAGCAATAACCAAAGATGATTCAGAGTCCTCGAAATATTGAGCAAGAAGAAGTGATTTGAAGTCCTCAAATTTCTGTTTTGCCAATGCTCTATGTGTAACGAGATAAACCACATTGCAGGCATTCTCGACGCCCTTGGCTATCGCCCACAAAGCGATTTGCGTCTTACCCGTTGAAGTTGGAGAGACCACCAAAAGACTTCTACCTCGGCCAACACCAGCTTCAAGCGCATCAAATTGAATATCGCTCAAGGCAGGGGTTTCGCCATCGGAAAACACGAGATTCTTGATGATTGATTTGGATAGACTGTGACCATCAGGTAATCCGAATTTCATGGAATATCCTCTCAGTAGATATGCTTACATTTCGCAAGCAATAGCTATTAATTACCGTCTATCAAAGGGCATCGTCTTCCATGGCTGCGATTTCATCTTCGGCTCGATTAGCGTTCTCGAAGGTGTATTCAATTGCGATATATCCACTTGATGTATCAAAAGCTCCAAGCACAAGAGCAACTGAGACCAAAGAGTCAGTCAATGACGCCCCTGTTTCTTTACTCCACTCGGACATATAAACCCTCTCCTTATTGATAATTGATTGCATCCAATCACGTGGCTCATTCCAAATGCTACCAGGCATCAGAAAATCGAGCTTCTTCTGCTGACCGTAGGTAGCGATCAGCTTTTGTTCCATAACATCGAATGATGTCTTAAGCTCGACACCATAAATGTTAGTTTGAATCGATTTCCCTACAGCCTTAAGCCACGACAGTCCTGATTGTGGGGCTATTGTGCAAACATAACGCTCAAAGGCAGAATGCGGCTTGGGAACAACAGGTGTTATGAACTTGCATGGCGTGATTTCTTCTAGCGGTGACTCAAAATCGTTCATAGTCATTCCCATCCACAAGCCAAACGGACCTTTCCTACTCATCTAACCCTCCCTAATATAAAAGTTGTATTTAATGCCTCCATCATACAGATGGTACTCACGCCATATGAACCACAATTTCACCCTCTTCCTTAGCTCTGCCCTTTCCCACCAATAGCCCTATTCCACCCCTCATCGTCTTATCAACCGACGGCCCAGTCCTCTGATACCCAAACAGCCGTGCCGTTTCCCGAACAAGGTCCGCCACCGGCAGACTCACATGCTGCTCCAGCAGATACTGCGCCGCGTTGGCGACTTCGACAAGCGGGAGGTCTTCAGCGTCCCGCTTGGAAGCGTCGTCGGCACCCGGAACTCGGAATCCGGGGAAGGACTTCGGCTCAAGGGAAGCTGGCCAGAAGAATACCTTGCCCTCATCGGTCGTAACCCTCACATTCGCCTTCTTTGCCAGCCCCACAACCCGCGTCTGTGCCCGTGAAGTGACCCTGGCGATTCCCCAGTGCTCCGCCACCCGTCGTGCAACGAGCCCGAGACTTACCGGTCCTTCCTTACTCACCACCGCTTCAATGAGTGCACAGACGCTGCTGTCCGCCGTCGGCAGATGGAAGTCTTCCGGAGTTCCTTTGATGCCCCTGAAAGTGAACGGCTCATAGACCGGCAAGGTGGGTTGATGTGGAGGAGGCGCTTGAGGCGTCACCGGCTCGTTAACCAATGCCACTGGCGCTGCTGCAATTAGCAGGAGTGGCTTCTCGGTAAAGGTTTCCGGCTTCTCCGGAGCCTTTCTGGCGGCATCAATTGCCACCTCTATCCGGGCAAGCTCCTCGGCCGGCTTTTCCCACCAATCGGTGGACCAGACCCGATGCAGGTTCCAACCAAGCCCACGAAGGATGCTTTCCCGCAGTTTGTCCCGGTCGCGTGCCGTCTTGGAGCGGTGGTAGTTGGCGCCGTCACATTCGATGCCGAGCAGGTAACGCCCCGTTTTGTCAGGATCGACAACTCCCAGGTCGATGCGGTAGCCGGAACAGCCCACCTGGGGATGGACGATATACCCCTTGTCCCGCAGTGCATCACAGACCTGCATCTCGAAGGGTGATTCACATTCGCCATCCGGACCGCTGGCCCGTCGCTCAGCAATGGCCACCGTGCCCCTCTCGGCATAATCGAGGAAACACTTCAGGTCGGCGACGCCCTGGGCGCGACTGCGGGAAAGGTCGATCTGTTCGGCGCGCAGGGTGGAGAAGACGATCACCTCTTGCCTCGCCCTGGTTATGGCCACGTTGAGGCGGCGTTCACCGCCATCCCGGTTGATGGGGCCGAAATTCATGGAGACCCGCCCCGCCGCGTCCGGTCCGTAGCAGATGGAGAAGAGGATGACGTCCCGCTCGTCCCCCTGCACGTTTTCCAGGTTCTTGACGAACACCGGCTCAACGGCGCTATCGGAGAAGTACGGCTCGATTTCCGGGTGCTGTCGACGTGCCTCCTCCAGAAGGTCGTCCACCAGCAGTTGCTGGGCGAGGCTGAAGGTCACGATGCCGATGCTGTAGCTGCACAGTTTCGGATCGCGCAGGCGCCGCAACACCTCGTCCACCACCGCCGCCGCTTCGGCCTTGTTGGTCCTGCTCTTTCCCTTGTCGTATTCGCCGGTCACTGGGCGGAAAGACACGCCGAGTTCCTGATGCGGCGACGGGAAGGTCAGCAGACGATTACCGTAATAGTGGTAATTGCTGAAGGCGATGAGGCTTTCGTGGCGACTGCGGTAGTGCCAGTTCAGATGACGTTCCGGCAGTTGGGCGGCGATACAGTCGTCGAGGATGCTTTCCAGGTCCTCCACGAGGCTGTCATCAGCATCCGCTCCGTCGCCGGTATCGGCCCGGGAAAAGAAATTGGTTGGCGGCAGTTGTTTAGGGTCGCCGACGATGATGACCTCCTTGCCACGCGCCATGGCCCCCACCGCATCCCAGACCGGAATCTGCGAGGCCTCGTCGAAAATGACCAGATCGAATGGTGGATGGGCCGGGTCGAGATACTGGGCGACAGAGATGGGACTCATCAGGAGACACGGCTTCAGGCGAGGGAGAAGATTGGGGAGTTTCTGCAGCAGAGAGCGTACTGGCAGATGGCCTCGTTGCCGCTGGATCTGCCGGCGGAGCAGGCCCATCTCGGAGTTAGGATTGTCCACCTGCCCTCGCGGGAGCCTGGCTGCCACCCGCGCCTGGATCTCCTGGCGGGTCAACTGGGTGTAACGGTCGTCGATCAGGCGGAACTGGCGGATCTTGTCCTCGTAGTCGCTGCTGAAGAATCCTGACAGGGCTGGTTCACCGCTGATTATGGTGTCGCACCACCACTGATAGTAGCCCCGTTCGAACGTTTCCTGCAGCTTCTCCGTTGCCAGCCCCTGCTCTTCGTAAGCCTTGATGAGTGGCCCGAGATCGAGCGCCAAGGCCTCGCTTCGTACCGTCCGCCAATGACACCAGGGCCTGAGGCCGTTGAGGTTTTGCAGCCAGAGCTCACTGCGTTCGGCAAGTCCAGCCAGAAAACGCTGTGGCTCCACTTCCGCAGGGTTGAGCGCCAGAAGGGTCGTGAGTGCACTCAAGACCGCCGCGAAGCGCGAATGTATTTCCTGATATGCCTGAAGGCGTTGGCCGATGGGACCGTCACTGGCGAGCTGCTCCCGTCCTTCGACAACCAGCTTCGCCCAGCATTGGCGCAACCGCACGGCAAGTTCGACATCTACGCCCGCAACATTCAATGCGACCTTGCGCAAGGCATCAGCGCGGGCGACGGAGTCCTCGATCTTGCCCCAGTCAGCCTCGCCATCGCGCCAGAGGCTGCCGAGCAATTCGGCCGTTGTCCCTTGTGCTTTGAGATACTGCTCTTCTTGCCGGAGCGCTTGAGCAAGTTGGAGATCCGGTACGATATCCGAATTCTGAGGGGTATATCCGGGCCGGGCAATGGCTGTGAGGGTTTGACGAATCTTTCTGCAACCGAGCCAACGGGGAAGGAACCAGGACTGTTCGGCCGCAGCCCATTGTTGAGACAGGGCGTTCGCGTCCAAGGTCAGCAGACCTTCGCTGTACTTGTTGAAGAGCTTTTCGCGCAGGTCATCGCGTTTGCGGCCATGGGCAACGATCTCGGCTATGGCTGCCTTGTTCTGCTCCCACTCACCCGTAGCGAGTAACCCCTGCGGCAAAGATGGACAGTTCAGCAGTGCAGCCGCGATTTCAGCAAGCCGTTGCAGGTCCTGACTGCTCCAGTCGATTGCCTGCATGCCAACAATGACCGCGATCCCATTGGCAGCGCTATTCAGAGAGTCTATCACTCCCTTCATTTCGTTCAGGACACGTTCCACGCTGTTCCGAAGTTCTGGGGTCCAGACCTCGCACTGGGCTGCAGCCCAGCTATTCGCTGCCGGATGACCGATCTGGCCGGCAGCCAACTGTAGTCGCCGAACGGTATCGCGCAGGGCATCCAGCTTCTGTCGGTCGATCTGATCCACCGATGGCCAAGCGATCTTCACGAGTGGCACGTCGCGGTGCTTGATGAGCAGCGAGATCCCGGTGAATAGGGATTCCCCGGAGGGACGGACGGCATGGAGGGCTGTCACGAAGCCGTTCAATTCCTGCCGGGTAGTCGCGAGTCGCTGCGCCTCCCTTAGCCATTCTTCTGAAGTATGCGCAGCCCTCACCCCGAGCGTTTGTTCCAATTGACCCAGAACCTCTTTCTTGTGGCTCTTGTTGGAGTGCAACTCCAGACAAAAAGGCCCCAGGCCAGACTCGGTCAAGCGTCGGTGAACCACTTCCAAGGCAGCCCGTTTCTCAGAAACGAAAAGCACCGTTTTCCCCAAGGCAAGGTTGTGGGCGATGATATTGGTGATGGTCTGCGACTTGCCGGTGCCTGGCGGTCCGTGGAGAACGAAGCTCTTGCCGGCGGCTGCGGCATGGACGGCGGCAAGTTGCGACGAATCGGCACTGAGCGGACAGAAGGTGACCTCGGGGCTGTGGGTATCGTCCAGACGGTCGGGATCGGGGAAGGTTCCGCTGTCGGGATAGACGTCTGATGGATTATGGATGAGATGACGGACTATGGCATTGCGTTGGAGGTCTTCTGCCCGAACCTCCAGATCTCGCCACATGAGGAACTTGGCAAAAGAGAAGTGGCCGATATAAGCCTGCTCCAGCACTTCCCATCGGTCAATCTCGACAATGGCTTCGCGGAATTTGCGAAGGATGAACGGCACGTTTATGCCGTGGTCATCCATGGGAATCGGATCGAGCCCGCTGATATTGAGATCGAATTCCGCCGCCAGATTGGCAAGCAGGGTCACGTTGACCATTGGCTCGTCATCACCCTGCCGGATACTGAACCCCTCCTGGAGCGAGCGGCGCTCAATTTCCAGGGGGACAAGGATAATTGGAGCCAGCCGGCGTTGAGGCGAAGTAGGCGTCTCGTACCAGGATAGAAATCCGAGAGCGAGGTAGAGCGTGTTGGCGCCGTTCTCCTCGATGCTCAGCTTCGCTTCCCGGTATATCTCCAGAAGCCTCCGGTTAACATCCAGCTCTGTAGCATCGGCATGCAATCGGCGCGAATGGAAGGCCTCCTTGAGCATCTCGTCCAGGGAACCGGCACCAGTCCGCTGTCGGTGGACTTCAGCATTTCGGGTGTTGTTCTCACCGAGATCGCTTAGTTTGGGGTAGACCTTGAACGATGTTCCATCGGCCAGTGCGTCTTCCAAAAAGCCAAGATCTGGGCAGAGAATGGGCAGGTTCTTTTTGGACTCCTTGAAGTTAAGCAGGCGGTTATGCATGGTGAGGTCAAGGAGTTTTCGCTTCCAGCGATCCAGACGGGTGGCTGGTGTTTCCGGCGCAGGCTCGTCAAGTGTGTCTTGCGACGTGGACGGAGTGGGAATATCCAGCGAAGGAAGAGCCGTCGCAGTTGATTCGTATTCGGCTGAGACAGCAGGCTGCGTCGCAAAGCGCTCCACGCGAAGCGGCAGCGGGCGAATGCGGCCTTTCCTGGCCCGCCGGATATCGATTACGAAGCGGAAAGCAGTGATGTCTTCCAGGTACTGTCGTCCGGCCTTGATTGCCTGGTCGAAGGGTACCAGCTGTTCGGACGTAAGCAGTGTTGTCTCGAAGACGGTAATCTGGCCAAGCTCTACCCGCTTGCGCAAGCGTAGGAGATCATCGGTTGCCACATCAGCAAAGGTTTCCTCTTCCAGCCAGACCCCAACAAATGCGTGTCCGGCAGTAATGACAACCAGTGGGTGCAGCCCTGCCTGCTCCAGACAGGCGGCGACAAGAACGGTCAGGTCGAGGCAGGTGGCAAGGCGGCTTTCCAGAATCCTGTCCGGAAGTCGAATCTTCTGGCCGGCTTCCTCGAAGCTGGCGGGAGGGTTTATGTAACGGATTGAACGCTGTTGGAGTGAAGAAAAGATGGCGGCTGCGGTGAGGGCGACTCTCTGTGGATCGCGTGCCTGATAGCCAGATATGGAGGAGTTTCCAGTCCACTTGCCCAAGAGGTCCGCTGCGTCGGAAAGCACTGATTCAATTGACGGATGATTGGGGGTTATGAAGGCGGCGATGATTTCCGGCAGAGACTGCAGGCCGTTCCACTCGTCGAAAGCAAGGATGTCGATGCGGCGACTGATGCGGGATAATGAGGTGTCTTGCTGGAATACTTCGATGTGCAGCGAACCAGACACACGCTCGGTGAGGCTCGCCAGGAAATCGTGAGAAAGGGCAAGATCAACGACTCCGAGGTTGTACGTCTCACCGGCCTTGATGCTGCCGATCCGTGACTCCCATGCGGGAGCAAACTCGGGCTCGGTTGTAATCAACACCTTAATGTCGTGAAGTGGGCTTTCTCCGTTGTTGGAGATTCGAAGCGCTTTCATGACCGGCACGTCGTTTTGCTGCATTGCGTAATTGACTGTGCAGTCATGTTCTACAGCCAACGAAACTATGGGATAATTATCGCCTTCTTCAATCGTCCCAGATATTTCATCGCTCATTTGTATTCCTCCAGACTTGAAGAAAAGTTCGTAGCGACTCTATCTATTCAATTTTTATCCTATTCCTCGTTCTCTGTATCAAATTCCGACAGGTTCCGCAGACTAAGCCGCTGCAAGAGCAACACCGGCTACCCGCATTCGCGTAAACATCACCGCCCCCTGGCTATTAGCCGCTTGGGTTTTGGTATGGGTTTAGGCGTCTCAGTGAACCCCGAACAACAAATAAGCATAGTTAATAAGATATTTCATACGATAGGTCAACCTAGAGAAAACCTGATGCACATTATGCACGGGAAAAGTGACATTCAAAATAGAAAGCCGCCATCTTCCGATGGCGGCCAAGGGGAAAACTGCAGTTGGTGCTGTTGAGAATCGAGCTTCAGTGGGATGGGAGCTTATTGCTCGTACCCTTCCCACACATAAATGATGTCAAACCCGTAGGTATTCCGGACATATTCGGCGAAGATCTCCCTCGCTCGGAGTGCACCGGAATCGTCCTGAGAGGTAACCGCGAAGAGATGTCCCAAAGCGGGGCTGATGAGGCTGGCGAAAAGGACGTCGATGGCAACTTTTTCCGCCGGCGCCACTTCCCTGCGGCGGCATGCCCACTCATCAGTCACAATTCCAACACAGGCCCGGTAAACATCGTCAGGAACGGAGCGCCGGTCCGTTTCCCACTCATAAAGCCGTTGCGGCGTCACCGGTTTGGCGCCAACACCATATCGCCTGACAGCGAGTTCTTCCCCAAATATTTTCCCCGTCATTCCGACTACCTTCCGGATTTTCTTGATATCGAGTGCATTGTACATAGTTGCCTCCTCTTTCATGTCGGACCGCTTTCCTCTGGCCGGGGCCAACGGTCTGGGAACATAAACTTCCAGCTCGTATCTGTTCATGACCTCCCTGCGGGCGGTAGCATATCCTTCAGGGGGGAGCCTTGCCCGGAGCCTTTTCAACTCGGCATGCATCTCGACGTGGGCACCTGGAGGCATGCACGCCAGGTTCTTGATCCGGTTGTTCCGTCTATTCTCGTCCCGGTGGTGGATGACGAAACCGGCCGGCACCGGTGCCCCGTAGTGGAGCTCCCAGACAACGATGTGCTGCATCTTGCTCCGCGTTATCTTTTTTTCCCTGTCACGAATGGTCAGCTGAATGTAGCCCTGCGGGGTAGATCTGGGTCTGGCATTTTCCCAACAGGAATTGCCTTCCGGCAGACCACTTCCACCCAGGGGCTTCTCCTGGCGTCTGCGATGTGTGGTGACGACCGGGGAGATCATGATGCACCTCCCGGAAGAGCGGTCGGCTTCGCGACCATGAATCCAAACTTCGAGAGCACATCATGACCCACAAAGCCAAAAAGGGGAAAAGAGACCGTTATGCGGATATTGCGGTTTGCGAGTTGAATCTTGAGAATGAATTCCTCGCAAAATTCCGCCACCTCCGCCTGAGGTATCCGAGTCGTCCCCTCCTTGGATATCCGCTGGAGCAAGTAACCGTAGATGGCGTGGGCCAAGAAAGATTCCATGTCCGCCATCATAAGTCGGAGCCAGTCCCTGGCCTCCTCCCTGGTTAGCTGATTGTGCCTGATAGTCAAGTTCCTCTTGATCCAGTCTTTTCGTGTTTCATCGATCTGTGCCATGATTCCCCCCTAACGTTAGTGCACGCTTCCCTACGCCCTTAGTGCCTCATGACCAACCCTTTGGAACAGCGGCAGAGGGTTGGCTCTCCCCTTTCCCCTCAGTACGAGTCGGAGTTTCAGCTGAAATTCGCCGAGGAAGTGGCAAAACTCCCTCTCGGGGAAGCTCTCGTCCTGACGCTCCCGACGCCTGAACTTTACAAACCCATAGAGTGCCAACTGGTAAAAAAGCTTCTCGTCTCTCATCATCAGCCTTTGCCAGCGCACCGCCATGTCCTTGGAGAGAGATGCCGTGGTTGCCTCAAGGTTTTTCTCGACCCAGGTCCGCATCGCCAATTCCTCATTGTCACGCCTCATTAACACCTCCTTCGGACTCTACCAACAATTACCGATCGATTCATTTAAGTGAATTATACCATTCATTTTTATAAATGTAAATAGCAAAATTCACAATTATGCATTCAAGACTTGAACCGGAGCGAACTTCCTGCTATACATTGGGGCATGGATGAGACGACAAAGGCCGAAAAACGCAAGCGCGGAGAAGTGGTCATAGCCACCGTCTTCGTCGAGAGGGTTGAGATCTTGATGAAACAAAAGAAACTCTCTCGGGCGGAGCTTGCCGACCGGGCCGACCTCTCCAGGTCTGCTCTCACTCAGTTTTTCGGCGGAGAACGAAAACCGAGTGCGGACGCTGTAGTAAAACTCGCCAACGTTCTTGACACTTCTACCGACTATCTCCTGGGGAGACGTGACCAAGCAGAGCTTGCGGACCTACTTCAGTCAGACAAGATCAAGGAACTGCTCCATCTCTTCTCCAATCTTTCCACAGCGGACCAGGATCGAGTTCTCGCCATGATACGCTTGATGAAGGGAACCGCCCGCTCTCCCTCAGAGGAATCCCCTACGAACCCACCAGCCGCGTAACGAGAATGGCCCTTTTTCTCATTACTTAGTGAACAGCACAAAAAAACGGGGCGTGCCCGCCGCTGTATGCGCCGGACACGCCCCGTTTCACTGTTGCTGCTCGCACCTGTTCAAAGTCGGGCAGGTTCGAAAAAACTACTCACCTTCAAAGACCTTATGAACTTTCCGTCTGGTGATAAATCGAAACTCCTCCCGCTTGACAACGAGACCGTTCTTTCGGGCTGCCCTGAGAGCAAAGGCAAGAAGTTGCCTCTTCTGCTCAACTACCCCACTCCAGCAGGGAATCCCATTGAGTCGATCAAACTCCTGTTTTAGCAATCTTGGGTTGTGGCGCCGAACGGCGTCGGCCAATATCTCCTTGACTCCGTGGTAGCTCTCCCGATCAAGATGAACGGTGACGCCATTCGAGCCAAAATGAATACGGTAGCCGAGATTTAGACGCACCTCGAGCGGCTTTTCGCGAATGTCGCAAAAATGGTCCTTATCGGCAACCTCTTCCACAATTCCCTTGGTATGTAGGACAACTGCAAATCGCCCCCAGCGCAGAAACATGAAGTTCGCTTTTCCCATACCTTTTCTTCGGTAACGCTGGTCCTTGCTGAGATCGGCAGAATATTTCCCCATGAGCTTGTTATCGGTCCGCAACCACCGATCCTGCTTTGCTTCGGGGTATTCGATCAAACAGTACCAGTAATAGCCCCTGCTCACCTGATAAACCACCTGCTGAATAAATCCCTGCCACGAAATACATAGATAATTACCCATAATCCACCTCCCGGTTTTTTGATGAGCGGCCTTCCGGCCAGCTGACAGCCTCACCCGAGTCGGCAAAATATTTTGCCGACTCGGGTGGGGCTGCCAACCCCAAAAAGAGAATCTGCATGGTGAGACCTTTCCCGTGCCTTTTGATCGCCGGTGCCACCCGACAGGCCTCGGACCACCACTGCCTTGCAGTGATCCTCAGACGGTACTCAATCCCGCTAATCAACCCTCGCTCGTGAATTACTGAAAACCCACGTCGTTCGGGTCTTTCCGCTTTAGTTACAGACGTCGGAAACTGGGTCCGGTCGCTCCGTCAACAGTTGTGCGGCTTTCACCGCGGGGACGAATCTGGAAGTTCCCCCTTACTCACCATAAGGCTTTCGGTACCTGCTGACTTCATTGCGTTTCGGCCTCGCCGCTCCCAGTTTCCTTACCCGGTTGCACCCTGGTGGGCGCTTTAACCGCAAGCATCATTGCGGCTCCTTTACGGGTTGAGCTATTTACGCCCAGGCATTACTGCCTGGGCGCTCCCCCGCCGGGTCTGGCGTTGTACGGTTCCCCGCACCCCGCAGAGTGGATTATGTGTTCACCACTTCATCTGTAACGAGTCGGGTTCCTGGTTGCCGGAACCAAACCTTGTCAGCGTCGCCCAGTTTCTGAAACCAGTGGGTAGAAGCGGAGATTTTCACTCCGCAGCCCCCGTTGCCACCGGACGGGCATCTCTCAATGCATCCGGCGACGCCAGCCGAGTCTACGATTCAGGTTGGCAGCCTGAAAGTAGCGACTCGGCACCCGCCTCCACCAGGTTGGCAGCCCAGTGTGGCGAGCAGCAGACTCTCTTTTTGATAATTACCTATGTGAACAGGGGACGCCCGGCATCGAGCCGAACGTCCCCTGGATTGTGGGGGGGACTGGAGGCTATCCAGTCTTCAGAGGTAGGACCAACTTTTCCAAATTCAGTATTGGAAATCGCGCAGCCATTTCCGCTGCTGGAGTCAAGCGAGACTCAACGAGCACCCACACTTCCTTTCGGAGGAGTGCTGGCAATCTCGAGTCTCCAGCAAGCTCTTGCCGGTCATGAGGTCAGGAGGCTATCAACTGCTCCCGACTGTGTGGGAGAGGCTTGTACATCCGCGCTGTCAACTTCTCGATACCACACAGTCACGGCGCACATCAGGGCGCCGATGACTCGTAGACCGAGCCCGAAGAGTATAGGCCACACGATGGCCATAATCTGTCGGACAAAACAGACGTCAAGCCTCAATTCGGAACCTCACACTAACTGTTCCAGATGTAATCAGGATTATGCAACAGATTGATCACAGGCGCCGGAAGAGGCAACGCATGATCGTGGGTGGAAAACTGCCTCGATAAGGCGGCCAGAATGACCGCCCCGGAAAGATTCTCAAATATGATCGCAAGCGCCCTATCGATGCGGACAGGGATGACCTCGCAGACCAATCGATACCACCGATACCAAACTCTTGTACCGGCAGCCACAATACAGTCCTTCCCTGAGACAAAGAAGGCACTTCTCCTTCCACTCGACTCGAGCGGAATCCCGTAGGATAAAAAATATCGACGTATATTTCTATTTACTGTCTTTATTATAGTTACAGATTTTGTAATATCAAAGACTTTTTTTGTTCTATGTACTATTTTTTATGTAATTAAAGTATTTGTCAACACATACATAATATTTGTCCCATTATTGGTTCATTTGTTATGGTCATTATTTTTTTAATTACGTTTGTATATTTACTGAATAGCAACAGTAATTATTTGCATAATTTTTTATGATGCAGATATTGATTATTTTTAAATTCCTTTATGTGAAGTAGTGCAACAGTTGATGAATTTTTATACTAAAATAATTCGTGTTGCAGGTCTGTGCATATCACTATACCAAATTTTTTGAGGTATAGTGGTATGGATTATTTCAACCCAGGTGAATTTGAAACTCTTACTATCCAAGAATTCTGTCAAAGATTGCACATATGCCAGAGCGAAGTCTATCGTTTGCGCAACGAGGGCAAGCTTGTTCCTGGACGCCATTTCATAAAGATAGGAAGAGTCGTCCGATATTTCTGGTGCAAGGAAGTGCTCCAGGATATTCACAGGACGGCGAACGACGACAAGGCAGGAGAGGCCCCACCCTCACAGGCACCGACTCGGCAAAATAGCCGTTCGCGCCGGCTGGGCCGAACAGAGAATCGAGTAAATTGGGATATTGAATAGTCCCCACCCCTTTGTTATCGTGGGTGTTGGACTCAATGCCCAGATCAGAAGGGAGGTGAAACAGAAAGGAGCAGCACTGTGGCAAGAAAGAAGATGGAAGAGGTATCTCTGCGGAACTGGGGCGAAGGTAATGTGACGACCAAGAGGGGGTCTTCCCGACTCTACTACGACTTCCGCTACCTTGGTGAACGGGTTGAAATCTCCACGGGGCTTTCGGATACCCCTGATAACCGCCGCAAGGCCATGGCGTGGCTGATAAGGCAGCGGGAGAGGATTGAGGAGGGGACATTTCGGTTCGCGGAGGCGTTTCCCGGGGCCTCGGAGGAAAAGAAAGCCCACTTCTCCCGACTTGAAGGGTCGATAAATCTCTCCAAACCGAACCATATCCTGTTCGGGGATTATGTATCCCGGTGGTACCGGGAGGTATGGGAGCACCATCCTTCAGCGTCAAAGAAAGTGGACGAAAAATCGGCCATCGACTACTGGATCACACCGTTCTTTGGCAACAAAACGTTTTTCGAGATTAGCTCGGTAGTGATGGGGGACTTTATCCGCTCCCTGAAGCATAGGGAGGGGAATAAGGCAGGCCAGCCCCTCTCCCGCAAAAGGGTAGCCAATATCCTTTTACCATTTCGCTCAATCTGGCGCGATGCCTGCGACGAGTACCGGTGGGATTTACCGGACCCCTTCAAAAACGTGCCGAAGCAGCTCCCCAGAGACGAGACGGTGGACGAGTGCATGGATGTGGTGACCGAGGGAGAGATGCAACGAATCGAGGATACACGCGATGCTCTCCGCTTCGATGAGTTCATGGCATACCTCGACCACATGGATCCCTGGTACCGGCCGGTGGCGGAACTCTGGATCCTCACTGGCATGATCCCGTCAGAGATGGCGGGGCTTACCCGGCTTCACATCAAGGACGGCTACCTCTTTGTTCGCCGCTCCGTCAGCCGGGGGGTGGAGAAAACCGGGGGCAAGACCACGTACCGTCGCCGGGAGATCCGGATTACGGCGACCATTCAGCGGGTTCTCGATGAACTTACTGCCCGCACCGACGGCAAACGCCTGGTGACTCTCAAGAGCGGCAAGCCGCTCACACCGACGGAGTTCTACGACGCATGGATCAAGGCGGAGAAAAAGGCTGGCCTCAGGCACCGGCGCCCCTACAGCCTGCGGCATAGCTTCGCTGCCTGGTCCTTGGCAATCGGCATCGACATGAACAGGCTGGCATGGATGATGGGGCATGGTTCAAAAAAAATGGTGTACGAGGTCTATGGTCGCTACGTGGAAAAGCTGGGAGATGACAAGGAGAAAATCCTCGCCTATTTCGGCCAGGACTTCGTGGTTGAAGAAACGAAAAAGGCCGCCTAGCGGAGCCAATTGCGAAAGAATTGGCGAAAGCTGGCGACCTCAAACCCGTAACGCCTTGATTTTACGGGGAAAATTTTGGAGCGGGAAACGGGATTCGAACCCGCGACTTCAACCTTGGCAAGGTTGCACTCTACCACTGAGTTATTCCCGCGAAACAGGTTCCCGTTATATAGCAAAGGGACGCGGGGGGAGTCAACACTTTTTTTCTTCGGCGTGACTCCCTACGATATCCGGGGGCCGCTTCAGGCGGCGGTTCGCGTAGTTGCGTCGGCCGCGCCGTCTTCGACAACCAGGCCGTCGCGCAGGCGGATGGTCCGGTCGGCGTAGGCGCAGTTGTCGGGGTTATGGGTGACCATGACAACGGTGTGGCCCGCGGCGTTGAGGCGGCGGAACAGGTCCATGACCTCTTCGCTGGTTTTCGTGTCCAGGTTGCCGGTGGGCTCGTCGGCCAGGATGATGGGGGGCTTCTTGACGATGGCCCGGGCGATGGCGACCCGCTCCTGCTCGCCGCCGGAGAGCTGGTTGGGGAGCCGGTCGGCCTTGCCGCCCAGCCCGACCCGCTCCAGGGCTTCATGCGCCGCGGCGACCTTGTCGCGGTTCTTCATCTTCGTGATGGCCAGGGGGAGCATGACGTTCTCCAGGGCCGTCAGGTACGGTACCAGGTGGAACGACTGGAACACGAAGCCGAGCTTTTCGGCGCGGAAGTCGGCCAGTTGCTCGCCGGTGAGGTCGTAGAGCCGGACCCCGGCCATTTCCACCTCGCCGGCGGTGGGGTGGTTCATCCCCCCCAGGACCGACAAGAGCGTACTCTTGCCCGACCCGGACTGGCCCATGATGGTGACGAACTCGCCTTCTTCGATGGCGAGGCTGACGCCCCGGAGCGCCTGAACGGTTTCGTCGCCGCCGGCGTAGTGCCTGGTGAGATCATTGATCCGAATGAGTGTCATTGCGTTCCCTCTGACTGTGGTTGCGGTGCGGGTTACAGCGCCCTGAGTGCTTCGGTGGGGTCCATCCTGCTGGCGTGGAGCGCCGGGTAGAGGCTCGCCAGCATCCCCACCACCAGGGAGAGGAGGACCGACCCGGCCAGGACCGTAGAATCCCAGACCAGGACGGCGTCCTTGCTTTCGGCCATGAACGGGAGCGCCGCGGTGGCCCCGCCCATGCCGGCGGCGTAGCCGACGAGTCCGGCCAGTACGCTCACCAGGGCAGCCTCCAGCAGGATGATCCGGATGATGTGGCTCCTGCGGAAGCCGATGGCGCGGAACACGCCGATCTCGGTGGTGCGCTCGTTGACGCTCCCCATCATGGTGACGAAGACAATGAGGGAGCCGATGAAGGTGACCACGCCGGCCACGGCGTAGGCGAAGCGCCGGAAGTGGTCAAGGGCCTTGAGCCGCGACTCGACCACCTGCTGGATGGCGCTGACCTTGGCTTCGGGAAGCTTCTCGGCAATCTGCACCACCATGTCGCCGATGGGGCAGCCTGCGCAGAGGGCCGCCACTTCCACCAGGGTGATCCGCCCTTCCTTGCCGAGAATCTTCTGGGCATCGGCCAGGGGCATGAAGATGAGGGCGTCGTCCTGGGAGCCGGTCTGCTCAAGGATGCCGGTGACGGTGAAGGAGCGTCCGGCAATGGTGACGGTGTCGCCCGGGGTAAGATGGGCCGTGTCAGCCGCGGAGCTGCCCAGAAGGACGCCGGCGCCGTCTGCGGGCACCTCGCCGAAGACCCGCCACCATTGTTTCATCTTGAGCTCGCTCTCGAAGTCGACCCCCACCAGCAGGGCGTCCTTGTCGCCGAACCGGACGCCGCCGAGGACCTTGGGGGATACGGCCAGGATGTTCTTGCTGTTCTTGATGGCGGTGATCCGCGCCAGGTCTTCCTGACGGATCTCCCGCTGGTCGAAGGTGACCCGGCCCAGGCTGATGCCTCCGTAGCTCATGGAGAGGTCGTTGCTCTGGGGGGTGATCAGGATGTTGGCGCCGAACTCGTCCATCTTGCGCCCGATGTCGTTGGACATGGAGGCGGTGAGGGTCATGAGGGTGACGATGGTGGCAATCCCCACGGCGAGCCCCACGGTGAGAAAGAGCATCTTGGCCCGGCGGCGGCGCAGGTTGTTGATCGAGATATTATGCAGCTTCATGGAGCTCCCCGTTCCTGTGTGCTGTTGTCAGGCTGCCGGGCTCAGAAGAACCGGGCGCCGGTGCGGATGTCGGCTACGTTGATAACCAGATTGCCGCCGGCCTGCCGGGTGGGGATGGCCGCCGGGTTGCATCCGCCGCCCGGCCCCTCGCCGATGCGGTCGGTGGCGAACTTCTTGTTGCACTGACGGCAGGTCATGAAGCCGCCATCCTGCACGTAGCCCTTCTTCTCCTGGAAGCAGACCTCGCAGGCGTCAAAGGCGGCCCGGTAGCTGCCGTTGGGTGCCTTGACCGCGAAGAAGGCAATATCGCGCCCCCCTTCGCTGTGGCGGTAGAAACGGGCCTTGCCGTCCTGCAGGTCGCCCAGGGGAATGCTCACGGCACCCTTCACGACCTTGGCCTTTTCGAACTTGCCGAACCCCGGCAGGCTGAAGGCAGTCACCGCTCCAGCCACGGTCAGCACGGCCACCAGCGCGACCACCCCGAGCTTCATCATCTGCTTTACTGTTCCGGTCTGCATTGCGAATATCCCCCTTGCGCGTTTCTCCCTACCGGGAGTGTTTCTGAGCGAGTGTTGGTTGTGTTCGTGCGGCGGAGGGGCCGATGAAACTCAACGAGCCCCCGACCAGCCGGGCCCTACTTACCGCAGCAGCCTCCGCCGCACCCGCCACCCTGCCGGACAAAGGCGGTGGTACTGCCGGTCTGCGCCCGGTACTCCTCGGGGGTGAGGACCTGGAGGATGCTGCATCCGTAGCCGGCGCCGGTAACGCGTTCGGCCAGAATCTCGGGCCGCACGGTGCGGGAGTCGAAGCCGACCACGACCTTGCCGGCATCCACGTCCACCTGGACTCTGGCGACGCCCGCCTGTTTGCCGAGCGTCTTCTCGATCTTGCCGGCGCAGCTGCCGCAGGTCATGCCCTGGGCCCGCAGGACGGCCACGCTGTCAGCCGACGCCTCCAGCCGCACCGCAAATGCACAGAGCACCACCACGATCACTGCCGCGACCACGATACCGATGGTTCCTTTTTTCATTGCACCCATGACAGGCTCCTTTGAAGGCGGCTTCGGTTCCGCCGGGTTACGACGGAGTCTAATCCAATTGGCGTGCCAGTGTGCCCGCTTGCGTAATCCATTGATTTATCGACAACTAAAAGTGGGGAAACATATCACGGGGAGGAGATTGCAGAATAATCTCCAGAAAGCCTGTGGACTATTCAGCAACAAAACAGGGCCGCTCCCCAAAGGAAACGGCCCCGTCGAAACGCCGGCGACAGGCGCGGGTCAGCGCATCATGCCGCCCCGGTTGCGAGGGACCATGGTGGAGCCCGACAGGTTCCAGAAGGTGGTCGTGGTCATGTTGCGGAACATGCCCGTCATGTTGACGAAGGTGCCCGGGATGGTGCCGATGTAGCGCGTCCGCATGTTCGCCACGTCGGGGTTGGCGCTCTGGGTGGCCTCGAAGCAGAGTTGGGGCAGGCTCAGGTTGATCCGCCCCATGATGTAGCGATACCGGTTGACGTTGACGGCCGCATCGGAGGAGATCTGCCCGGCCATGAGGTCCGCGATCACCCCGGCCACGGTCCGGACCCGCTGATATTCGGTGCGGGTCGTCGTGTTCGTGGAGCCGGACAGTGCCACGAAATCGTCCGTGGACAGGACAACGCTGGCTGGGTTCAGGACCGTGAGGCCCAGTTGCTGCCGGATCTCGTGCATGGCATCGCTGACGGATGCATAGTTGCCGGTTTCGTACTTCTCGCGCAGCAGGGTGGAGATGGGACTGATGAAGCCGTGCATTCCCCGGGGGGCCGTGAGGATGTAGCCCTGGGTCAGGGGCTGGGCCGGGGCGTCCATGTCATAGGTGTTGGAACCAACCGCGCGGGCCACCACCGGGTAGAGCGCTTCCTCGCCCGGGGTGACCGCCAGGGAGAATCTGCCGTTCACATCGGTGGTCGTGGCCGGCTCGCCCGAATCCTGCTGATAGTTGCCGTTCCGGTCCAGGAACACCTCAGCCCTGAAGAGGTAGCCGTCCGCCACCGTGCCGCTGATGGTCGTCTGGGGCGCCGCCGACTGGCCGCCACCGCCGCCGCAACCTGCAACCGCCGCTACCGAGAGGACTGCCGCCACTGCCGTCATCGTTCTGATGTTCATCGCTACCCTCCCTGAGATGTGTACGAATTTACAGAATAGAGCAAAGCGTTGACCGAATTCAAGAAAAGATCCTGCGGCCGGAGGGCTGGAACCCGGCAATTTCATGATTGACATCCCTCGAACCGGTTGCGTATAGTTTCCCCGTTCCGTAAAGGGGAGTAGCCATCGGTCCCACGGGGGCCGACCCATCGTCCGCCAAGACGGCATCGCTGCCCGGGCGTGGGGCCTTTGTTTCCGGCAGGCAAGACCTTTACCTGACGAGCTCACAGAGCCGGAGGTAGAGGTTTTTTTGTGCCCCGGCGTTATTGACAAAGGAGACATGGATCAATGGAATTATTGACCGACCCCCAGGCCTGGCTTGCCCTGGCCACCCTCACCGCCCTGGAGATCGTCCTGGGCATCGACAACATCATCTTCATCTCAATCCTTTCATCCAAACTGCCGGCGGAACAGCAGGAAAAGGCCCGCCTCACCGGCCTGGGCCTGGCCATGTTCACGCGGGTGGCGCTGCTGTTCTCCCTCGCCTGGCTCATGGGACTCACGGAGCCGCTGCTGTCGGTGCTGGAAACGGATATTTCCGGCCGCGATCTGATCCTGATCGCCGGCGGTCTCTTCCTCCTGGCCAAGAGCACCATGGAGATCCACGACAAGCTGGAAGGGGCCGAAGGCCACGGTACGGTCAGGGCGGCGGCGTCCTTCGGGGCCATCATCTTCCAGATCCTTCTGCTGGACATCGTGTTCTCTCTCGACTCGATCATCACCGCCATCGGCATGGCCAACCAGCTGGCGGTCATGGTGGCGGCCGTAGTCATCGCCGTTGGGTTCATGATGCTCTTCGCCGGCAAGATCAGCGCCTTCGTGGATTCGCACCCGACCATCAAGATGCTTGCCCTCTCCTTCCTCATCCTGATCGGGGTGGCGCTCATCGGGGACGGCCTCGACATGCACATTCCCAAGGGGTACATCTACTTTGCCATGGCCTTCTCCGTGGGGGTCGAGATGCTCAACATGAAGATGCGTGCGAAAGGAAAACCGGTCAAGCTGCACCAGCCCTACACGGAGTGATGCCGACGCCCCGTCGCTCCGGCAGATACTTTTTGCTTGACTGCAAAGGTGCCGCCGGTACACTGTTAGCGATTCGGGCGTTAAATCGGCACGTTACCTCACCCCCCACCTCCCCCGACCACTTGCTGATACGCCCGTGATTCCATGATGTTACAGAGGCCGCCCCTTCTCCGACGGAGGGGCGGTCCGATCCGACGGCACCGGCGCCGACTCTCGTTCAGGAGGAACGGTCATGGCGTTACCGAGTCTGTGGGGCATGTTGTCGGCAGCGGCAGGGGTGGCGGCCCTTGCTTCCATCTCCTGGTCACAGGTGCTGCCTCCGCCCGCCAATCAGTACCTGGGGATGTTCGACACCGTTCCCAGCTTTCAGTCCACGGAGGACTGCACCGTCTGCCACACGGGCAGCGACACCATCGCCTTCCGGCACCACGCCCTCATCAACACGACCACCCCGCCGGTCAGTTGCGTCAACTACACCGGAAACCCGGCCAGCCTGGCCAACGGATGCCACGTGCTCATCCCCGACGGCTCGGGGGGGTATACCCTCCAGGACTTCCGCACCTGCGGCGTCTGCCACGTGTCGTCCCCCCACCATTCGACCCGGGCGGCCCTCCAGCTCGACTGCAAGTCCTGCCACGGCAGCTTCGTCGACAATCCCGGCGACGGCCACTATATACCTTCCTATGACCTCGGCGGCTCCATGGCGCCCCATCACCACGGTTATGACGTCAAGGACCCGGTGACCGGCAAAACGATCACCGTCAACGGATGCGCCGCCTGCCACCAGGCGGACCCGACGGCCGTCGATCCCCGGACCGGCGTGGTCAGGCCGGTGTTCGACAACGCCGACACCCACCACGCGACCCAGCTGGACTGCGCGGTCTGCCACCCCGGATCCGACCCGGCAAGCACCACTATCCGGAGCTGCGAGGCCTGCCACGGGCCGGACACGCTCCACAACATCCAGATGGACTCCCCCACGGCCGAGAATATCGGCATCATCGTCCCGTTCAAGGAGCAAGCGGGGTGGGGGCACGTGGGGAGCAACTGGGACTGCATCGGCTGCCACTATTCATGGCTTGAGGTTTCGTGGCTGGCGGCCTCCGCCGGCCCCTGGTCCGCAACGGTCCCCTACCTGAAGGAGCAGAGCGCGTACACCCTTCCGGCCGGCAGCGCCCGGAACCTGACCCTCACGGGTTCGGGCTTCGTCAATGTCGGCGGGGACGGCCAGACCTACTCGTCGGTGGTTGTCCTCGACAACGGCCGGTCGCCGGTGACCATCCAACCGGCCGCCATTACCGACCGTGAAATCCGTATTCTGCTGCCGGCCCTGACCGCGGGCAACTATACGTTGCGGGTGGTCAAGAGCGACAAGCAGAGCAACCGGGCCACCCTGACGGTGGTGCCGCCGCTGCGGATCAGCCGGATCACGCTCGGCGCCGCCAAAACCCTCACTATCACGGGCAGCGGCTTCGGCCCTGCGCCACCCACCGGCTACAAAGCGGGACTCGGCATCTTTGCCGGCACAACCGAAGCAACGGTCATCTCCTGGTCTCCCACGCGCATCGTCGCCACGAGCCCCGCTTTTGCCAGGGGAACCGCCGTTACCGTCAAGACCATCAATGGCACCGTGTCGGGATCGGTGCTGGCCACCTCGAAGCACCTGCGCTGAACCGTTCCGCAACGACGAAAGCCCCTGCTTCACGCGGGGGCTTTCGTCATTGTTACCTTCCGGCGCCCTTCCCTACTTCACTTCGTACCAGAACCTGGCGCTGCGCACCGTGCCGTCCTTCACCTTGAACTTGCTCATGATGCCGTACTTCCCCTTTTTGGAGAGGTCGAAGTCGGCGCCGAAGTGTCCCTGCATTGCCATCAGCGCCTTGGTCTGGGCCTTGTTATCCGGCCCCTGGACCTTCAGGTTCACCTCGCCCTGGGTAATGGCCTTGCCGGTTTTGGCATCCTTGAACTCCACGGCAATGTGATGGGTCTCCTTCATTCCCTTGGGCAATTCCATGTTCATGGCTTTCATGTGCTCGGCCATACTCATGATCTTGAAGGTAGCCTTGACGCCGTCGACCACTTCTTCGTGGGCCGCTGCACCGTGACCGGAATGGTCGCCATGCTTCATGCCTCCCTTGCCCTCGCCGGCGGCGATGGCCGTGAGGGGCGCAGCCAGGGCGAGAGCTGCGACGGCGATGATAACTGCGAGTTTCTTCATGATGCGTTCTCCTTTTTTCGTGGTGTTGATTTCGCTTAATGCTTCATTCCCGAATACTTCAGCTTTCCCTTCTTCAGATCGTGCTTTTTCATCAGCACGAAGATGACCGGCGTCATGATCAGCACGTGGATGGCGGAGGATATCATGCCGCCGATCATGGGGGCTGCAATGGGCTTCATGACGTCGGCGCCGGTGCCGCTGGACCACATGATCGGCACGAGCCCCATGAGAGCCACCGCCACGGTCATGAGCTTGGGCCGCAGGCGGAGCACCGCCCCCTCGTAAGTGGCGTCGTAGATGTCCTGCTCCGTCACCGGCCCGGCCATGAGTTTCTTGTCCAGGGCCTCGTGCAGGTAGATGACCATCACCACCCCGGTTTCCACGGCCACGCCGTAGAGGGCGATGAAGCCGACCCAGACCGCCACCGACATGTTGTAGCCCAGGGCGGACACCAGGTAGACCCCGCCCACCAGGGCAAAGGGGACCGAGAGCATGACCATGCTCGCCTCCAGGGCCGAGTGGAAGGTAAAGTAGAGCAGGATGAAAATGATCACGATTCCGGCCGGGATCAGGACCTGGAGCCGCGCCTTGGCCCGCACCTGGTTCTCCCACTGCCCCGACCAGGACACATAGTAGCCCGGCGGCAGCTTCAGCTGCTTCTCGACCACGGCCTGGGCGTCCTTCATGAAACTCCCCATGTCGCGGCCCCGGACGTTGAGGAAGACGATTGAGCGGAGCAGCCCCCCTTCGCTGGCGATCTCCGGCGCGCCGGTGGAAACCTTGAGCTTGGTCACCTGGGACAGGGGAACCTGGACGCCGCCCATGCCGGAAACGAGGATGCGCTGAATGGCCGGGATGCTGTCCCGGTAGTCGCGCAGGTAGCGGAGCCGGATCGGGAAGCGGTTGCGGCCGTCAACGGCGGTGGTGAGCGTCTCGCCCCCAAGGGCCGTGGCGATCACCTCCTGCACGTCGGCCACCTTTACCCCGTAGCGGGCCGCTGCCTCCCGGTCGATATCGATGTCCAGGTAGTTGCCGCCGGTGACCCGCTCGGCCACAACATCCGCCGCGCCGTTGACCCCCTTGAGAATCCCTTCCGCCTGCACCGCCAGATCGCGCAGGACGTTCAGGTCGTTGCCGAAGATCTTGAGTCCCAGGTCGGTCCGCACCCCGGTGGAGAGCATGTTGATCCGGTTGATGATCGGCTGGGTCCAGCCGTTGCGCACCCCGATCTGCTGCAGCCTGGCGTCCAGTTCACTGACGATGTCGTTCTTGGTGATTCCGGGCCGCCATGTATCCTTGGGCTTCAGGATGATGATCGATTCGAACATGGAGACCGGCGCCGGGTCGGTGGATGTCTCGGCCCGCCCCACCTTGCCGAGCACCAGTTCCACCTCGGGGTGGCTCTTGATGACGGCGTCCTGCACCTGGATGATCCGCTTGGCCTCGGTGATGGAGACATTGGGGAGGGTCACCGGCATGTAGAGGAGCGACCCCTCGTCCAGGGGCGGCATGAACTCGGAGCCGAGCTTCATGTACAGCGGCACCGCCACGAGCAGCGCCACCACGTTCAGGGCGATGACCGTCTTCTTCCACTTCAGGCACCACCTGATCACCGGCCCATAGAGCCGGATGAAGAAGCGGGAGACCGGGTTGGCGCTTTCCGGCGGCATCTTGCCCCGCATGAAGAAGTACATGAGGACCGGCACCAGGGTAATGGCGATCAGGGCCGAGCCCACCATGGAAAAGGTCTTGGTGAAAGCCAGGGGATGGAACATCTTCCCTTCCTGGCCCTCCAGGAGAAAGACCGGCACGAAGGAGAGGACGATAATGGCCAGGGAGAAAAAGATGGCGCGCCCCACCTGTTTGGCGCTGGCGATGATCACCTCCAGCCGCCGCGCCTTCCGCTCCTCCTCGGACAGCTCGGACAGGTGCCGGTAGCAGTTCTCCACCATGATGACCCCGGCGTCCACGAGCACGCCGATGGCGATGGCGATCCCCCCCAGGGACATGATGTTGGAGCTGACTCCCATGAGTTTCATGGTGATGAAGGCGAAGAGCACCGCAATGGGCAGGGTCAGGACGATCACCAGGGCGCTCTGGAAATGGAGCAGGAAGACGAGCACCACCAGGGAGACCACGATGGACTCCTCGGCCAGGGCCCGCTTGAGGGTGTGGATCGCCCGCTCGATGAGATCCGAGCGGTCGTAGGCGGTCTTGATCTTCACCCCCGGCGGCAGCCCCTTCTCCAGGGCGGTGATCTTCTCCTTCACCCGGTCGATGACGTCCTTGGCGTTCTCGCCGTAGCGCATGACCACGATGCCGCCCACCACTTCCCCTTCGCCGTTCAGGTCCAGGAGCCCCCGGCGGATGGCGCCCCCCATCTGGACGGTGCCGAGGTTCTTCACGTAGACCGGGGTGCCGCGCATGTCGGCGGTGACCACGATGTTTTCGATGTCCGCGGGCGACTTGACGTAGCCCCGGCCCCGGATCAGGAACTCGGCATCGGCCTGCTCCAGTAGACGGCCTCCCACGTCGTTGTTGGCCGCCTTGATCGCCTCCATCACGTCGGAGACCTTGATGTTGTAGGCAAAGAGCTTGTGGGGGTCCAGGTCGACCTGGTATTCGCGGACAAAGCCGCCGATGGAGGCCACCTCGGCCACGCCGGGCACGGTGTTGAGCTGGTAGCGGACGAACCAGTCCTGGAGGGTCCGGAGCTGCTCCAGATCGTACCCCTTCCCTTCCAGGGTGTACCAGAAGACGTGCCCCACGCCGGTGCCGTCGGGGCCCAGCGTCGGCACCACGCCGGCGGGCAGGAGCGAAGCCGCGTAGTTCAGCCGCTCCAGCACCCGGGTCCGGGCCCAGTAGATGTCTGCCTTGTCGTCGAAGATCACGTAGATCATCGAGAAGCCGAAGGCCGAAGACGCCCGCACCGCCTTCACCCGGGGAAGGCCCTGGAGGTTCACCGCCAGGGGATAGGTCACCTGGTCCTCCACCACCTGGGGGGAGCGGCCCGGGAAATCGGTGAAGACGATCACCTGGTTGTCGGAGAGGTCGGGGATCGCATCCACCGGCGTCTTGTAGACGGCCCAGATCCCCCAGCCGATGACCAGGGCGAAAAGAATGAGGATGATGACCCGGTTGCGGGCCGAATATTCGATGATTTTCTCGATCATGACGGCTCCATCACATCTTCATGTCATCCATGCTCATGTCGTTCTTTTTGGCGGGAGGCGCGGCAGGGGCCGGCTTCGCCCCCTCCTTTTGCATGCCGGGCATCCCTTCGTGGCCCGTACCGGCGCCGGTGCCGCCCCGCAACTGCGACTCGGAGTCGATGAGGTACGCGCCGGAAGAGGCGATCACTTCGCCTGCCTTCAACCCGGAGAGCACCTGCACCTCGTCGCCGACCCTCGCCCCCACGTTCACGTTGCGGGGCTCGAAGGTCCCCTCCTTCACCTGGACCCAGACCACCTGCCGGGTGCCGGTGTCCATCACCGCGGGGGCGGGGATGACGACGGCCGTGCCGAGGGGCACCTTGATGGCGGCGTTGACGAACATGTCGGGCTTCAGCTTCAGTCCCGGATTGGAGAGCTCGATCCGGGCCTTGATGGTCCGGGTCTTGGGGTCGAGGAACGGGTAGACCAGGGAGATGCGCCCCGCAAAGGTCCTGCCCGGCCACGAGGCGGTGGTCACCTCGACCCGCTGGCCCACCTTGACGAAGGAGACGTCGCTCTCGTAGATCTCGGCCTCGACCCAGACCGTGGAGAGGTCGGCGATGGTGAAGAGGGGATCGCCCATGTTCACGTACTGCCCTTCGATGGCGATCTTTTCGATCACCACGCCGGAGAGCGGAGTATAGACGGGGAGCTTGATGTTGGGCTGTCCCGCCTTCTCCAGCCCGGCGATCTGCTGTTCCTTCACCCCCATGAGCAGCAGACGCTGCCGGGCCGAGGCCACGAGCCCCTGCCCCCCCTGGGAGATGGAGGCGATGGGAGAGTCCTTGAGTCGGTCGCGGCTCTTGAGGGCCAGGAGATACTCCTGCTGGGCCGAGACGAGATCGGGCGAGTAGAGTTCCGCCACCGGCCGTCCCCTGGAGACGAAGTCACCGACCGCATTAACGTTGAGCCGGTCGATCCGCCCCGCCACCCAGGCGGTCACCTTGGCCTGGCGCCGCTGGTCGTAGGCCACGATCCCCGTTGCAGTGATCTCCTTTTGCAGGCTTTTGGCCGTCACGGGCTGGGTCGCCACGTTGGCCATCACCATCTGGGTGGTGGGGACGGCTACCTGGGCGAGCCTCTCCAGTTCCTTGGCGTCGGCGCCGGCTCCGGCAACCTTTTTCACCAGGTCCATGCCGCAGATGGGGCATGATCCGGGTTTATCCTTGATGATGAAGGGGTGCATGGGGCAGGTGTACTCGACCTTGGCCTCGGCGGCGTGGTCATGGCCGTCCCCTTTGGGGGCTTCGGCCCCCTGCTTCTGGCAGCCGGCGGCGGCCAGGGCCAGCAGAAGCGCCACCAGCGGCAGCATGATCCTTCTCGTGAACAACATGGCATATACCTCGCAATGGCGACTCACTCCAGTTCCCTCCCCACCAGTGCCTCCAGCTGGGCGCGGCGCATGCCGTGCTCGGCCAGGGCCTCGTAGTACTGGCGTTCGTAATTGAAGACCGTGACCCGGGCGTCCAGCAGGGAGAGGAAATCGACCTTCCCCACCCGGTAGCCGATGGTGGCAGATTCCAGCGACTGCTCGGCCTGGGGGATGATCCCCGTGCGGTAGAGCTGCGCCAGCTTTTCGCTGCGTTCCAGCCGGGCCAGGCTGTCGGCGATGCCCAAGGCAATGGCATTGTTCAGGGTGTTCAGCTCGGCCCGGGCCATGTCAGTCTCGGCCACGGACTCCCGGGCCATGGCGCGGCGGCGCTCCCGCTGCACCGGCAGATTGAAGGTGAGCCCCACCGAGTACATGTCGTACCCCCGCTCGTCCATGGAGGGGTCCCGCTGCATGTACTCAAGGGAGAGGGTCACGTCCGGGAACGCTTCCAGGCCGGCCAGCCGGTGCCCTGCCGCCCCCTTATCCAGCTGGGCCCGCAGGCTCCTGAACTGGGGACGGTTCTCCTCGGCCAGGGCACGCAACTCGGCGGCTGAGAGGGAAACGGGCCGGATCTCCAGGTCGGGCACACGCCCCACCGGGGTCTCGGCCGGCCTGAAGAGAAGGGTGTTGAGGGTAGCCTGGAGGCTCGCGCGCTGCTGCGTGAGAGCGATCTGCATGTCGAGCATCCGGGAACGCTCCACCTGCCCCTTGAACACGTCCTGCTGGGCCCCCTGTCCCACCGAGTAACGGGTTTCGGCCAGGGTGACGAAGTCGTCCATCACCCGGATATTGCGTTCCACGATATCCATCTCCCGGTCAGTCAGGTAGAGCTGGTACCAGGTTTCCTTGACCATGCGGGCCAGCTCCAGCTTGCGCTCCTCCACCTGCCACCTGAGGGCCTCGGCCTCCCGGTCGGCGATCTCGGCCTTCAGGGCCCGCTTGCCCCAGAAGGGAAGCTCCTGGGAGATGCCGATCACCCGCTGGGTCATGGGGTCCCGCCGGCTGTCCAGGGGGTCGCGCAGAAGGAAGTTCTGGAGCTTGAACATGAGCATGGGGTCGGCCAGGGCACCGGCCTGGGCCACGCGGTTGCGGAACATCTCCCACCGGGCCTCGGAGGCCTTGAGTTCCGGGTTGACGGCAAGGGCGCGGCTCACCAGGGAGTTCAGATCCTCCCCGGCCGGTGCATCGCCGGACCGGGCAGGGCCGGCGAGGAGCAGGACGCAAACCGCCGATGCGAGAAGGGTCCTCAGGATGCAAGTGATCATTTCAGTCTCCGGTACCTCTGGATAGGGTCTCAGATCGGCATTACACAGGCCGTGCCATGCCGTAACCGGCTGAAAGTCCGTGCGGTGCGGCGCGACTATCCGCCGGGCGGTGCAGAATATTCAACAGCAGCGGAGAATATTCTGCGAAAAGTATAGACCCGTAACGGGCCTGCGCAATGACGGGCCAATGGATTCCGGCGTGACATCGAGGGGTGGAAACGGCGGGTTTCAGGGGGAAACGTGAAAGGGGGCGGCCGCGGTCGGGATTGCCAAGGGGTCGAAGTTGCCGGCGGCCCACTGGAGCACGCGGGCACCGGGCGATCCGGCCAGTTCCGCCGGGGGAGACTGCCCCAGGAAGCGGAGGGCGGCGAGCAGGAGCATGCCCCCTTCCCGCGTCAGGTCGCGGCCGGCGGCCAGGGACAGGGCATTGTCCCGCTTGGAGAGCTTGCCGCCGCCGGGGCCGGTCACCAGCGGCACGTGGGCATAGGCGGGGGTGTCAAAGCCGAGCAGCCGCTGGAGCACGATCTGCCGGGGGGTCGATGAGAGGAGGTCGGCGCCGCGCACCACCTGGGTCACCCCCTGGGCCTCGTCATCCACCACCACGGCCAGTTGGTAGGCAAAGAGGCCGTCTGCCCGCTTGATCACGAAGTCGCCGCAGATTGCGGCGAGATCGTGGCGTTGCAGGCCCATGACCAAGTCGGTGAACTCCACGGGTTCCGCCGGCACCCGCACGCGGAAGGAACGGGGCTCTTTGCCCGGCAGGAGTCCGCCGCGACAGAGATTCGGGTAGGGGATCTCGCCGTCCCCGTCGTGGGGGGCGGTGGCTGCCCGGGCGATCTCGGCCCGGGAGCAGCCGCAGGGGTAGGCGTGCCCCGCCGCCAGGAGCCGTTGGAGGGCGGCCCCGTAGGCGGCGGCGCGGCGGCTCTGCCGCATGATATCGCCATCCCAGTCAAACCCCAGGCACTCCAGGGTCCGCAGGATGTCATCCGCCATCCCCGGCACCACCCGGGGGGTATCCAGGTCCTCCATGCGGACGAGCCAGAGCCCCCCCCGGCGCCGGGCCATGGCGTAGCTCGCCACCGCCGCCACGAGGGAGCCCACGTGGAGCGGCCCCGTGGGGGACGGGGCGAAGCGGCCGATAACCGGCGGCTGGGGGGTGGAAGGGACGCACATGGGCGGTCTGCCGGAGCGGTTCGAGACGATGCCGGCCTAGCCGAGGAACGAGCAGCAGTAATCGGTAAGGGACAGCACCTTCATGGTAAAGGATGAATTGGCCGGCACATCGAAGGACTCACCCCCGCCGACGCGGTTCCACGCATCGCTGCCCGGCAGCTTGAGATCCAGCTCGCCGGAAAGGATCTCCATGATCTCGGGCGCGCCGGTGGTGAAGGTGTACTCGCCCGGCTGCATGATACCGAGGGTCTTCTTCGTGCCGTCGGGGAACACGACGGTGCGGCTCACGACGCCGCCGTCGAAGTAGACGTTGGCCTCGCGGATGATGGTTACGTTGGTGAATTCGGACATGGTGTTCCTCCTCTGTGTGATAAGTGGTCGTACTGATCAGCGGACGGGAGAGCCGGAGAGCTCAGCCGCCAGACATTCGATGTGCCGGCCGTCGGTGCCGCAGCAGCCGCCCAGCACCTTCATCCCCAGGTCCCGGTGAAGGGCGGCCACGGTGCGGCCGAAGGTCCCGGGGGACTCCTCCACCAGTTCGGCCGCATTGTCCAGTTCCTCGGGTGAGAAGGCCGCGGTATTGGCCAGCAGCCCCACCACCCGTTGGCGCACCAGGGGCGACGAGTTGGCCTCGTGCAGGAGCGCGCTCCGGAAAAACGAGGCATGGGTGCAGTTCACCAGATAGGCCACGGGCCGGGGGCTCACGGCGGCATCCAGGGCCGCCACCGCCTCCCGCAGCGGCGTGCCGTCCAGGAGCGTCCCCCCGGGCCGCACCACAAAGCTCACCACGTGGGGCATGCCCGTGGCCGCCATGGCCCGGGCCAGCCCCACGGCCTCGCCCAGGGCGGGTAGCGTGGCGGCCAGGAGGAAATCCACTCCGGCGGCGGCCAGGGCATCGGCCTGCCAGGAGTGAAACTCGCGGGCTTCATCCTCCGACAGGGCCTCGGCTGGCCGGTAGGCATCTCCCCGGCAGCTCATGAGGCCGCAGATGAGAACCTTCCGGCCGTAGGCGCCGTAGCTCCGCCGAAGCTCGTCCAGAAACCGGAAATTGTCGCCGTTCACGTCACTGCCGGCCAGTCCGGCCGCCTCGATCCGCTCCCGGCTGGCCCGCCAGGTGGGGGTGGACAGGAGCAGCGGCAGATCGTGACGCGCCCCGATGTCCAGGTACTCGCGACAGATGGTTGCCAAGGCGGCGCGGCCGGCGGGGGCGTACACGAGGGCCGAATTCACCAGCCAGGGGTCCAGGTCCACTCCGGCCCGGCGCAGGCGCTCGATAACCGCCCCTTCGCCGAGGATCACGGGGGACTCCGCCAGAAACGCGGAAAACGATACGTAGTCAGTCATGGTCTCGCTCCTCAGGCCACCCCGGCCAACTCCAGCCGGCCGCCCCAGCGCCGCGCCAGCTCCTCCCGGAGCAGTTCGTGGCCGGGGGCCCGCAACTCAGGGTCCCGCTCCGCCAGATCGAAAGCCTCGGCCCGGGCCTCTTCCAGGATGCGGCCGTCCCGCAGGATGTTGGCCACGCGAAAATCGGGGATGCCCGCCTGGCGGGTGCCGAGGAAATCGCCCGGTCCCCTGATCTCCAGATCAGCCTCGGCGATCCTGAAGCCGTCGGTGGTCGATTCCATCACCCGCAGCCGCTTGACCCCGTCATCGGACAACCGGTCCGACGCCATGAGGATGCAGCGGGACGTGGCACTGCCGCGCCCCACCCTCCCCCGCAGCTGGTGGAGCTGGGAAAGGCCGAACCGCTCCGCGTGCTCGATCACCATCACCGTGGCATTGGGCACGTCGATCCCCACCTCGATGACCGTGGTGGATACCAGAATGTCGATCTCCCGTTCCTTGAAGGAGCGCATCACCGCCTCCTTCTCCTCGGGCTTCATCCGGCCGTGGAGGACGCCGAGGCGCAGATCCGGGAACACCTCATTGGCCAGGTGCTCCGCCATCTGGGTGGCCGCCTTGAGCTCGCTCTTCTCCGACTCCTCCACCAGGGGGTAGATGACGTAGGCCTGGTGCCCCGCGGCCACTTCGTCGCGGATGATGCCGTAGACCTGCCGGCGGCGGGAATCGGTGCAGATCTTCGTCTCCACCGGGGTGCGGCCCGGCGGGAGCTCGTCGATGACCGACAGGGACAGGTCGCCGAACACGGTCATGGCCAGGGTGCGCGGGATCGGGGTGGCGGTCATCACGAGGATGTCCGGGTTTTCCCCCTTCTTGCGCAGGAGCCCCCGCTGGAGCACGCCGAAACGGTGCTGCTCGTCCACGATTCCGAGCCCCAGCCGGTGGAACTCCACCTTGTCCTGGATCACTGCGTGGGTGCCGATCACGATCTGCACCTCGCCCCGCGCCACCCGCTCCAGGGCTCCGGCCTTGGCCTTTCCCTTCAGGGACGACGTGAGTAGCGCCACGGTCACCCCCAACTGCTCGCACCAGCGGTGGATGTTCAGGTAGTGCTGCTCGGCCAGGATCTCGGTGGGAGCCATGATGGCCACCTGGTAGCCGTTCTCCACCGCCACCAGCGCCGCCAGGAGCGCCACCAGGGTCTTGCCGCAGCCCACGTCCCCCTGCACCAGCCGGTGCATGGGGTGGGGCGCCATCATGTCGGCCTTGATCTCGGCCAGGACCCGGCGCTGGGCCTCTGTCAGGGCAAAGGGAAGCAGCTTCAGGAGCGGCTTGGTGTACGTGTGGTTCACGGAAAACGCGATTCCCTGCTCCAGGGTCACGCCCCGCCGCTTGAGCGCCAGGCCCAGTTCCAGGAAGAAAAATTCGTCGAAAACCAGGGTCCGGTGGGCCGGGTCCCGCCCCTCCTCCAGGGCACGGGGGTCGGCGTCGGCAGCCGGAAAGTGGACCGCTCCCAGGGCCTCGGCCAGGGGCAGCAGCGCCCGCTCACGGATCACCCGGGCCGGCAGGGCGCTCTCCACGCAGGGGGCGAAGCGGTCCACCACCTCCTTCATGACCTTGCGCAGCGCCTTCTGGTTCAGCCCCTCGGTGAGCGGATAGACCGGCACCAGCCGGCCGAATCCCACCGGGTCCCGCGCCATGGCCGCCTCCACCGTCTCCCCCTCGGCCAGCCAGTCAACGTCCGGATGATGTACCTCACGCTGGAGACCGTACTGGGTCACCTGGCCGGTGAAGATTCCCCGGCGGCCAGGCTGCCAGGCCTTGCGCATGAACGCCGCATGGTAGTTGAACCACTTGAAGGACATGACACCGCTCGCATCCCGCGCCATCACCTCGAAGAAGCGGCGCCCCCCCTTGGTGGTCACCACGTCGGCCGACACCACCTCCCCTGCAAACACGCAGGTCTCACCGGGGCGGAGCCGGTTCATGGGCACCACCTGGCGGCGGTCCTCGTAGCGGTTCGGGAGCAGGTAGAGGGCATCCTCCACAGTGATGATTCCCTTCCGCGCCAGGACCTCGGCCATCTTCGGCCCCACCCCCTTGATGAACTGCATGGGGGTCTCAAGGTTCTTGCGCGCAATGGCCTGCCGGAGGCTCCCCTCAGCCGACGCCGCCAGGGCCGCCGACCGGGTCAGCACCAGGCGCCCCTCTGCGTCCGCCTCCACCACCACCCGGTCGCCGGGCGCAAGTCCGAGGGGTCCCAGCAGATCGGCGGGGATCAGGAGCGAACCGTCTTCAGACCTCTTCAACACGGGCATGGGGGAGTCCTTCACAATGGCTGCGGGGAGCGGAGTGGCGTTCCCGCTCCGGAATTCATCATGACGCCGTGTGGGCATCGATTGAACAGACATACTGCCATCACCATGCGCGGCCCGCAAGGGGATACTTGCGACCGGCAATCACGTCCCCCTTGCTTCGCCGACACCACCCCGCCCCCCTTCCATTCGCGACTGGAGAAGGAAACCTTGTGCCCGGGGAGAGTATGTGTTAATAACCTTCCACCGCCTGACTTCCACCTGCAAGACGGTTTAAAAACTATTGCGGGGCGGCAGCTTCAGCCGGTGGAGCGGCCATGCAGGATCAGGCACTCCAATGACACACGAAAGGGTTGACCATGGCTAAAGAGCTCTATGTGGGGCATATGTCGTACGAAGCAACGGAGGACGATCTGCGACGGCTGTTTTCGGTGGCCGGAACGGTGACGTCGGTCCACATCATCACCGATCCCGAAACGGGTCGGTCCAAGGGGTGCGGCTACGTGAGGATGCTCACCGAGGAGGAGGCAAAAGAGGCGATCGAGACCCTTGACGGCGCCCTGCTCAGGAACAGGGTGATCACCGTGAGCGTGGCGCGCCCCCAGAAGCAGGCCACCCGGCCCGCTCCCCGTCGCGGGAAGCCCGGACCGGCGGGCAGGTCCGGTAAAAAACGGCCGTCGTAAAAACCTCTATTCAATAATCCGACTATCTAATAGGATTATTAAAGGAGGTGCAACGATGCAAGAACTACTGTATATGCTTGGTTTTTTGGCGTTCTGGATCGTACTCAACAAATTCATCCTGCCCCGGCTCGGGGTACCGACCTGAATGGCGGACACCTGTTCTCCCGGCGGGAAGAACGAGAAAAAGGACAACAAAGGGGCGTGAGTGATCACGCCCCTTTGTTTTTCCGCGCGCTGTTGATCCTGCGCGACCGGTGCGGCTCCTCCACCACCAGCAGGTAACCGTCCGGGTCGAAACACCAGAACTGTTTGACGCCGTAAGGCTTTTCCTCCAATGGATAGACCACGTCGAGCCCCTCCTCCACCACCGCGTCGAAGATATCCTCTATCCCCTGCACCTGCACATGGATCGTCATCCCCACACCCTTGGGATACTCCTCCAGGCGCTCGCCCAGGAAGGGGTGGACCTGGACCACGGCAGCCTCCTCCACGAAGATGATCTCCCAGTCGCCGCTGCGCAACTCCAGGTGCTCGGGAGCGCCCCGCGCGGTGAGCGCGCGGTTCACGTCCAGTTCGAGGATTCCCACGTAAAAGGCTTCGGTGGCGTCCAGGTCGGCCACCGCCAGCTGGATCGAGACGGAGGCTCCGGCCACCCTACATCCCCCCGAACCACTTCATGGTGTAGCGGGAAAGGACACTCAGGTAGTTGGTGAAGATCATCACGCCGACGACAACCAGGAAGAGACCGGTGACGATCTCCAGGATGCGGATATGCTTCTTGAAGCGGTTGAAGAAGGTCAGGAACTGGTGCATGGCCAGGGACGACAGGAAGAACGGAATGGCCAACCCCATGGAATAGGTGAACAGGAGGAGGATTCCCTTGGAAACGGTCTCTTCGGTGGCGGCCACCATGAGAATGGAAGCAAGGATCGGTCCGATGCAGGGGGTCCAGCCGGCGGCAAAGGCGAGCCCCACCAGGAAGCTGCCCAGGTACCCGGCCGGCTTGCGGTGGACCTGGAGCCGCTTTTCCCCCAGCAGGAGATGGATGGGCACGAGGCCCGATACGTGGATGCCGAAGATCACTATCAGCACGCCGCCAACCTTGCGGATGACGTTCATGTGCTCGTGGAGGAATCCGCCGATGAAGGTCGCCGAGGCGCCGAGGAGCACGAAGACAAAGGTGAAGCCGGCGATGAAGAGAAGCGAGTGGACAATGGTCTGCTGCCGCACCTTGTGAGTCGGGTGCTCGGACTGGATGTCGGCGAAGGAGAGGCCGGTGATGTAGGTTATGAAGGACGGAATGAGCGGCAGCACGCAGGGGGACAGGAAGGAAAGAAGCCCCGCCACGAAGGCGCCCACAAAGGTTATGTTGGTTGATTCCATGAATACCTCGACTTGGCGGGGTGCCCTACTTGGCCAGGGCGCCGTTGAGATAGGCGATCACGTCGGGGTGGTCCCACTCTACTCCCCCCACGACCTTCTTAAGTATAACCCCATTCTTATCCACCACAAACGTCTCCGGCACACCGGTGACGCCGTAGAGTTTACTGGCTTGCTTGTCGGTATCCATCAGCGTGGGCAGATTAAAGCCCGTCTTGCGGAAGAAATCCTCCACCGCCACCGGCCCGCCGTCGTCGATGGAGATGCAGAGCATCTTGAACGGCTTGCCGGCCATGGCCGCCTCAAGCCGCATCATGGAGGGGATCTCCTCCCGGCAGGGGGGGCACCAGGTGGCCCAGAAGTTGACGAGAACCACCTGCCCCTTAAGGTCGGACAGCTTCACAACCTCTCCCTTGAGGGTGTTGAGGGTGAAGTCGGGGGCGGGGTTTCCCTGCACGGCGGGCTTCTGCTCCTTGGAGCAGCCCAGGAGCGCCAGCAGGATCAACAGCGGCAGAAGGCGGACAATCTTTCTCATTTTTTTCTCTCCGGTGCAGTGATCTGATACTTCTCCATCCTGTAGATGAGCGTATGGCGCGGAATGCGAAGAAAACGCGCCGCCGAGCTCTGATTCCAGTTGTTCCGTTCCAGGGCTTCCACCACGATTTCCCGCTCCAGCTGCTCAAGGGAGTATCCCTCGTCGGGGAGGCTGATAACGGGACATTCCGTCGACGGTGCGCGGCGGCTGCGTACCTTGTCGGGAAGGTCCGCCGGGGCGATGGTGTCGCTGCCGCGCATGATGAGGAGCCGCTCCACGGTGTTTTCCAGCTCCCGGACGTTGCCCGGCCAGCCATAGCATGCCATGACCTCAAGGGTCTCCGGGGCAAAGGTCACCCGATCGCCGCCGTGCCGCGCGGCAAAGTGGCGCACCAGCAGGGGGATGTCCTCCTTCCGCTCCCGCAGCGGCGGCAGGTGGATCGGTATGACTGAGAGGCGGTAGTAGAGGTCCTCGCGGAAACGGCCCTCCTCGATGGCCTGCTCCAGATCGGCGTTGGTGGCGGCCACCACCCGGACGTCCAGCTTCCGGACCTCGGTGCCCCCCACCTGCTGGACCTCCTTTTCCTGGAGCGCCCGCAGAAGTTTCGACTGGAGTTCAACGGGCAACTCGCCCACTTCGTCGAGGAAGAGGGTCCCTCCCTCGGCCTGCTGGAATTTCCCCGCCTTGTCGCGCACGGCGCCGGTGAAGGAACCCTTCACGTGGCCGAACAGTTCGCTCTCAAGCAAATCGCGGGGGATGGCCGCGCAGTTGACCGCCACGAAGGGGGCTGCTCTCCGGGAGCTGCGGGTGTGCACGGCGCGGGCCACCAGTTCCTTGCCGGTGCCGGATTCGCCGGTGATGAGGACCGTGGCGTCCGTGTCGGCCACCCGGTCCACGACCCGGAAGACCTCCTCCATTCGGCGGGAGATGCCCACGATGCTCCGGTAATCCTCCCGCTCCGTGAGAGCCTCCCGCAGGCGGCGGTTTTCCCGGGAAAGCCCGAGCATCTCCAGGGCCTTTTTCACCGTCAGCTTCAGGGCATCGCGGTTGAATGGTTTGGTAATGTAATCGTAGGCCCCGGCTTTCATGGCGTCGACCGCCGTCTCCACGGCACCGAAGGCGGTGATCACGATGACTGCTGTCTCGGGCGAACGCCCCTTGATTTCCTGCAGGAGCCGGAATCCTCCCATGCCGGGCATTTTCAGGTCGGTGACCACCAGGGCCGGCGAACGCTCATCGAACAGGCGCAGGCCCTCCTCGCCGCTTCCCGCCGTGATCACGTCGTACCCCTCCTCCTGGAGGTTGTATTCGAGTACCCGGCGCAGCGATACGTCGTCGTCGACGATCAGTACCCGGGCCGGTTGCCGCTCTTCAGCCATCACTCCCCCATCTCCCCGATCACACCGGCAGCCACACCCTGAAAGTGGTTCCCCTGCCGGGCTCACTCTCCAGGCCGATGGTGCCGCCGTGGGCCTCCACGATCCGCTGGGTGATGACAAGCCCCAGGCCGGTTCCTCCCTCCTTGGTGGTGAAAAACGGAGTGAAGATCTTCTCCCGCTGAGCCGGATCGATTCCCCGGCCCGTGTCCGACACCGTGATCTCGACGCCGGCGGGCGTATCGCCGCCGGCTCCGCGCATAGCCAGGCTCACGGCCACGCGCCCGCCCTCGCCGGTCGCCTGGAGCGCATTGAGGATCAGGTTGAGAAATGCCTGGCGCAGCCGCTCCCGGTCCCCGGCCACCGTAGGCGCTTCTCCCGCCTCCAGGCTGAGCCCGACCCCCCGGGCGGTCGCCTCGCTCTCCTGGAGCGCCACAAGCTCACGCAGCTCGGCCGCCAGGTCGCACCGTTTCTTCTCCCCATCAAGCGGCCGCGCCAGGCGCAGGAAATCCTCGACCACCCGGTTGAGCCGGTCGGTTTCCTTGATGAGGATCTCCAGGAACTCGAACTTGCGGTCGCCGGGGCTGAAGTCGTCGCGCAGGATCTCCGCCGTGCCTCGGATGGAGCCCAGCGGGTTGCGGATCTCGTGGGCCAGCATGGCCGACATCTCTCCGAGTGCCGACAGGCGTTCGGCCCGGCGCAACTGCTCCTCGATGCCGATGATGAGGTCGGCCTGCCCCCTGAGGGTGCGGTAGGAATCCTCCAGGCGCCGGGCGGCGCGCTCCAACTCGTTCCTCCGCTCCTCTTCCTTCTGGCTCAGGTAGCCGGTGATGCCTCCCACCACGTTGTAGAGGAGAATCTCTAGAAACTTCTCCAGTTCCAGCGACGGCCGCGCCCCCCACTGGAACAGGACGTGGGGCACGTAGAGGATACTGACGACGACTGCCGTGCCGAGCCCCCCCCTGAGACCGAACCAGAAAGCGGCCAGGATGATCGGAAGATAGTAGAGCCTCTGGAACAGATCATGGAGAGCGGGCAGGTGAAGGGGTGTCAGATAGTGGAACAGGCTGATCCCGACGATGAACACCGCCAGCAATGGAATCCGCGCCGAACCGGGCAGTCTCATGGCATTTCCGTGAAAAGCAAAAGAGTTTCCCATCCTGCATGCGGGATGGAAACTATGTAGTTCATGGCCGGAGATAATGCAAGGACAAAAGGGTAAAACTACATGAATAGACGGACCCGGGCCCGTGAACCAGGCGCCCTGCAGGGGCGCACGTTCCGCGGCAAAGGGGCCGCTAATGGGAAAGCTAATGGGAAAACTTGAGCAGCAGTCCGTTTGAGCGGCGGAATTCGTCCAGAATGACCCGGGAGCCGACGGCAAGGGGAAGGACCCCTTCCTGCCGGGCGAGGGCCTCCTCCTGGGTCTCCCCGTCGTTGATGATGATGTCGCCGTTCTTCAGGTGGGTCACGGCGAAGCAATGGCCGTCCTCGCGCCTATAGACGTGAATCGGGTAAGTGGTGCCGTTGATCTTCACTTCCGATTGCATAACAAGAGTGACGTCTTCCATCTCACATCCCCCTGCGCCGACAAGGGCGCCGTTCACTGACAACCACACCGGAGAGTGAGCAATATACGGGCCAATCCGTGATCAATGGAAATGACTGGCAAAAAAACAACGGCGAATCGGACTGATGCGTTATTTGACCAAAGTGTACGGCTATTTAGCGCTTGCGATTCACCACATAATCGGCAAGTTCGATCAGTGCTTCTTTTTCCGGTGAATCGACGAATGCGCCAAGGTGGGCCTTACAGCGGGCGATGTACTCATTGGCAACGGAGATGGTGTACTCGATGCCGCCATACTTGTGGACAAGGGTGAACACCGATTCGAAATCACCCGGCTCCAGGATTTCCTTTTCCACTACGGCTGCGATGGTTTCGCGCTCCTCGTCGGAGCACTTCATGAGGGTATGGATGAGAGGGAGCGTGATTTTCCCCTCCTCGAGATCGTGGCCGATTTCCTTGCCGAATTGCTCTTCGCTGGCCGTGTAGTCGAGGGTGTCGTCCATTAGTTGGAAGGCTATGCCCAGGTCCATGCCGAAGTCGCGCAGTGCCTCCTGCTGCTCGGCCGACGATGTGCCCAGGATGGCACCGGCCTCGCAGGCGGCTGACAGGAGCACGGCGGTCTTGCTCTTGACGACCTCGATGTAGCGCTCCTGGGTCATCTCCAGATCGCTGGTGCAAAGGAGCTGCAGAACCTCTCCCTCTGCGATGATGGTCGTGGCGCCGGACATGACCTTGAGGACGCGCAGGTCCCCGGCCTCCACCATGAGGGAAAAAGACTTGGAAAAGAGAAAATCACCCACCAGCACCGAGGCCTCATTGCCCCAGACCTCGTTGGCGGAGGCGTTGCCGCGGCGCAACGTGGCGTTGTCGACCACGTCGTCATGGAGCAGGGTTGCGGTGTGGATGAATTCGATGACGCTGGCAAGGGGAACGTGGCGATCGCCCTGGTAGCCGCACAGCTTTGCCGAAAGGAGCAACAGCATGGGACGAATTCTCTTGCCGCCGCTGGCAAGGACATACTCTCCTACCTTGCGGATCAGATAGACATCTGATTCCAGGTCCTTTCTGAACTGTGATTCGACATTTTTCAGGTCATCCCCGACCAGGGAAAGGGCAGCGTGCATCAGGAAACCTCGGGTAAATTTTCGCCAATACTAGGTAATTACGCCTTTTTTGTCAAAGCATTTCTCTCCGCTCGTCTTGTGAATAGCGTAAGCATGTCGAATCGTGACCCCTTTCTGATTGATTTTTGTATCATCCTGAACTACCATTCGAAATTCCTGATACAGGCGGGATGAGGAGGTGTACAATGGGACACGCCACCGAAATTCGAGTCCTCGTCGTGGATGAATCGGCCCCTTCCCGTGCGTTCATTGCCTCAACCCTTGAAAAAGGCGGATATATCGTTACATCGGTCGCCTCCGGCGAGGAGGCCGTGCACGAGGTCAACGCCGCACCCTTCGACATCCTGGTGACCGACATCAACCTCCCCGGGATGAGCGGTCTCAACCTCCTCAAACTCCTGAAAGACTCGTTCCCCGACCTTGAAGTAGTGATCGTCACGAGCAACGCCTCCAGCTTCACCGCCATCAAGGCCCTTCGCCTGGGGGCCTACGATTTCATCATCAAGCCCGTGGACGACCCCGCCATCCTGACCAACATCGTGGGACGCGCCGTCGAGAAACAGGCTCTCACCCGTGAGAACCGGCGGCTCATGGACGACATGAAGCTGAAGAACCGGGAACTCCATGACGCGCTCCACCTGATGAAATCCGCCAACCGTCTCTGCACGGCCATCTCGGCCTCCCTGGATGCCGGCGAAATCCTGAAGCGGCTGGTGGAGGGGGCGGTGGAGGAAGTAACGGCGAAAAAGGGATACCTTCTACTCCTGGATCGCGATGGAAGTTACTTCTCCATGAAAGTCAGCGTGGGCGTGAGCCGCACCCTCGCCAAGGGATTCAGGCTCCGCCACGACCAGGGGATAGCCGGGCTCGTTGCCGCCAACAACAAGCCCCTGCGCATCGACGAAGAGGTGCCGCCCCCTCTCACCCACCGAATGCTGGAGGAAGACCCCAACGGCGAACTCTTCACCACTCCCGGCATCATCACTGTGCCCCTCCAGTTCAAGGGCCGGGTGGCGGGCGTGGTAACCCTTTCCGGCAGGGCCGACGGCAGATCCTTCACCGCTGCGGAAATCGAATTCCTCACAACCCTGGCGAACCACTCGGCCATCGCCCTTGACACGGCGGGCGCCTTCTACAAGCTCAAAAAAGGGACTTCCTGACCCGCCCGTTCCCACGTCCGTTGCATCACCGCCACCATCCAAGTACAATCTTTATCAGGCTCTATGAAATACTGCTACGGGAGCCGCCTGCTGCGTTGCACGGTGCTCGCATCCTTGCCTGGCCATCTGGTATGTGTCCGCTGTACTGCTCCGCGCGCCGGGCATCATGCCCTCCTTGCAGTGTTTCTCAACAAGGGGTTATCGCCTCGATACACCCGTGACGCCCCCTTCACCGCCGTATCCGCGGAGGAACACCGTGTCCGACAATCCCGTTTGCCCACACGGCCCTGCCCTTGACGAACCGCTGCGCCCGCCCGGCCCGGACAGCCCGCTGACGACTTCACGCCATGGCCTGGCGGTTGTCGGAACCGGCAGCGGCCACGAGGACCGGAAGCCGCAGCATGAGCTCTCGCATGTGTCGCGAACCAATCGACTACGTGTGAATCATGGAAAATATGAATATATCCCTATAGCCGATTGCCTCCGCCCCCGGCCTGGTATATAACCATCGTTCATGAACGCACAACGAATTATCGTCATTTCACTCTTTGCCGCACTGGTTGCCCTGTTCTTCATCCTGGACCTGGGACGGCTGCTGACCTTCGCCTCGCTCAAGGCCAACCATGCGACCCTGCTGGCCTTTTACGGCGAAAACCGGATACTGACGGTTGCCATGTTCCTGGCGGTCTATGTCATTCAGACCGCCCTGTCGCTGCCGGGGGCCACGGTCCTTTCCCTTGCCGCCGGCGCCCTGTTCGGGGCTGTGGCGGGGACCGCCTGGGCGGTGACCGGCGCCACCGTCGGGGCGACGCTGGCCTTCCTGCTCACCCGTTACCTCCTCCACGATGCGGTCCAGCGGCGTTTCGGCCCCAGGCTTGAGGGGATCAACCGCGAACTTGAAAAGGCCGGGCTCAATTATCTGCTCTTTCTGCGGCTCGTCCCCCTGTTCCCCTTCTTCCTGATCAACCTGGGGGCGGGTCTGACGCGGCTCCCCCTGCGCACCTTCGTGCTCGGGACCTTCGTGGGAATCATCCCGGGCGGCTTCGTCTACGTCAACGCCGGCGCCAGCCTCGCCGCCATCGCGAGCCCCGCGGACATCGCCTCGCCGCGCGTGATCGGCTCCTTCGCCCTGCTGGGGCTCTTTTCGCTGGTGCCGGTCCTGTACAAGAAAATTACCGCTCAAAGGAGAACCTGATGGACTCGTACTATGTACCCGACGATCTGGCGAAATTCGGTGATATCGGCAAGGATGCGCCGGACCTGGCCAAGAAGTTCTTTGATTACTACGGCGCAGTGTTCGCCGAGGGAGAGCTGACCGAGCGGGAAAAGACCCTCATCGCCCTGGCCGTGGCCCACGCGGTCCAGTGCCCCTACTGCATCGACGCGTATACCCGGGCCTGCCTGGAGAAGGGATCGAACCTGGGAGAGATGACCGAAGCAGTCCACGTGGCCAACGCCATCAGGGGCGGCGCGGCCCTGGTCCACGGGGTGCAGATGCGCAAAATCGCCGAGAAGCTGTCGCTGTAGCCCGACCGGACCATGACGGAATCCCTTGCGCAATCCGCCCCCTGCATCGAGGCGTTCTCCCGCGCCCTGGAGCGGTGCGGACTGGAGCTTCGCCGGGACCGGACCACCACCCTCCAGGTAAACGTGGGCGTCCTGTGCGACCTGGCCTGCCGCCACTGCCACCTGGAGGCGGGACCATCCCGGACCGAGATCATGACGCCGGAAACCATGGAGGAGGTCATCGCCTACGCCTCCCGCTGCCGGTTTCAGACCATCGACATCACCGGCGGCGCGCCGGAGCTCGTTCCCGGCATCGAACGGCTGGTGGCCGCGCTGGCGCCGCTGACGCCCCGGCTCATCGTCCGGACGAACCTCTCGGCGTTCCTGAGCCCCGGCGCTGCGCACCTGCCCGAGCTGCTCAGGTCTGCGGGCGCCGCCATTGTGGCATCGTTCCCGTCGGTCAACGTCGGCCAGGCCGAGGCCCAGCGCGGCCACGGCATCATGGAGAGGAGCATCTCGGCCCTGAAACTCCTGAACGATCTCGGCTACGGCCGCGACGGGAGCGGCCTGGAACTGGACCTGGTGGCCAATCCGACCGGCGCGTTCCTTCCCCCCTCCCAGTGCGAGGCGGAACAGAAACTCCGCCGGGATCTGGAACGCAAGTACGGCGTGGTCTTCTCGCACCTCTACACCTTTGCCAACGTCCCACTGGGGCGCTTCCGCCGCTGGCTGGAGGACTCGGGCAATCTGGAAGGATATCTGCGGCGGCTGGCCGGAAGCTTCAACCCGGCCACGGTGCCCGGCCTCATGTGCCGCACCCTGGTCTCCGTGGCCTGGGACGGCCATCTCTACGACTGCGACTTCAACCTGGCCGCCGGCCGGGGGTTGGGGGGGGAGCAGCGTCACGTGGCGGACATGGCTTGCCCTCCCCCAGAAGGAACCCTTATCCCCACTGACGATTACTGTTATGCCTGCACCGCCGGTTCCGGTTTCACCTGAGGCGGCGCCATCGGAGCCCCGGAGGGGCCCGGAACACCATGACGACCGGAGGAGTCCAATGAACGCCCAAGAACTGTGGCAACGCTACCAGACCTATCTTCTTTCCGACGCGGACACGGGACTCATCCTTGATGTCAGCAGAATGGCCTTCAGCGACGATTTCTTCGCCTCCATGGAGTCCGCCATGCAGCGCGCCTTCGATGTCATGGAACGGCTGGAGGCGGGTGAGATCGCAAATCCGGACGAAAACCGGATGGTGGGGCACTATTGGCTCAGAAATCCCGAGCTGGCCCCCGACCCCGCTATCGCCGCCGCCATCAGGGAGACTGTTGATCGTGTAGCGGCCTTTGCAGCCGATGTCCATAACGGGGTGGTGACGGCGCCCGGAGCCCGCCTCTTCCGCAACGTCCTGGTAATCGGCATCGGCGGGTCAGCCTTGGGTCCGCAGTTCGTGGCCGATGCCCTGGGCGGCCACGGCGACCAGATGCGGCCTTTCTTCTTCGACAACACCGACCCTGACGGCATGGACCGGGTACTTGAGACCCTCGGTCGGGATGGACTGGCGGAAACCCTTGCCATCGTCATCTCCAAGAGCGGCGGCACCAAGGAAACGAGGAACGGCATGCTGGAGGCGGAGGCGGCCTACCGGCGCGCCGGGCTCGACTTTTCCCGTCATGCCGTGGCGGTCACCGGCGCCGGCAGCGAGCTGGACCGGACCGCCGAGGCCAGCGGCTGGCTCTACCGCTTCCCCATGTGGGACTGGGTCGGCGGCCGTACCTCGGAAACCTCGGCCGTGGGGCTCCTGCCGGCTGCGCTCCAGGGAATCCCCATCAGAGACTTCCTCGACGGCGCCCGGGTCTGCGACATCCTGACCCGCCGGCGCGAGACCCTCCGCAACCCGGCGGCCCTCCTGGCCCTCATGTGGCATCACGCCACCGGCGGCAGCGGCTCCCGCGACATGGTGGTGCTCCCCTACAAGGACCGCCTGCTCCTGTTCTCCCGCTACCTCCAGCAGCTCATCATGGAGTCCATCGGCAAGGAGCTGGACCTGGCCGGCGCCGTGGTGAACCAGGGGCTCACGGTCTACGGCAACAAGGGTTCCACGGATCAGCACGCCTATGTACAGCAGTTGCGTGAGGGGACCAACAACTTCTTCGTCGCTTTCATCGAGGTCTTGAAGGACCGTGAGGGGGTCTCCCTGTCGGTTGAACCGGGCTTCACCAGCGGCGACTACCTGTCCGGCTTCCTTCAGGGGACCCGCACCGCCCTGAGCGAAAAGGGGCGCGAGTCACTCACCATCACCATTCCCGCCATAACCCCACGCACCGTGGGTGTCCTGGTGGCCCTCTTCGAGCGGGCCGTGGGGCTCTATGCCTCCCTGGTCAACATCAACGCCTACCACCAGCCCGGCGTGGAGGCGGGGAAAAAGGCGGCAGGCGGCGTCCTGGCCCTCACGGGTGAGGCACTGGCATTCCTGCGACGGGTAGGGGGCACCCTTTCCGCCACGGAGATCGCCGCGGCACTGGGCAGGCCGGAAGAGGCGGAAACGATATTCAGAAGCCTTCTGCACGCCGCCGCCAACCCGGACCACGGTGTCGTCATGGAAACGGCATCCCCTCTTACCCGGAGCCGCTTTTCCGCCCGATGAACGGCCGCGCCGCCCGGCACCTGATACTGGTAGGCGGAGGGCATGCCCATCTCCATACCCTCCGGCGCCTCCGGGAGCTTACCGGAGCGGGCATCGCCGTCACCCTCGTCACCCCGGCCCGCCATCACTACTATTCGGGCATGGGGCCGGGAATGCTCGGGGGGCTCTACACGGAAGAGCAGGTTCGCATCGACGTGCAGCGGCTGGCGGAATCGGGCGGCGGGCGGTGCGTGATCGGCGAGGCAGCGGGGCTCGATCCGGACTGCAGGCTGCTCCGGCTCACCGACGGCAGAGAGCTGGCCTACGATGCCCTCTCCCTTAACGCCGGATCGATAGTGGCCGGGCTGGTCCCCGCCCTGCCCGGCGTCTACCCGGTCAAACCCATCGCCAATCTGGCCCGGGCAGTGGAACGGCTGCGGGATGCGGGCTGCACCGCGCCTCCCCGACTTCTGGTGGTGGGCGGCGGCGCGGCCGGTGTGGAGATTGCCGGCAACGGCCGCCGGCTGCTGGGCGATCGGGGCAGCGTCACCATTGCCAGTGCCGGCCCCCTGCTCGCACCCTTCCCTCCCCTGACCCGTGAGTTGGTCCGCGCCTCCTTCGACCGGCGCGGAATCCGAATGATCGAAGACACTCCCGTTTCCGGCTGGACAGACGGTACGGCCATCCTTGCCGACGGCCGCCGGATCCCATTCGACGTCGCCCTGGTTTCCACCGGCGTGAAACCGCCTCTCTTCCTCGAAAGCCTGGGGCTTCCCCTGGCCCCGGACGGCTCCCTGAGCGTCAACCGCTTCCTCCAGTCGACCGGCTCGGCGTCAGTATTCGGCGGCGGCGACTGCATCGCCTTCGAAGGTGCTCCCCTGGCCCGGGTGGGGGTCTATGCGGTCCGCCAGGGACCGCTTCTCCACGCCAACCTCCGGGCGTACCTTGACGGGTGCCCGCTTGTCCCCTTCACGCCTCAGAAGCGCTTTCTCCAGATACTGAACCTGGGTGACGGCACCGGAGTGCTGGTCCGGGGAAAGATCGTCCGACACGGCACGCTCCCCTGGCTCCTCAAGGACCTGATCGATCGCCGGTTCGTGCGAAGCTTTCAAAAGTAAAGGGAAGCCGCTCGGAATGTGTGACGGGGGCTGAGTCTCGTCAGAAACCCTGGGTTGCCAGAAACTGCTGGAATGAGGCAAGATCGAAGGAAGTGTCGGGCTTGAGCGGGAAGCCGGTGTTCGGCTCCCGGTCCGCCATGCCGATGGAAAGAACAAAGGTGTCCGACTGTCCCGGCACCAGGAGGCGGGGGCCCCACTGGAGGACAATGACCCGGTCCTGCGGATGGGAGAGGGGCACCCGGGCGGAAACATTGGCAAAGGTGCCCATCCTGTTTGAAAAGTAGACCGTATCCGGCGTGACGGGGCCCTGCCACTCGATGAAATTGGCCAAACCGCTGCGGTCATGGGTCTCGCCGGCCGCTTCGTTGCCATGGTCCACATAGCCGGCCCAACTGTAGCGTTTCAGGTCGAGGGTTCCCTCATAGGGAACGAGGCCGTCGACAACCCAGCCCACGTTACCTTCTGCAGATCCGTAGTTCCCCACCCACGGCTCGTCGCCGTAGACATAGAAGTAACCCGTGGGCTGCGTGCCGATGTTGGTCATCCGGATCACGAGAGTCACATAGCGGGTACCGGCCCTGAAGATCATGAAACGGTCCATGGACACCGGTACGCCGTCAAGCTCGAACCAGTGGCTGCTGCCGAGAACGAGCCGCCGGGGCGTTGACTCCAGAATGCGGCTCCCCCGGTATTTCCAGGCTGAAGGGGGCATCACCGCGGCCGGATTGCTCCAGGGCGAGATGGCCTCGTTGACGTTGCACCAGATGTGATGCCAGGACGCGCCGTCGAAAAAAGCCATCCCGGTTTCGTTCATGCTCTGCCGGCGGTCCGTTTCCAGGTCGAAGGGCAGTCCGCCCCCCACGAAGAGCCCCTGGCTCTCCTTCCCACCGCTGTCCAGATACCTGCTGAGACAGGTAAGATACTCCGTGCCGTCGGCGGCAAAACTGCGGACGAACCCGCTCCCGTCACGGCGGAACCACTCGTATTCAAGACGCGGCCCCCCGGTGGCGTAGCTCACATTGCCATTGAGAAAACGAAACACTGGCTCGGCCGGCAGGGCGAGGAGGAGAGCGTTCTCGTCGCCGAGCAACAGGTCATCCTTCACCAGGTAACGGCCGTCCGCCCCCCTGAGAATGTAAATTCCCTGCCAGTGCCCATAATAGCGGAACCGCAGCGACGTGACGGCCGCAAGCACCACCATAAGCAGGGCTGCAAGGGTGAACAGCCGACGTTTCGGCCACTTGAACAAGGGAATTTGTGGGATCGCCATGCGTCATCCTGCCGGAAATAACTGACGGGAACCGAACCTCGCGACCGGTCGGGTTCCATGGTTCGGTTACCGCTGCGTCGGTCATACGAATAATGCCATATGACAGACTCACTTTCAGACAGGATAGCGCTAACATTAAACGTTGCGCCACATAAGAATTTTTAATTATTGTGTATACACAAACGTAACCAATTGATTATATGGGATTTCAAAATCGGCCGTCTAATTCTGACGCACAAAGTCAGAAATTTAGAGGAAAAGATAAAGCGTGACGCACTTCCGCTATTTGCCCATTTCCTTCACGATCTTTCCATAGAGATCTTCAGAGTCAATGCCGCAGACCGTCTTTCCGTCTACAAGGGCAAAGGGTGTCTTGTGGCAGGGACCGCACTTGCCGATGCAGTCCTTGATCTTCACATCGAGCTTGGGGAACTGTTCATGCAGCCGTTTGACCACTTTGTTCTTCCCCTTGTTGTGCTCGCAGAAGCGTATTTTCATCATGCCGTCCTTTCACACGCCGGCTGCGGCGGAGGCAGGAAGAACCGCCTCCCCGCAGCCGGTCTCGTACACTGCTCAGCAAGGCATCAGGGCGCTTGGCCGTCAGCCGGGGGGGCGGTGAACACCCGCGCACCCAGTTCGTTGTCGATCATCAGCAAACCGTAACCGTTGTCTCCCACCAGCTTCAGCTTGCCGATGATCTCCCGGTCGTTTTCCTCTTCTTCGATCTGCTCAGTCACGAACCACTGGAGGAAAATCTGGGTGGCATGATCCCTCTGCCGGACCGCCAGTTCGGTCAGGTCGTTGATGCACCGGGTGATGAACATCTCGTGTTCGAGGGTTTTCTCGAACATCTGCAGCAGGGAGGCGAACTCGGCCGGCGGTGCGTCTATGGGACCGAGCGTCACGTGTTCGCCCTGGCTGTTGATGTACTGATAGAACTTCATGAAATGAAGCATCTCCTCCTGATACTGGACCATGAACCAGGTGGCGGCCCCCTTGAGCCCTATGGAGTTGGCATAGGACGACATGGAGAGGTAAAGTTGGGCCGAATAGAGTTCGATATTCAAGTGCTTGTTGAGGGCCGCGGCCATCTCGGTGTTCAGCATGGATGATGTTCCTCCTTGAGTGTGGTGAGTTGGGATCAGTATATCGGAAAACGAACGAAAGGCCAGGCAGTTCAACCAGCAGGACCGGTTGATAGATTGCTGATGGAGCGCTCGGCCTCCACGATCACCCGCCACAGATCCTCGCTGTCCCCCAGCCCCACCTTCACCAGGTAGGCAGCGATGCTCATGTTGGTCCGGGCGCGGAACAGTTCGACCTGGCGGAGGAAATCCGGCTCCACCTGATCGGAATCGCGCAGATAGGCATCCAGGAACAGCTCTTCGGGATAGGCGTTCACTATCTCCCCATAGCGATAGAACTGGTTGCGGAACTGGGCCAGGAAACACCCCACATCAAAGGCCCGGGGAAGCACGTAGGAGCTTTCGAAGTCTATTGCCGCCACGAACAGGGTTGAACGGTTCTCCATGACATCCTGGCCCACGAACACGTTTTTCGGATGAAAATCGCCATGGCCCTGCACCAGGTATGCACTCCCCTCCGCCACCACTCGCCGCTCCTCTGCCGCCACCGCAGCGAGAATCTCTTGCACCTTGCGGGTGTGCCTGTGCCCGATGGCGGTGAACCGCTCCAGGTATCGGGCCAGACGCTCGTCTTCCCGGACCAGAAATTCATCGCGCGGCGTGATCCTGAGGCGGCAGCCATGAAGTCGGGCCAGCCAGCCGGCAGCCAGTGACAGGTATTCTCGTCCGTCCTCCGGTTCGGCCGTCAGGAGCTTGTCGAAGAGCGATTTTCCCCGCAGGCCCTGTTCGATGAGCGTCATGGAGGCTTCGTCCTCATCGATGGGGCGGGGTACCCTGAACTTCCCCTCGTCGAAGCCGTGACCGACGATCTCCCCCATGATGCGAAATGCCCGCTCGGCGGACCGCCACTTATGCCGGGTGCCGATCTCCTTGATGATGAGCCGTTCGCGCACCTCGTCGGCCCCCTTGGTACCGATGGTCACCTCGATGACCTGGCTGTTGGCGCCCGAGCGGGGAATTTCCTTCAGGAACGGCCGACACCTGCCGTGCCTGATCTCGGCTGCCAGGTCGACGATGGTCTTGACGGCATGGTCGAACTGGGTCGGATAGAGCCCTGCGTAGTTTTCGCCATGGGTGTCGGTGCCCGCGATGGCGGTGAACCGCTCGCGATGCCAGTCCTGGAGCCCCTGGCTGTTCTCCCGCACCGTGTGGTTGGAGTTGAAGATCTCCACTCCGTCCAGCAGCGGATGGCAGAGCTGCTCCGGCGCGGGGCGCTTACCCCTGCGGTAGGGATGGGCCCAGACGAGGGCGGCAGCCGGGTAGCGCCGCCGGATTTCGGCCAGCGGAGTCCCCCGCTCGATCGTCGCATCCGCACCGTAGACGAGCACATCGCCGAGTTCCGGCGTGGTTACTTCCTGGCCGGCAAGGATGACGAAATGGTCTGGAACCTCCGCCCGGCGCCGGACATCGGCCAGTTCAGAGGCTTCCCAGAGGTGATGGTGATCCGTAAGAACGATCCCCTGCAGATTCTTCGCCGCCACCTGCCGCACCAGGTTAACGGCAGCAACGCCGCTGCAGGAAGAGTATTCGGAAGTATGACAATGCATCTCGATCAGCACGGTAAATCCTCCCATCATTGTGGTCTCAGGAAAAGGATACCAGACCCCCTCCCGACAACAACCGGTCCGTCCGAGTCGGGCCCGCCCGATTTACAGGCAACCTACACAACCGTGTACATTTTATAATCACCAAACCCATCTCACCGTGCGCCACCAGCACTCCTCCCCCACAAAATTTGCCGACAAATCAGACAATTGCCCATCACAACGTCACTCTATGCATAGTTTTGGTGCAGTACGTGCATAAAACACAGGCAATCTACTCAGAAGGACAGGGCGCAATCTGTTCACACAGTTGACTGTCTACATTTTAATCAGGGGAGGAATCAATGTCACCGCATCAAGTCGACGAGAAACTTCAGGGCATCTATCAGGACGTTCTCAAGCGCAACCCGGGCGAAGTGGAATTCCACCAGGCAGTGGCTGAGGTGCTCGAATCCCTCGGGTCCGTTGTCACCAAGCACCCCGAATACCTGGAGCGCAAGATCATCGAGCGGATCTGCGAACCCGAGCGCCAGATCATCTTCCGGGTGCCCTGGCAGGACGACAAGGGTCAGGTCCACATCAACCGCGGCTTCCGCGTGGAATTCAACTCGGCCCTCGGTCCCTACAAGGGCGGCCTCCGCTTCCATCCGTCGGTCTACCTGGGCATCATCAAGTTCCTGGGCTTCGAGCAGATCTTCAAGAACTCCCTCACCGGCATGCCCATCGGCGGCGGCAAGGGCGGTTCCGACTTCGACCCCAAAGGAAGGTCCGACGATGAGATCATGCGTTTCTGCCAGAGCTTCATCACCGAGCTCTACCGCCACCTGGGCGAGCATACCGACGTTCCCGCCGGCGACATCGGCGTGGGCGGCCGCGAGATCGGCTACATGTTCGGCCAGTACAAGCGGATCACCAACCGGTGGGAAGCGGGCGTGCTGACCGGCAAGGGGCTCAAGTGGGGCGGGTCCCTCGTGCGCACCGAGGCCACCGGCTACGGCGCAACCTTCTTCATCAACGAGGCCCTCAAGGTCCGCAAGGATTCCTTTGACGGCAAGATCTGCACCGTGTCCGGTTCCGGCAACGTGGCCATCTACACCATCGAGAAGATTCACCAGCTGGGCGGCAAGTGCGTGGCCTGCTCCGACTCCAACGGCGTAATTTACCACGAGAAAGGTCTCGACCTGGACCTCATCAAGCAGCTGAAGGAAGTGGAGCGTCGCCGCATCGAGGACTACGCCTCCTATCACAAGGATGCCAAGTACATCGCGGGCGGCAACATCTGGGACATTCCCTGCCAGGTGGCCATGCCGTCGGCAACCCAGAACGAGATCAACGGCAAGGATGCCAAGACCCTGGTGAAGAACGGCTGCATCGCCGTGGGCGAAGGCGCCAACATGCCCACCACCCCTGAAGGGATCAAGATATTCCTCGACGCCAAAATCGCCTATGGCCCCGGCAAGGCTGCCAACGCCGGCGGCGTCGCCACGTCGGCCCTTGAAATGCAGCAGAACGCCCAGCGTGATTCCTGGTCCTTCGAAGACACCGAGAAGAAGCTTGAGAACATCATGAAGGGCATCCACCGCCTCTGCCACGAGACCGCCGAGGAATACGGCGCCACCGGCAACTACGTGCTCGGCGCCAACATCGCCGGCTTCACCAAGGTTGCCGATGCCATGGTGGCCCACGGCCTCGTCTAACAGCCTGGAAGCAACCAGGCAGCCCCATGCAAAAAGCCCGGTCCGGAGAAGATCTCCGGGCCGGGCTTTTTCGTTCGGACGGCTGGTGCCCACGATCCATAGTGATTAATCGGGGGGGGAACTTGACTGCTCAGTGACACAGACCGGCCCCGCAACGGTTTTGCAGCAGCCTGCTAGAACTTTTCGAACTGGTCATCCAGGTAGTCGCCGTCCATCTTCAGGTCCACGCCCTTGCCGGCTACAGCCTTTCGCGGCGCGACAGGTTCCGTCCGGCGTTCGTTGCCGTGGCCCAGGCGCAACGCAGCGGGCTTCTTCGCCACCGCGGCCGGGCGCACGGCCGGGGATCTCCCGGCAGTCCGCCCCTGCTCGTCGGTTTTGAAAAATGTAATGGTCGACTGGAGATGCTCCGCCTGCCCGGCCAGCTCTTCGCTGGTGGACGCCATCTCTTCGCTGGCGCTGGCGTTCTGCTGGATCACATGGTCAAGCTGCTGGATCGCCTTGTTGATCTGCTCCGCGCCCGAGTCCTGCTCCTTGCACGCGGCACTGATCTCCTGCACCAGTTCCGCGGTACGCTGGATGTCCGGCACCATCCGCGCCAGCATCTCGCCGGCTTCTTCCGCCACCTGCACGCTGGAGGCAGACAGCTCGCTGATTTCGCCCGCCGCCTTCTGACTCCGCTCGGCAAGCTTTCTGACCTCGGCCGCCACTACCGCGAACCCTTTGCCGTGCTCGCCGGCTCGGGCCGCTTCGATGGCCGCGTTCAACGCCAGCAGGTTTGTCTGACGGGCGATCTCTTCGATGATCGAGATCTTGGAGGCGATTTCCTTCATGGCACTCACCGTGCCGGCAACAGCCGTGCCGCCCTCGCGGGCGTCCATGGCGCTCTTGAGGGCGATCTTCTCGGTCTGGGAGGCATTGTCCGCGTTCTGCCGGATATTGGCCGCCATCTGCTCCATGGAGCTTGATGCCTCTTCGGCAGCGGCTGCCTGCTCGGTGGCTCCCTGGCTCATGACCTCGGAGCTGGAGGAGAGTTCCTGGCTGCCGGCGGCAACGTTATCGGCCGAGTTCTTCACATCGGTTACAATGTCACGGAGCTTGGCAACCATGTCGTTGAGGGCCGCCACCAACTGCCCCACCTCGTCCTTCCGATCGATGTCGAGGGTGCTCCGCAGGTCGCCGTCGGCTATTTTCAGAGCGAATTCAACCCCCTTCATAACCGGAATGCTGATGGAACGGGATATGAGCAGCGCCAGAACAACGCCGATCACCAGGGCGGCAATGCTCAGGGCGATCACGGCGGTCTTGGTGCTGTTGGCGTTGGCGATCATCTGTTCATCGGAGAGGATACTCTTGCGGGATGTCTCGTTGAGCCCGGCCAGGTGCTTCTGCACCAGCTGCAGGTTCGGCTGGGTCTGGCTCGCGAAGATGATCTCCGCGTCCCTGCGGCCCTGCTCACCCTGCTCCTTGTTATAGGCCTTCTTGATGATCCCTGCCGACTCGTGGAGCTTGCGGTGGGGCTCCTCGATGGCAGCCAGCCCGTCTTTCAGCGCGGGGAGCATGACCTCGGCCTTCTTGCGTCCCTCGCCGTAGTACCACTCGCCGAACTTGCACTTGGTGTGATCCACCTGAACGGTGAGCTCCCTGACCTTGTCGTCCAGCAGGAACGTGCTGACGTTCTTGGCCCAGTTGAGGTGATCCACCTCCCGTTGGAGGAGCTCGGCCCGCAGCTTGTTCCCTTCGCTTACCTCGTGGCCGTCCCGGACAACCTTTGACAGGCCGTTCACCGCCCAGACGCTGATGACTGCCAGCAACACAAGGACACTACCGATGCCCGCAAGCACCTTGAGACTCAGCTTCAGGTTCTTCCAGCTCATTGACACCTCTCCTTCCAGTTACTCAGGGTTTTCCCGGGCTCATCCCCGAAAAACCATATTTCACACCAACTATTGCGCGTATCGGTTTACCCAGTAAAACCTTGAGGAGTTTTTTTAAAACAAGGGTCCACCAAACAAAACAATTGGTCTAACAACACGACAAACAGACATTTACAGAACATAAAAAAAACCGCGACGCATGCCGCGGTTAATCACCTCACCTATCAGGATAATCTCTCAGACATTAAAAAAGGCTATGGTTTCCTGGAGCTGTTCGGCCTGACTCGCCAGTTCTTCGCTGGTGGACGCCATCTCCTCGCTGGTGGAGGCGTTCTGCTGGATCACGTTGTCCAGTTGCTGGATGGCCCGGTTAATCTGGTCCGCGCCGGAATCCTGCTCCTTGCACGCCGCGCTGATCTCCTGCACCAGTTCTGCGGTCCGCTGGATATCGGGAATCATGCGGGCAAGCATCTCTCCAGCCTTTTCCGCGACTCGCACGCTGGATTCGGACAGCTCGCCGATCTCCCCAGCAGCCTTCTGGCTTCGCTCCGCCAGTTTGCGCACCTCGGCGGCCACCACCGCGAACCCCTTGCCGTGTTCACCGGCACGGGCCGCCTCGATGGCCGCGTTCAGGGCCAGCAGGTTCGTCTGGCGGGCGATCTCTTCGATGATCGCGATCTTGCCGGCGATAACCTTCATGGCCGATACGGTCTCGGCAACCGCCTCCCCTCCCTCGCGGGCATCCGCGGCGCTCTTGCCGGCGATCTTCTCCGTCTGGACCGCGTTATCGGCATTCTGCCTGATATTAGAGCTCATCTGCCCCATACTGCTTGATGCCTCTTCCGCCGCGGCCGCCTGCTCGGTGGCCCCCTCGCTCATCTCTTCGGCGCTTGCCGAAAGCTCACGGGCACCGGCGGCGACGTTGTCCGAAGCAGACTTGACACTGGTGACTACCTCCCTGAGCTTGCTCACCATATTGCCCATGGCGGCAAGCAGGCGACCGATCTCATCCGTCCCTTTCACTTCAATGGCAACGGAAAGGTCGCCGGTGGCCAGCCGGTCCACGGTGGCAACTGCGTCACGCAGCGGGCGCACGAGCCGCCCCGACACGAACCCGGCCACAAGACACGCCAGCAGGACCGTGCCCACTGCGCTGCCGACGATGATCAGCTTGAGGCGTTCGTAGGATTCGAAAAACTCACTTTTCTTCACGCCGACGTACAGCACGCCGACGATCGCACCGCTCGCATCCCGGAGCGGATCATAGGACGTAAAGTAGGGGACGCCGAGAATCTTCGCTTCGCCGCGGTAAGATTTCCCTTCCTTGAAAATGGCATCATAGGCGGGCCCCTGGAGTTTAGTGCCGATGGCGCGGCTGCCGTCCTCCTTCTTGACGTTGGTGGAAACCCGCAGGTCGCCCATGAAGATCGTTGCCGTCCCGCCGCAAAGATCCTTCACCTTGTCGGGAATCTCGAAGTTGTCGTTCACCACGTACTCGCCGACCATGAGCCTGCCATTGTCGATCCGGGCGTTGGCTCCCTTCTGGCGGAGCAGTTCCCAGAGGGTCTTGAGCCGCGTTTCCTGGGAAACCGTGGCGACTCTCATCAGATCGGCCCTGAACCGCGCAAGACAGATGGCGGTAACAACCGTTGCCGTGAGAACAACGATGATCGCGGTCATGGCTATGAGCTTCCACCGGATGGTCATGCTGCGTAATCCCATGCGTACCTCCCGAACATTCACAATATGCTATGAATACCTTTCGACAGACCGCGGCCCACCTTTAGCAGCGATTGCGCGACTCCTTCGAACCAACAGCAGTTTTATAACCGCGTATACCATACCCGGGAATAAACTGCCGGGAGCACGCGCCGCAACCACCTCGACATCATTACATCTTCCGGCCCATTTCCCACACGCTTCACGATGCTGCCGCAGAGATGAACAGGTGCCCGTTATCAGGAATTTCCTGATATCAGCGGACGGGCTGCAGGAACCATGAAACTCCGTTGCCCGAAAAGACAAATGGCACTCCGGTTCGGCCGGAGTGCCACCATGAGCAGCGGGCTCAGCACATTTCAATGCCACGAACGTGCGTGATCGGACGCGGGGATGATCGCGGCCTCGGTACGGGCGACTTCCCCCCGCAACCGGCTGAGACAACGGGCGGCAGCGGCACCGTCGTTCAACCGTACCGCCGCTTCCACCTCTGCGGCGCAATTGTACACGGGAGGAGCCCCTACCGTTGCCGCAGCTCCCTTGAGGGTGTGAGCGGCAGCGGCGGCGGCGGCATAGTCGCCGGCAGCGAGGCATTCGTCGATCCGGTCGCACAGCTTGGACGCTGACTGGACAAACGTGGACAAGAGCTCATCCACAGCGTGTTCGAGACCGGCATCAATAAACTGTCTCCGCTGAAACTCCAGATCGAACGGGAAGGTGGGCTCAGGGGCGTCTGACGGCGAGGTGGTCCCGGCAGGCCGATGCAGTTGTTCACCGTCGACGCATAAGAGGATCATCCTGCGAAGCTCTTCCCGCAACAGAGGTTTGGTAAGATAGCCGGTCACGTCCGCGTCCAGGCACCGCTCACGGTCAGCCGCCAGGGCATGGGCCGTGAGGAAGACGATGGGCGTCGACCGTGCCCGCTCACCGGCCTCTCCCCGGCGGATCGCCCAGGTGGCCTCGATACCGTCCATTTCGGGCATCGAAATATCCATGAACACCAGCTCGAAATCCCGGTCACGGAGGATGTCGATGGCCTCCCGTCCGTTGGTTACGGCGGTCACCCGCTGGTTGAGGGCCGTGAGGAGACCGACGGCCACGGTCCGGTTCAAATCATTGTCCTCCACCAGGAGTACCTCAAGGGACGGCAGCTCCCTGTCCTGCTCCTGGTTTTCGGCGGCGCAGTCGTGGAACTGCGGGCCATCAGCCGGCTCCAGGGGGAGACACACGCTGAACGTGGCGCCACTGCCCGGTTCGCTCTCCACGGCGATCGTTCCTCCCATCAGTTCCACGAGCCCCTTCGTAATGGCGAGCCCGAGGCCGGTTCCGCCGTAGATGCGGGTAGTCGAGGAGTCAGCCTGGCGGAACATCTCGAAGACACTCTCCTGCTTGGCCTTATCGATCCCGATGCCGGTATCGCTGACGCTGAAGACCAGTCCCGCGCCGGCGGGAGCCTGGTCTGCAACCATGGTGACCACGCCGCGCGGCGGCGTAAACTTGATGGCATTGGAGAGAAGATTGGTCAGTATCTGACGGAGGCGGGCCGGATCGCACCAGACGAACCGGGGCGTCCCCTCGCCCACGCTGACACTGAGGCTGATCTGCTTGCGCGCTGCCTGTACGGCAAACAGGCGCCGGAGCGATTCGACAAAGGAGCGCAGCTCGACCGCCTCAGGAAACAGCTCCAGGCGCCGGGCCTCCACCCGCGACAAGTCAAGGATATCGTTGATGATGGTCAGCAGCGACTCGGCGGCAGTGGTCGAGTCATCCAACAGGCGGCGTTGCTCCTGCGTAAGCGGGGTATCGACCATGAGTTGGTTGATACCGATGATGGCATTCATGGGAGTGCGGATCTCATGGCTCATGGTGGCCAGGAAATCACTCTTGGCACGGCTCGCCTCCTCGGCCTCCTTGCGCGCCAGGACCAGCTCTGCGGTTTTTGCCTCAACCTTTTCCTCCAGATTGTGGATAAAGGCATGAAGTTCAGTCGACATCACGTTGAACGATGCGGCGAGTTCGTTCATTTCACGGCCGTGATCGAGGGGAAGCTGCTCTCCGAGATAGCGGTGATCGTGGGCAATCCGACGGCTCTCCTCAGTGACGATGGCCAGGGGTTTCAGGACGAGACGTTCGAAGATCCGGTTCTGGACGGCGAAAAGCGCGGCAATGACTCCGAAGAGCAGCGCCGACAGCTTGAGGGAAAAAGTGTTGGCTTCGGCATAGGTCGAAGCCAGGGGGATACGGATGGAGACGGCCGACACCAGCTCATGTTCGTGGCGGCCGAAACTCCGCTCGGCACCATAGTTGCCGACAAGTCCGGCGGGGGCCTTCTCCGGGCTGCTGTGGCAGAGCAGACACGGCTTTTCCATGGTTTCACCCCGGACCATGGAAACGAAAAACGGTTTGCCGTCGATCTTCCGCACGCCGTTGAACGAGGTCACCGCCGGGTCACGGCCGGCCCGCTCCAGAAACGCCCGCTCGAAGGAATCGGCCTCGTTCAGGGGACTCCGGGCGTTGATGGCGCACTCTTTATAGTAGTACCCCTTGCCGTGCCGGGCCTGAAAGATCTTGTCGATCTCCCGGACCGCATACGTTGAGGACATCCAGGCCGGGTCGAAGTATTCCTTGTCGCGCCGCGGCTCCGTCAGAGCGAGAAGCCGCGGCTTGAGCTGCTGATTGAAGTACGCGTGGATAGCAAGATGGCGCGCAATGATGCGTTCGGTATCCCTGCCGGCATCCGCGAGCGCCAGCTGTTTCTGGGCCACATTGACCACCAGGACAATCGCAACTGATGCCACACAGAGCAACAGCAGGTTTATCCTCAGAAGCCTGGTTTTGAGCGATTGCACCTTCTTCTTGGGGGTCATCTTGATTTTTTTCTCTTCCATCCGAACCCTGAGATACCCCCCATTGAACACCGTACAAGCCGGAAATGAGAGCGGTGTTTCCGAAGGATTTTATTTTATACTATCGGTAAAAATGGAGGGTTCTTTATCAGGAATTTCCCGATCAGCACCCCACGCCGCCATGGCGGCGGCCTGTCAGCAGGCAAGTGCCCCCCTCAGCTCCCCCTGCAAAGTTGGGGGAAGCTAACAGGGGGGTGAACAGCCGAGACGTGCTCAAAAGACACCATGGCCGACACAAAAAAGCGCCCCGGACAACCGGGGCGCAATGCAGCCGTGCAATCAATCAATTCAGCAGGTTATGCGACCGCCTGCTCCAATGTGGCCAGTCCGGCCAGATCATCGCCGCCGAATACCCGGTCGATGTCCAGGATCATCAGGAACGCATTGCCGTGCTTCCCCATTCCCTTCAGGAACGAGGTGTCCAACTTCGTCCCGATCCGAGGCGCTGGCTCGATATTCACTCCCTCCAGCTCGATCACCTCCTGCACCGAGTCCGCGAGCATCCCCAGCACCAGCGTCTCCACTCCCGTCTCTACCTCAACCACGATGATGCACGTGTTGATGCTGCGCTCCGTTTCAGGCATCCCGAACTTCTGCCGCAAGTCGATCACCGGAACCACTCCCCCCCGCAGGTTGATCACCCCGCGCATGAATTCAGGCGTCTGCGGGACTTTGGTGATGCTGCTCCATTCCAATATCTCCCGTACCTTGGCCACGTCTACCCCAAAGACTTCCCCGGCAAGGGTGAAGGTCAGGTACTGCCGCGTTTCCGTTGTTTCTGCGTTCGCCATCGCTCCCTCCTAGAATTTCTCGAACTGGTCGTCAAGGTGATCGTTGTCAAGGTTCAGATCCACTCCGCCGCCTACCGCCACTTTCCGCGGCGTCGCGGGTTCAGCGTGGTAGCCGTTGGATGTGCCGTGACCCAGATGAGGGATCGCTGCCTTTTTCTTGGCCGCGAACTGGCGCACTGCTGCCGTTTTACGGGCAACACCTCCTTGTTCGCCGGTTTTGAAGAAGGCGATGGTTGACTGCAGCTGTTCGGCCTGGCTGGCCAGTTCTTCGCTGGTGGACGCCATCTCTTCGCTGGCGCTGGCATTCTGCTGGATCACCTGGTCAAGCTGCTGGATCGCTTTGTTGATCTGCTCCGCGCCCGTGTCCTGCTCCTTGCACGCGGCACTGATCTCCTGCACCAGCTCCGCGGTACGCTGGATGTCCGGCACGATCCGCGTCAGCATCTCGCCGGCTTCTTCGGCCACCTGCACGCTGGAGGCAGACAGCTCGCTGATCTCGCCCGCCGCTTTCTGGCTCCGCTCGGCAAGCTTTCTGACCTCGGCCGCCACCACCGCGAACCCTTTGCCGTGCTCGCCGGCTCGGGCCGCTTCAATGGCCGCGTTCAGCGCCAGCAGGTTCGTCTGACGGGCGATCTCCTCGATGATCGAAATCTTGGAGGCGATTTCCTTCATGGCCACGACGGTTTCAGCCACGGCCGTGCCACCCTGCTTGGCGTCGGAGGCGCTCTTCAGGGCGATCTTCTCGGTCTGGGTGGCGTTGTCGGCGTTCTGCCGGATGTTGGAGCTCATCTGCTCCATGGAACTGGAGGCCTCTTCGGCCGCGGCCGCCTGCTCGGTGGCTCCCTGGCTCATCTCCTCGGAGCTGGAGGAGAGCTCCTGGCTGCCGGCGGCAACGTTGTCCGCCGCGCTCTTCACGTCCGCTACCACTCCCTTCAGCTTCTCTACCATGTTGTGCATCGCCGACAGCAGCTGGCCCGTCTCGTCCTTGCTCGTCGCCTCGATCGTTACGGTCAGGTTCCCCTCTGCCAGCTCATTGGATACCGATACGGCCTGCTGCAGCGGCCGGCTGATGATCCTGGAAAGGAAAATACCGAGTCCGATCGCCAGAGCCACCCCAATGGCAAGGATGACGCTTGTCGTCATGACAGCAGCCTTTGCAGCGGCGGTATTGTCGTCGGACTTCTTCCTGGCGAGATCGATTTTCAGGTCAGCGAGTTTCTGGATCGAGTCGTCCACGGAACGGGCGATCCCGGCGACGGAGTCACTCCTCATATAGGCTACAGCCTGGTCGTTCTTTCCATCAATGGCCAGGGCCACAATCTTATCAAGATGAGGTGTAAACTTAGCCAGCTCTGCCTTAATATCCGCGTAGGCCTTCTTAGTCTCTTCCGACTTCAGAGACTTTTCGATTTCAGGCATATTGTCATCGATTATCTTTTGCAGCTCTTTAATTCGGTTGGAAAATTTTACTTTGCCTTCGTTAGTCTGCTCCAGCGCTATCTCCCGATAGTTGACCCTGATCCGCTGGAATGCCACAGCCGTTGCCAGAATCGGCCCCATGGGCTTGGCGTTCAGCTCATACATCTCCGTATCGGCCTTTTCGATCTGTCTGATCTTTGTGATGCCGATAACCCCGATGACACAGGCGATCAGGGCAACCATGACAAACCCGAATACCAGCTTCGATGCGATTTTCAGATTGTAGAACCAGGTCATCACATCCTCCTTTTCAATGAAAGACATTCCCACTGTTGGATTTTGATTACAGGTATACGTATCGGGAAGGCACACAACGTGAGCATCAGGGAAAACCTGAGAAGCCTCTTCGCAATTTCCTATGCGCGCTAATGATTACTATTCTTATTAACAGCCGGCTACGTTTTCGCGTTTGAGGGGATTCCACCAGGAAAAGGTGGACGAGCAAGGGGGGGAGTGGTGTGGCGGAGCCTGGGGGAAGAATAACGCTGTGGCGTCAGGCGAGCATAACCTGATTGATCTTGTCTCTCAGGGTGTCCAGGACAAAGGGTTTCCGGATGAGGTGCGCTTCGCGGTCCACCGTGCCACGCGCCTCGATGATATCAGCCGAGTACCCGGACATGTAGAGCACTCTGGCCGATTTCTGATGGTGCAGGATGGCCTGCACCATCTCCCGGCCATTCATGGACGGCATGATCACGTCCGTCAGGATCAGGTCGACGACTGTTCCCGGTTCGCGGCAGAGCCGGATGGCCTCTTCGGGCCCCGAGGCAGTCAGGACGTTATGCCCCAGCCTTTGGAGCATCAGCGCCGTAACTTCCCGCACATCGTCTTCGTCATCCACCAGGAGCGTAGTTCCGGCGAGCGCGGGTTCACTCGCCTGCGTACCCGTGCGGGCCTCCGGGGCATTTTCGACGCAGCGAGGCAGATAGACGGAGAAGACCGAGCCTTTGCCGGGCGCACTCTGGACGGCAATGGCGCCGCCGTTCTGACGCACGATGCCATACACCGTGGCAAGCCCCAGGCCGGTCCCCTTCCCGATCTCTTTGGTCGTAAAAAAGGGCTCGAAGATATGTTCCATGGTCTCTGCATCCATACCGCAGCCCGTGTCGCTTACCGTCATTAATACGTATTCGCCCTGCGAAGCACCCTCCAGAGACCGTGCCGCTTCTTTATCCAGCACGATGTTCTCCGTTGCGATGCTGACGCTGCCGACACCCGCAATGGCATCGCGGGCGTTCACCACCAGGTTCATGAGAACCTGATCGGCCTGGACCGGATCGATCAGCACCGGCCAGAGATCCTCACGTGCCACATGACTGAGAATGATATCTTCTCCGATAAGGCGGCCGAGGGGTTTGCAACTCTGGGTGATGAGCCGATTCAGGTCGACACGGGAGGGGTTGACCCGCTCAGTCCGGGTAAATGCCAGCAACTGGCGTGTAATGTCGCGGGAATGCTCGGCCGCTTTGATGATCTGATTCAACTGTTCGGGTGCCTCTTTGCTCTGAAGGCCGGTGAGTTTGAGGATGTGGGCATAACCGAGGATCACCGTGAGTTTGTTGTTGTAGTCGTGGGCGATTCCTCCGGCCAGCCGGCCGACGGCTTCCATCTTGTGAGCCTGACCCAGCCGTTGAAGTATGTCCCGCCGCTCGGCCTCGGCCTGTCTGCGTTCGGTCACATCGATGCCGAGAGCCACCGCGGTCATCACCCGGTCATTGTCATCAGTAAGTGGAGCGAACTGAACCCACAGGATGCGCCCCTGGCAGTTGAATTCCTCGCTCAGGGTCTCGCCAGCCAGGGCTCGGCGATAATAGTCTTCCAACCGGCAGGCGAAATCATGTTCGAACATATCTGCCGGCGTACGTCCGATCGCATCCGGACCGTCCAGGCCAAGGGTGTCGACGAGATTCCCCTCGAACATGAGATAGCGTAGATCTGCGTCCACAACCCACACGGCGCCGTTAGGTATTTTGCGCGCGATTGCCCGAAGCAGTGCCTCGCTCTCCCGCACGGACTGAAGCATTCCATCCTGCTGCTGATAGGCGACGGCGAGAGACTCCCGCATTTGGTTGAACGCCTCCACAAGGGAGTCGATCTCATCGCCGTACTGCTGTTTGTCCAACTTCAAGGGCTGTTTCACCCCGTTCAGACCCAAGGTGGTAAAGTAGTCTGCTGCGACTACCAGGTGACGGGTCACCTGGCGTTCGAAGAACATGAAGGCAAAGAGCATCACGAGGGTGATGGTCAGGGTCTGGAACAGCAGCGTAACGGCTGCGGTGGACAAGGCATCGCGCAAGATGGCCTGGCGATCGATTTCAATATAGAGCTTCCCGAGGGGTATCCGCCTCCCGTTGTAGTCCATCGAGAGCGGTACTGTGCGGGCATCGGCGAACTGCTCGCTCCTGGTGCCCGACTCAATCATTTCGCCGTTGTGGTCGGAAACGGCCACATAACTGATGAAGGGATAGTGGTGTATGCCGTCGACCTGGGCAGCAATCTGACCACGGTCCAGATTCCACAAGGCGGCGTTTATGGCGTCAATGTGGGTCTTTTTAAGCAGCTCGACGGATTCATTGAGAGAGATTTTACTGCGGCGGTATTCAATGGCGGTGAAACACCCGGAAAACACAACACTGAGTGCCAGCGCCAGCAACAGTGCCTGACGGAACAGCCTTTTGCCGATTACGTTTTTGAGGGGGTGTGTCGTCATTGTTTCAGTCTGCAACTCCGAGGACCGACGTCATAATACGGCTGCTCGCTCCATCCCGCTTCATCTGCCTGAGGGCCTCTGCAAGTGGAGAGACAAGAGCCGAGTGCTTACGGTTGACGTAAAGATACATGGGTCGCCGGGCAAGGGGTGGGGTGAGCGGACGCACTCCCCTTTCCCGGCTATGCTTGAGGTGTGCCTCTCCCCTGCGCCGGTCGAAGATGACGATGTCAACCCTGTCATTGGTGAGCAGGTCGAACAGTGCCTTGTCATCTTTGACCTTGGTCAGAGACCTGACTTTTGTGACGTTTTCCTCAAGAAGCTTCCAGCCGGTAATGAACCCCACCGAATAGGGGCCGAGGCTCTCCCATCCCCTGAGCTTGATCGCCGGATCTCTGGCAAAGGCAGTGAACTCATTCTCGCAGACGGGCTCCGGAACCATGACCAGATTGGGATACATTTTCTCGATCCCGGCAACGCGAAGATATTCGCCGTCCACGATCCCCAGGTTCGCATTGACCAGTGAGCGTTCCGAGGGAGCCGTCAAAATTTTGGTCGACACACCGATCCGCCGGAATGCCTCCATGACGGTCCGGTCGGCAAGTCCGCTGCCGTCCGGGGTCGAGTAGGGGGGAGCATCGGACGTGCTCAGTTCAAGCGTCATGCCGTGGACATTACCCGTGAATGCCGCCAGGACCATCAGCAGGGCAAGGATTTTACGGTGCATCGAATCTACTCCTGGAAATGGGGATGTCTCTCGGTTTAGCACAGGTGATGCCAAACCTCAGAAATCCATGCCCGCAACGGCAAAGACAAAAAACTCCACCCGCCGGACAGCGTAAAACCGGCGGATGGAGTCATGACATATGAACGTCCCCCTCCCTGTTCGGATGCCGGCCCCTCCGGCAGGGAACGTTCTGATTGCAGAGGGTCTAGAACGTCTCGAACTCGGAATCCAGCTGATCTCCCCCTTCAAGATTGAGGTTGAGTCCTGCGTGTGCCGCCTTTTTGGCCGGAGGCTGACTTGCCTTGTGGTACCCGTTGGCCGGTGCGTGGGCAAGGGCCGGCTTCTTCGCCGCAGGCTTTGCAGCCGCAATCGTGCTGGAGGACTGCGCCGAGTTGTCGACGCGGAAAAAAGAGATGATCGACTGGAGCTGTTCCGATTGGGCAGACAGTTCTTCTGCCGTGGATGCCATTTCTTCGGCTGCGCTGGCATTCTGCTGGATCACCTGGTCCAGTTGCTGAATGGCCCGGTTGATCTGCTCGGCGCCAGTGTCCTGCTCCTTGCTGGCCGCGCTGATCTCCTGGACAAGCTCAGCGGTCTTCTGAATGTCAGGCACGATCCGCGCCAGCATCTCTCCGGCCTTCTCGGCAACCTCCACGCTGGAAGCCGACAAATTGCTGATCTCGCCGGCGGCCTTCTGACTCCGCTCGGCCAGCTTGCGCACCTCGGCCGCGACCACCGCGAACCCCTTGCCGTGCTCTCCGGCCCGCGCCGCCTCGATAGCCGCGTTCAGCGCCAGGAGGTTCGTCTGGCGGGCGATCTCCTCGATGATGGAGATCTTCGATGCGATGTCCTTCATGGCGGTGACGGTTTCGGCCACGGCCTTGCCGCCGTCGCGGGCATCCTGGGCGCTCTTGATGGCTATCCGCTCGGTCTGGGAGGCATTGTCGGCATTCTGCCTGATATTGGAAGACATTTCCTCCATGCTTGACGACGCCTCTTCCGCGGCAGCCGCCTGCTCGGTGGCACCCTGGCTCATCTGCTCGGAGCCGGAACTCATTTCGCGACTTCCCGCGGCCACGTTGTTGGCGGCGCTCTTCACCTCGGCAACCACCTCGGAGAGTTTCTTCACCATTGCTGAAAGGGCCCGCATCAACTCATCCTTGGCCGAACGCTCCCTGAGCTCCACCGTCAGGTTGCCGCCGGCAACCTCCTTGGCGGCCGCAACGATGCCGTTGGTGGCGTCGATGAGCGTATTCAGGTTCTGCTTGATGATGTTGTACTGACCCCGGTATTCCTTGGTGATGAGAGACGGCATGTCTCCCTTGCTGATCCGGTCCACGTAATCGGCGGTAACCATCAGGGGCTCGACAATATTGGTGATGGTGTCGTTGACCCCCCGGGCAAGCTTGTTCCAGCCACCCACAAAGAGGTCTGCGTTGGCGCGTTTGTCCAACTGGCCGTCGGCGGCGGCCGTGATCAGGATGTTCAACTGCTCCTCGAACGCCTTGAGGTTCGACCGCACCCCTTCGATTGTCTCGTTGATGAACGCCTTTTTGCCCGGGAACTTCTCCAGTTCGGCATCGAAGTTACCTTTGCCGAACTCGGCTACGCAGGCCATGGCCTTCTTCTTGACGCTGATATGGCCGTTGACCATGTCGTTCAATCCCTTGGCCATGGTCCGGTAGGCGCCCTGGTAGTTGTCGGCGGGCATCACCACGTCGATGTCGCCCAGGTCGTGCATCTTTGACATTTCGTTCATGTCGCTCAACAGACCGTTAAGCGTATCGATGCACCGGTTGAGGTTGTTCTTCACCAAGTTGAAGTCGCCGTTGTAGTTGTCCGTGATCCGGGGAGGAATGTCGCCGTTGGAGATGCGGTCCACATACTCGGCGGCCACATTGAGGGGAGTTATGACCGAATCGAGGGTCTCGTTGACGCCCGACACGATTTTCCCGAAGTCTCCCTGGTGCTTTGCGGCATCGGCGCGGGTCGAAAGGCGACCTTCGACCGCAGCCCGGGCGAGCATGTCGGCGTCTGCGATCAATGCCCTGATGGCGTCGACCATCTTCTGCATTTCCGCCTGCAACAGGCCGGTTTCATCGCGTGCGGTCGAGTCCAGCATCACATCGGTATCGCCTTGGGCGATCTTGCCGGCAGCGGCAATGCATGCGCCGATTGGCTTGGTGATTGACCGGGTAACGAGCCAGGCGCAGGCAACCGCAAGGAGGGCCGAGAGGATAAGGAGCGACACGATGATGTTCCGGGAAGTTGCGAATGTTGCCTCGGCATCCTTTCCGGCGGCATCCACATGTTTGGCTTGATAGCTCGCCAGTCCCTCAACGGCATCGAAATAAATTCTTTGCTTCTCGCGGTAACTGCCGAACAGCAGCTTCTGGGCGCCGGCCTTGTTGCCGGCCTTGATGAGATCGATTACCTTGAGAAGCTCCTCCCGGAAGGCGGCGCGGGCATCGGCAAGCTCCTTGAGCTTGGCCTTCCCTTCATCGCTGGTGATGTGCTTGGTCAATTCATCCACTGTCTTGTTGACGCTTGCAGAAGCATCGTTGATACGGGTCAACTCCTTCTGGATCTCCGCCTGGTCGTCCAGCAGGATCGCGTTTCTCAGCGCCCGCGCCACCACGTTGATCTGGTGATCGACCTCGAACGTCATCTCCGCCGCCGGCCAGCGTTCCTCCACAATGGTTGCGAGGCCGGCATGCAGGGCACCCATCCTATTGATTGCAATGCCCCCCAGGATCACCATGAGTGTCACGACCAATCCGAAACCGAGTCCGAGCCGCAATCCGATCCGCATGTTTCTTACCATATCAACACCTCCGTTGGTTTCCTGCTGTTCATGCGCATCCCTTTCTCCAGTCGGCAGTCTGGGTGCATCCCGCTATTGCCCGAATTTTCGCGGCTGGACATACGCACTGCTTAGTTACGCTTCGGTATACATTGCCGGTGGAGGTATCAGGATTTTCCTGATTACCCTCCTCTGTATTCCTGATACCTATGCAGACGGCAGTCAGAAAATGAAGCCGGGGAGGAGATGTGTCGCCTGAGACGGCGGCTGAAACGGCGTGATGTGAAATGCAGCGGGGATTGACTTGCGGAAGCAGGTTGACAGGAGAGTATCAGTCCAGGGTGGTGAGCCCCTCACGGATGGCGAATTTGGTCAGGTCGGCAATACTGTTGGTCTTGAGCTTGCGCATGATCTGCATGCGCTGGGACTCCACGGTCTTGACGCTGACGTCGAGGGCAAAGGCCACTTCCTTGGTGTTCTTGCCCTCGGCAATGAGCTGAAGCACTTCCCGTTCACGGGGTGTGAGGCGGATGGAGGACGCGGAGTCTGGCCGGCCGCGCCGGCCGAGGTAGTCCTTGACCACGACGCCGGTAATGCGGGGACTGAGGTAAAAACGGTCGGCAACCACTTCGTGGATGGCATTGACCAGCTCGTCAAAAGCGCAGTCTTTGAGGAGAAATCCCTGGGCTCCCGCAGAAAGCGCCTCTTCGATGAAGCGGCGATCCGAATGCATGGAAAGGGCGAGAACCCTGACCGACGGATGATCGGCGGCTATGCGCCTGGTAGCATCAATGCCGTTCATCTCCGGCATGGTGAGATCCATGAGGACGATGTCAGGGTCGAGATCCTTCACGCACTGGGTGGCGACCCGGCCGTTATCGGCCTCCCCCACCACCAGGATATCCTTTTCCATCGAAAGAAGAGACTTGAGCCCCTCGCGCATGATCTTATGATCGTCAACAATTACAACCCGTATCCCCACTCGGTAACCTCGCTCCCTCAGAACCTGTCAGCAACCAACGGTTTTCGTCCCATACCCCGACTCAAAGCCGTTCCCGGCCGACCAACAGTGCCATTCGACGCGGACTCCAACGCCTTCGGCGTTAACCGATCAGGCCACATGCCTTTGAAGCCGGCCACGCTCTGCAGAAACATCGGGTGTGGACCGATTCCCTTCCTCAACGTATGTATACTGCAATGTATCGGTTTGTTACAATAACGTTTTTGGGTGTAATTATCAATGGGTGTCACGGGCAAGGTCAAGAGGTGCGACGACGGTGACCATAGTCCCGGAACCGGGGGACGACTCTATCGCCAGCGAACCGCCCAATCGCTCGATCCGCTGACGGATATTGAAGAGACCGAATCCGCCGCCCGCCTTATCCCTTGACTTCTGGGCAGCCTTTGCCACGTCGAATCCCCGGCCGTCATCCCTGATCGTTATGCGGACGGATTCCCCCAGGCCGCGGATGTCTATCTGCACCGTATCGGCGCAGGCATGCTTCGCCGCATTGATGAACACCTCGCGCACCACCTGAAAGAGGGTTACCTTGATCTCCTCCTTCAGGGGTTTGAATGTGCCGTCGTCGCTGAAATCGACGCGAAACCCGTGTTTATCATGAAAATTCTCCCCCAGCCATTCAAGGGCGGCTTCAAGCCCCACCTCGTAGAGAAGCGGCGGGCTGATCTGGAATATGAGGGAGCGGACGTCCTGGATCGATTGGTCCAGAAGCCCGGTGAGTTCTCCCCATTGGGTCAGACCATCCTCCGTCACGTGCTCCCTGAGCGAATGGGCTCGAATCTTGGCAAAGGCAAGGGTCTGGCCGATGAGATCGTGCAGGTCGGTGGAAAGCCTGCGGCGCTCACGCTCTTCGGCCAACGACAGTTCCGCGGCCAGGTTTCTGAACTCTTCCTGGTAGCTGAGCAGTGCATTTTCGGCCTTGGTACGCTCGGTGATATCGTCGCCGATGCTCATGGTGCCGATGATGGCCCCCGAGCTGTTGCGGATAACCGTATTGGTCCAGGAAATGAACAGCCGCCGGCCGCCGCAGGTGACGATGTCATTCTGGACATGGACCGGTATGTTGCCCGTATCAAGGGATGAATAAAAGATTTGTCTGACCGTTTTCTGATCAGGGGGGACGAAGCGGTCGAACCAGTTGACGCCGATCACTTCCTGGCGCTCCCATCCCACGAGCTGGAGGAAGTAGTCATTGCAGAAGACCAGCTTGCCGTCCGTGTCGAGTAGGATCGCCAGGAGCTTGATGTGTTCGAGCGTTTCCCGGAATTGCCGCTCAGTTTCGATGCGCAGGGCGACTTCAAGCTTGAGGTGGTGCCATCGGCGCAGATAGAGGAGTGCAAAGGCCAGGGCAAGGATAGTTGTGCCGAACACGGAAATGTCCTTGATCATTCGACTCAGGAGGAAATGAGTTCGTTCACCAGATTGAGCAGCGCATCGCGGGTGAAGGGCTTGTGAAGAATCCGGTCGGCGCCGAGTGTTCTGGCGAGTCTAAGGGGGAGATCAGGTTGCATCTGGGGAGAACCGCCCGACATGGCGATGATTTTCGCTTCCGGGAAATCGCGACGCAACTCCATGATGGTTTCTACGCCTTCTTTTTCGGGCATGATAATATCGGTAATCACCACGTCTGCCGGTGCCCGTCTCATGGCGTCAAGACCGGTTACGCCGTTGTCGGCCGTTTCCACGGCGAAACCCGCTCCGGAAATAAATCTGCCCACGAGGGTTCGAACTTGTTCGTCGTCATCAATGACCAGAATATGTTTCATGGAATGGCGCGGACTCCGGTGGAAGGAATGGATGTACCTGTTACTGTCAATTAAACCCTAATATTGCCCGTTTCACAACCCATTCCCTTGGGGCCGCTCAAATTTCCTGCACTCCCGTGGCCTTGCCGTGCCCCGCATCCCCGCGCGGGAGAAAAAAATGCCGCGTTTTACCGCGGCATTGCCGTTAACAGTGCATCACAGGCGGGCCGGCAGAGCACTTTTTATCGGGCGACCTGTTCCCGCTCCACCTCGCGCACCAGATGGGGGACATCCAGGATGAGGGCCACGGAGCCGTCGCCGAGGATAGTTGCGCCCGAAAGCCCCTTCACATCCTTGTACATCTTGCCCAGGGACTTTATGACGGTCTGGTGTTCGCCGATCACATCGTCGACAACAAAGCCGATCCGGCTCCCCTGGATGGTAGTGATCACGATCTGCTCGATTTCCGGAGGTTCCCCCTGGATGCGGAAGCGTTCGCGCAAGGGGATGTAGGGGATTATCTGGTCACGGACGTTGGCCAGGTTGCGGCCGTGGGCATTGGCCACGTCCTCGCGGGTGAGCTCGATGCACTCCTCCACGATGGACAGCGGCATGACGAAGCAGTCGGTGCCGATCTTGACCAGCAGGCTTTCGATGATTGCCAGGGTCAGCGGAAGCTTGATGGTGATGGTGCTCCCCTTCCCCCGTTCACTGGCGATGTCGATGGTGCCGCGCAGGGCATCGATGGCCTTCTTCACCACGTCCATGCCGACGCCGCGCCCCGAAACGCTGGTGACTTTCTTGGCCGTGGAGAAGCCGGGCGCGAAGATCAGGTTGTAGATCTCCTTGTCCGTCAGTTCGGCACCGGTAGTGACGAGGCCGCGATCGACCCCCTTGGCCCGGATTGCCTCCTTGTCGAGGCCGGCTCCATCGTCGGTGATGGTGATGAGCACGCTGTCTCCCGAGTGAACCGCGGCAAGATGCACGGTGCCCTGGCGGGGCTTGCCGGCGGCCTCGCGGGCTTCGGGCATCTCGATGCCGTGGTCGATGGAGTTGCGGATCAGGTGGACCAATGGATCGTTCAGCCTTTCGATGACAGTCTTGTCCAACTCGGTCTCGGCCCCGGCGGTGGTCAGTTCGATGTCCTTGCCCAGTTCCACCGACAGGTCGCGGACCAGCCGCTTGAACTTGCTGAAGGTGGTTCCGATGGGGAGCATCCGGATGTTGAGGGCAGTGTCGCGCAGTTCGTTGGTAAGACGCTCAACTTCCTCGGCGATGGTGACGAGGAGGGCATCGTCGCGGCCGGCGGCAGTCTGCGAGAGCCGGGCCTGCACCGTAACGAGCTCACCCACGAGGTTTACGAGGATGTCGAGTTTCTCGGCAGGCACCCGGATGCTGGAAGCGCTTTCCTGGGCTTGGCGCTCCTTGCGGACCTCCTTCACGTGCTGCTGTTCGATAAGGGCCGACTCGACCTTCTCGGGTTGCAGGATGCCCTGTTCCACCAGCAGCTCGCCGAAACGCTTCTGGCGGGCAAGGATCGCCTCCATGTCCTGCCGCGTAAGGTCCCCGCGCTCGGCCAGGATAATGCCGAGTTTCTTGTAGTCGGAATCGACGTCGAGGATGCCCCCGTCGTCGATGGTGTCGATCTTCAACTCGCAATCATCCTCGATGAAGATGAACACGTCACGGATGGCATCGATCCCGCGCCTGCTGGTGAGGATCACGTCCCAATACACGTAGCAGAACTCGGGATTGCACTCTTCCAGTGCCGGCACCCGCTCCATCTGGGCCACGACCCGGCATGAGCCGAGCTGACGCAACTCGGCCAGCAGCAGGAGCGGATTGGTGCCGTTGACGGTTATTTCCGGGGTGGGAATGAACCGGATGCGGTAGGTCACTGCCGCATCCCCCTTTCCCTCGGTGTCGAGCGGGGCGTGAACCGATTCCATGGGCAGGGGATCTCTCACCTCGGGAGCAGGAACGAGCGCCCGCAAACCGGCTATCACCTCTTCCGCCTCGCGCCCCTCCACGGGTTCGCCCCCCTCCGAGGCATCGAGCATCCCCTTGATGAGGTCCCGAGCCCTGAGAGTCAGGTTCACCAGTTCCCGGGTCACCGTCATCTGGCCGTTGCGAACCTTGTCGAAGACCGTCTCCACCTCGTGGGTGAAGGTGGCGATGTCCTCGAAACCGAACATGGCGCCGGACCCTTTGATGGTGTGCATGGCGCGGAACACGCGACCGATGAGGTCCATGTCCTCCGGGTTCTCTTCCAACTCCAGGAGCGAGCTCTCCAGTTCGGTGAGCAGCTCGTAGGCCTCTTCCCTGTAAGCCTGCCGATGGGCGTCCATTAGCCGAGCACCTTCTTGACCACCGCCACCAGCTGCTCAGGCTTGAAGGGTTTGACGATCCATCCGGTGGCACCGGCGGCCTTGCCTTCCTGCTTTCGGCTTTCCTGGGATTCGGTGGTGAGCATGACGATGGGAGTGAACCGGTAGGTGGGATTGGCCCTCACCCCTTTGATAAGCCCTATACCGTCCAGGTTCGGCATGTTGAGGTCGGTGATCACCATGTCGACCCTGGTGCCGGCGAGCTTCGCAAGGGCATCCTTGCCGTCGACGGCCTCCACCACGTCATAGCCGTTCTGTTTGAGGGTGAAGCTCACCATCTGGCGTACGCTGGCGGAATCGTCAACCGTCATGATAGTTTTTGCCATTACTCATCTCCTCCAATCCAAATACAGTTCTTGCCGACATCGCGCGAACAGCCCACATGCCGCTCGAATCCGGCGAGGCCGACTGATTCCGCGAAAACGGGGTTATCCCTTCCCGTGAGGAAAAACCCCTTTTGTCTCGTACAGGCGGCGCGATGGGCCGAGCAGAGCAGTTGCAGGCCGGTAATATCGACGGCGCTCACCCCGCTCACATCAACCTCCACCGAGCCGGCCTCGTCCAGAGCTTCAAGCAACGCTCCCCTGAATTCTCCGGCAAAAGGTATGGTCAGGTCACCCCCGACGCCGAGGACGTACCGCTCGCCCGAATCCCCCCCGTGCTTTCGTTCAATCGTCAGTCCGTTCATGATATCTCCTAACCGGCTAGAACAGTTCCACGTTATCGCCGAGGCCGTCACCAGAGGACGCGGCCGCCCCTGCCGCGACCACCGGGGTTCCGCCGCCGACCACCCGGTGATGGACGTTGCGTTCGCTGTGCATGGTATACCGCTGGGCCAAATCCAACAGCTTGCCGCCGTTGCCTCGCCGGGCCGCAGCGGGAACCGTCCGGCGCATAGTACGCAGCATTTCCTCGATCGCCGTCGCCACCCCGTCGAGCAGGGCACCGGCGGTATTGTGAACCGAAAGGCCGCTGGTGGCAGCCTCGATGTCGGTCGAAAGACTTCCCACCGCACTGTCCATATCCGCAAGCAGTCCGAGCAGCCGGCTGTTAATGGTCTCCACCGAATCGAGCAGCCGTTTCAGCTCTTCCAGGAGGCGTTCAATCTCGTCGGTTCCGGAGCTCACGTCGGCATCAACTTCCTGGACGAGGCGGCCGGTGACCTCGGTGACCTCGCGCAGAGTCGCCGAAACGTCTCCCGTTCGGGTACGGGCATCCACCGACAGGTGCTGGATCGCCTCGGCAAGAACTCCCAGGGCTGCACCGCCTTCGCCGGTATTGGCCGCTTTCACCTGCGAGTTGAGGGCTATCAGCTCGATCTCGACCCCAATCTCCTCAATGTCGGTCACAAAGGCGGAAATGTCGTTCACCGAACTGACCACCATCATCATGGCCGAAGCCGTGTCGCGCTTGGCGCGCACATTATCGGTAAGAACCCGGGTGACGCTGGCCATCTCCTCTTCCATCCTGGCGAAGAACGAATGTCCTGTCTGGTCGGCGCTGCCGGTAATGCCGCGGGTTTCCTCGGACATGCGCGTCTCTTTAGCCACGATGTCGCGCAAATTGAGAATGATCCTCTCCACCGCCGACACGAGCTCATCCCGCGAGTGGAGAAGCTGTGCCAGTTGGAGGTCGCAGACCTCGGCCGCCTCGGCCACATTCCCCTGAGGGTTGTCGCCGGGGCTGTCCAGGTGGCGGACGACATCTTCCAGCGCCTCATTGACATGCTCGATCTGCTGACGGGTGATGTCGTGAAACTGGAGAGACGTGACCACTTCGCCGATACTGTCGGCAATCTCGGCCGACAGGGTGGCCACGTCGTTGGCCACATCGGAACAGCGGGCATGAAGCGTGCTGAGCGCACCCAGGTTCTCTCCGGTTTCGGAGATGATCCGGCGGACATCCTCGCGCTGGCTCGACTCGATGCGGGAGATGCTCTCGAGGGTATCGGTTATGACCCGGCCGAGAGAATCCTTTTCCCCGAGAATCCTTGCCGACTTTTCCTTGATGGAAACCGACAGCCGCTCGACATCCTCGGCGAGGGTATTGAATCCTGCAGCCCCTTCGCCGAGCCGCGCGCTTTCAATCTTGACGGCAGTGCTGAGCATGTGGAGGTTCTTGATGATCTTCCTGAATCCTTCGAGGGGGGTGTCAACCCGGTCGATCAGATCGAGTACCGACCTGAGCGTCCGGGTCAGTTGCTCGGTCTGGCTGTCGGCCTGGCCAAGATAGGCGGCAATCCGGTCGAGAATTGCGGAAAGCGACTCCATGTCGCTGCTGAACTCGTCACCGAGGACGTTCTCAGCCACACCGCGGGTCATTCGTTCGATATCGCCCGCACGGCTGTAAAACTCGTGGAGCCTGGCGCCTACGGCAAGGAACTCCTCTTCGGTCGAGCCGGTGACCCGTCGCAGCCGATCGCCGGCATCCACGAGACACGACTTCCAAACCTGCAACTCCCGCAACAGGGTATCGTCCGCACCAGCTGACGGCGCTCCTCCCGGCTGGAATCCAAACTCCGCCCCTTCCTGCCTGAACCTGCGAAACAAGTCGAAAGCCACTGTGTCAAGCCTCTCTGGCCCCCAAGCAACCGGGAAACCTAAGCCACCGTTTTGACTAACCGTTTACCATATCGACAAATTAGTGAAATACTTTAATCAATTCAATGCGGGTTCGAATCAGGAAATTCCTGATATGCAGCAGGTCGGACAGGCGGCTCAGAGCAGACCGTGACTTCTGATCTCCTTCATCAGCCGCTGCTTGGTGATCGGCTTGACCAGATACGAGGTGGCTCCGCCGCGATAGAATGCCTCCACCACGTTCTTCGGGTCGTCCAGTGCAGTGGTCATGATGACCTTGACCTCCTGGGCGCCGTTCAGCCCCATCTCCCGTTCGATCTCGCGGATTTGCTCCAGGGCCTCGTGGCCGTCCATATTGGGCATCATGATGTCCATGCAGACAAGGTCATAGGGGCGGTGCTCATCAAGGGCCAGCCGGAACGCCTGGACTGCCTCCTCCCCGTCGGTGGCGATATCGCACTCACCGAGCGAGGCGAGAAGCTCCTTCATGATTTTGCGCGAAATGAAATCGTCCTCAACAATAAGCGTCTTCATCGACATCTCCTTTCCACATCAGTTCATTAACCCGTTTCACGCCTCCGGCGGACCGCATGCACCCGCCGTCGCCGGCAGCAGTGCAGCCACAACGCCGACCAACTCGTCCGCCCGTTCCCAATCGCCCCGCCGCGAGGCGAGCTGCAGTCGAAATATTTCATCAACGAGCCTGGTCCTGCCGAGATGGGCGGCTGCCCGCTTCAGCGTGCGCGTGCAGCGCTCCACCGCATCCTCGTCCCGATCCCCCACGGACGCACCCAGTTCGTCCATCAGTTCACCAAACATCCCTGCCGACGAAGCCGCGTCGGCAGAATCCGGCCTGTTCTCCGCAGGCGGTGCGGACGGCTTGCTCTCGCCGCAGCAATGGCGGCTGATGACTCGCCTCAATTCACCGAAGTTAACCGGCTTCGCCAGGTAGTCGTCGGCTCCCGCCTCAAGGCAGAGCTCCCGGTCGCCGGCCAGGGCACGGGCCGTCAGAGCAATGATCGGAAGTCGTGCCCCACCGGCCGCTTCGCCCGCACGGATGGCCCTCATGGCTCCAAAGCCGTCCATCACCGGCATCTGAACATCCATCAACACGAGATCAAAAGCTTGCCGGCCGATCGCGGCCAGGGCCTCGACGCCGTCTCCGGCAAAGGTGACCCTGTGGCCGTCGCTTTCAAGCAGCAGAGAAACAACTTTTCGGCTAACCGCGCTATCATCGACCAGAAGCACAGACAGGGGCCGGACCGCTACAGGTTTTTCCGCTACCGCCCAGCCGGTCGCAGGCGGCGGGGAGGCGATGTCGTCCGGCGCATCGCGCAGACGCACCCTGAATGAGAAGGTAGTCCCCATACCGGGCTCGCTCGTAACGGAAATCACCCCGTCCATGGCCTCCACCAGGCGGCGGACGATGGCGAGGCCCAAGCCGGTTCCTCCGTGGATGCGGGTGGTGGAGCCGTCGGCCTGAACAAACGGATCGAAGATCGTGTCGAGCTTTCCCGGAGAGATACCGGGACCGGTGTCGACGACGGAGCAGGAAACATCAATCCGGCTGTCGTCGACAGCGGCGGCTCCCAACTGAACGGTAACTGCCCCCTGCTCGGTGAACTTCACGGCATTGCCCACCAGATTTGCCACGATTTGCGAGAAGCGAACCGGATCACCCGTCACCGTTTCCGGTACGTGGGGGGGCACATCAACCGCAACCATGACCCCCTTGCGCGCAGCAACAGCCCTGAAGGGTTTGACGGCCCGTTCCACAGCCTCCCGGATGGCGAAGGGGACCGCTTCAAGTACCAGCTGGTGTGATTCGATCTTCGAATAATCGAGGACCATGTTTATCACCGCCAGCATGCTTTCCGCAGACTCGCGGGCAATCTCGGCGTACTCACGCTGCCTGGGGTCCAGGTCTGTTTCCCTCAGGAGCTCCAGCGTACCGATCACGCCGTTCATGGGAGTCCGGATCTCGTGGCTCATGTTGGCCAGAAAATCGATCTTGGCCCGGGAAGAGTCAACGGCGGCTGCATGGGCGGCCCTCAGTTCGCCCTCCATCTTCGAACGGTCAGTGATGTCGATCGATATACCGCCGACATCGACCACCCCCCCGGCGGCATCCCTGAGGGGAAACTTGATGGTGTGAAACACTCGCACGCCCGCACCGAAATCGAGGAATTCATCATGGACGGCGGTGGCATTTGATTCGACGACGCGGCGATTGATTTCAGAGAACTGGTCACACATTGCCGCCGGGAATATCTCATTCAGGCGGCGACCGACGGCTGCGTTGCGAGGAATGCCCGTCTCGCGCTCCCAGGCATTGTTGACAAGCCGGAGCGTTCCGTCCACGGATGTAATGTAGATCGGCAGCGGAGCCTCATCAAGTATCGTATCGAGGAATTCGCTGGTGGACCGCAGCGCTTCCTCCATCCGCCTTCGCTCGGATACGTCCCGCGCAATCCCGAGAATCTTGCCGTCCGGCAGCAGGTGCGCCGAGAGTTCCACCGTCAGCTGATCCCCGTTGCGGGTCCAGACGGTCCGCTCTTCCCGCAGGGGCTCACCGCCGACTATTCGCGCCAGGGATGCCGCAGCCCACCCGGAATCGACTCCCCTGCTGAGCACGCCCCAATTCAGAGCAAGAAATTCATCCCTGGTGTAGCCGATTGCGGAACAGATAGCGGGATTAACGTCAAGGTAGCGCCCCTCGGCATCCATGATGAAGATGCCGTCAATCGCGTGCTCGAATAATGCTCGATAGCCGGACACGCAGCAAAGGTCCGCCGTGTTTCGGGGCAACAGTCGGCAAAGCAGCGTGTACGGTGCTCCGAGCACCGATGCAGCGCACTTTTTCAGATAAGTTACCAGACTGCCGACCATTAGTGCTCTCCGAAAGCCGGGATGGTGCTCAGAGCGTTTTTATAGACTGCTACGTCAGCTTATCGTCCCCAGCACCGAATAGTTGAGAGTTTTCTGAAAAATTGTCCGGCCCTCATTCCTTCCCTGCCAACGACACTCCTCGTATCAAAAAGAAAACGCCGCGGAAATCCGCGGCGTTGGTTCCTCTGATGCCGTGAGATGCTATCTGAAATCAGCGTACCGGGATATGACCAGGTCACGGCTTCCGGCCTCCTTGAGATGACACTCGTAGCAATTCTTGACCGTGTCCACGCCTGAGGGTTTTCCTTCCGCCGTGAAACCTGCAAAGAGCCAGCCGCCGGTTGCAGTCTGTTTCTTGTCTTTGGTCATGAGGACGATCATGCTCCGCTTCCCCTTGGACGGCTTGCCCCCCACATCCTTGATAGTGTGCTGGACCACCACGAACCGGCTTCCCTCCGGGTAGGGACCGCCCTTCCGGTAGGCCGCCATGGCCTTTTTGTCCACGTAAATATTGTGAATGCCGTAAAACAGGGAACTCTTGTCGGCTATCACCTTTTCCTTGCTCATGTCCCACTTCTCGTAGCCCTTCGGCAGCGACGCGCCGGCTGCGTGCGCCGTTGCCGCGGCCGCAACCGTCAGGAGGGCGACCGCCCATGCAATGCCTTTCATCAATTCCTCCGGTTCAGATAGTGCGGGAAAATCCCGCGGATTTTTCATTATAGCTCGTCCGTTGCCGCCTTGAGCGCCTCGGCAAAGGTAGCGGGAGTGCCGCCGTGCCGGGCAATGAATGCCTCTGCGGCAGCCTTGTCGGCAAAAGCCCACTTGGGTGTCTTCGTCATGACTCCGCGCCGGTCGCCGCCGATGACCCAATGGGCTTTCCCGGCGTCGATCAGCGTGCCGTTCGTGAAGTCACCAACCTTAAACGACGCGACAGGCTTATTCTTCTTGGTCTTCAGATCCAGTGCGACACAACGGATGCTGCAGGTGGCCACCTTTTCGCCGTCCTGGTAGACGACCAGCATCCTGCTGTGGGCGAACTTCACCCGGTCCATGCCGCAGTGGACGCAATCGGGATACTGCACGGCATCGGCCGGTGCGGCGGCCGACGACTCCGCGGCTCCGCCGTGCCCGTGATGACCCTGACCGGCAACCGCCGGCTGGCCGGACGCAAGAAAAACTCCCGCAACAACAAGCATGGCAGCTGTGAAATATCTTATTCTCATCCTGTTATCCCTTTCTCGTGCGTTCGATATGGGCTTGGCAACTAGCGACAAGCCCTCAAGAAAGATTGCCGGCCGCGACCGGCAGTGCCATCAAGCATACGTACAATACAGGGTAAACTTCAAGAAGTATTGCGCCGTCCCCCTCGCTCTCCGTTAGCGCCGCGTCCCGACGGCAAGGCAACCCCGTTACTTACTGAGTGACTTCTTCGGTTTGGTGTGTGACAGATCGAACTGGAACATGAGATAGCCGTAGTGGATATCGTCATTGCTCCCCGATGCGTCGCTGAAAAATCTGCCGGTGAAGAACCTGTCGTAGCCTGCAATGATCGACAGTGCGTCAGAAATTGCATACGTCAAGGTGAAATCAGTTTCCAGGCCGATCCGGCGACTGAATCCGTCGGGTACGTAGTTGGCCAGAAAATAACGCCCGGTGGCTGTCAGGCTCAGATCCCCGGTCAGATCGACTCCCCAGCCGAGCGTGTAAATCTGGAGCCCGCTGGCGTGATAATCACCAACATCCAGCCCCGACAGGTCACCGACAACGTTCATATCGCCAGTGAGAGACGAGTCGGTGGCCTGATTCAGAAACTCCTTCCTGCCGCTCACGCCGAGGGCCGAATCACGACTGCCCGAGCCATAGGCGGCGCCGGCAAAGAAATGGTTGCCGATCCCTCCGAGGTCAGTGTCAATCATGATATCGGCGTGACCACCCCAGGCTCTGATGCTTTCGTTGGCGTCAACTCCGTTGAACAGGCGTCCCGTTTGCCAGACCGGTTCTACTTCGCAGCTGACGGGACCGAACTTTGCCGTTGCCCTGACGCCGAAGGAATTCCGATGCTCCCCGTCATGACGTTCTGCGGAGCCGCTATCGCGAAATCCATAGAATTCCAGACCGGTACCGTCGCTGATGTGCCATGCGGCATAACCGCCGGCGAGGCCACCCTCTGTGCCGTCTGACCAGGGAGTGGCATACCAGCCGCCGAAGATGTCGACCGTCAGCGGAGCCAGAGGCGTTATCCGCAGGCGCAAAGCATCATAAACAAGTCCCTTGTAGAATGAATCACTCCCTAGCATGAAGGAGCTGCCGTAGACTAACTCCTGACGGCCGGCCTTGAGGGAATTTCCGTCCCGGAGGGGACAGAGGATCTCGGCAAAGCCCTGGTAGAGAGAAAGCTTGTCGTACTCCTGGCTCCCTCCGCTGAAGCCGTACCCCTGCCCCTCAGCGTGGAGATCGAGCCATGCCACCGGATGCCAGAAGAGGTACGGTTTGACGCGATAAAGGAAACGGCCTTCAGCGTGTCCGGGTGCCTGGCTGAAGTCAGGGAGCCGGAAAGAGCCGGCACCTTCTCCCCTGACGAACCCATTCACGCCAATCCGGTATTCATAATCGTACAGATCAGGCTTGGCGAGCATGGCTTCGACTTCATCCCGCAGCGTGTGGTAACCGTGCCGGCTCTCCAGCTCGGCGTCGAGCTCATCCCTGAGACGGAGAATCAAGGCCCGTTCCTCGGGGTCAAGCGCTTCCTTTCCCCCTGACCGACACTGCGCGAGTACCTTTTCGAGGACGCCGAAGAGGCAGTCGGCGGCCTCACTCCTGAGACACGGCCGCCCTTCGATGGCCATGTCGCCCGAAAGCACTCGGCCGGCGTCGTATTTGCGGGTCAGCTCAGCAATCTGGCGGCAGGTGCCTGCCTCCGTTCTCGCGTCATCGGCCCCCATTGCCCATGACGCAGAACAAAGGGCAAAAGCAGCTGAAATGCCAATCACCTTCCTTTTCATGTAATCCTCCAGTGGTTACCAGATCAACGGCCGCATACCGGACATCCCTGCATCGACAGGGGACGCTCCAACCGGCAGGCGGCCAGCAATTCATCATTGACGAAGATGTCACGGGTGGGACCATCGGCCGCCACCCTCCCCTCGCGCAGGACAATGGTCCGCTCGCACAGCTCCATAACCGTGTCCAGGTCGTGAGACGTGATAATCTTCGTGTGTTTGAAATCCCTCAGAAGTCCCATGATCTGGCGGCGGGCATAGGGATCGAGACCGGTGGTTGGCTCGTCGAGCACCAGAATATCGGGGCTCATGGACAGCACCGTTGCAATGGCGACGCGCCGCTTCTCGCCTCCCGACAAGCGGTAGGGGGGCTTATTGCTGAGATGTGCGACGCCGACCTGTTCCAGGGCATCCGCGACCCGGCGCTCGACTTCCACCGGCGGCAGCCCCAGGTTGAGGGGACCGAAGGCGACATCGTCGAAGACCGTCGGCATGAAGAGCTGGTCATCGGGATCCTGGAAGACCATACCGACGGTCCGGCGCACCTCGGGAAGCGTCGTCCGGACCACGGGTGTATCGCCCACGCGCACATCTCCCCGGGTAGGCGCGAGATACCCGTTCAGGTGCAGCAGCAGAGTGGATTTCCCCGCCCCGTTCGCCCCCACCACCGCCACAGATTCGCCGTGATGGATCCGGAAGCTGATGCCGCGCAGGGCATCGGTGCCGTCGGGATAGCAATGACAGAGGTCGCGGACCTCGACGATGTGATGGCTCATGGATATCCCCCCGTTACCAGCCCCCCCAGCAGGTGGGGAATGTTTACCAGCCTGAGGAGCACGAAAAGCGCGCACCAGCCGGCCGTGAAGATCAGCTCGGCGCGGCCGATGCGGCCCTCGCGCCGCACGTGGAATTGCCCGTTGAAACCCCGCGAGAGCATGGCCATGTGAATCCGTTCGGCCCGGTCCCAGGTGCGCAGAAGCAGGCTCCCCACCAGGGCCGAGTAGGCCTTCAGCCCCCTCCCCCGACCGGAAAATGTGCGCAGCTCCCGTGCCCGGACCATCCGTCCCCCCTCGTCTGCCAGAACGAAGAGATAGCGATAGAGGAACAGCAATTGCACCACGAACGGCCGGGGAACCCCGAACCGCTCCAGGGACATGCAGATGCCCGAAAACCCGGTCACAGCCACGAGTACGACTGCGGCACCAACCGTGAGGAGTGACCGGACGATAATGGACAGGAATGAAATCCATCCCCCGGATATAACCAGGGGGCCGAGGGTTAGCAAAGGTTGCCGGTCCAGTAGCGGGTTGAACAATCCCACCACCACGGCAAAGGGGAGGACCAGCAGCAGTTTCCGGAGGATGACCGTTGCCGGCAGGCCGGCGGAGGCAGCCAGCGCCACCGGAAACACCGCAAAGGGGACAAGGGCCGCCAGCTCATAGCGACCCAGGGATACGACCGCAACGATGAACGCGAAGGTAACGAACACCTTTACCCTGGGATCGAGCCGGTGAACGGCCGAGTTTCCGCCGGCGAGAAGATCAAGCCGGTTCAGCTCGCGTAGCGCCGATTCAATGGGAGCCATGGAGGGCGGCAATCAGGACGGGACCGCTTACGAAGACGCCCGGTGGCGCAGGATCAGGCCAATGACGAACGCGACGCCGAGCGTCAGCGCCCCCCCCACAATCCCCGACACCGAAGTACCGAGCCTGCCGCTGCCGGTTGGGGCGGCAGTGTGGTCGACATCATGAGCTGCGGGGGCGGTAAAGGAATAGTCGGGCAAGAACGCCACCTTCTCCTGAATCGAGGCTGCCGCGCCATGGAAACCATCGCGGGGCGCCGCCAGCTCATCGGAACCGGTCACCCGGCTGATGGCCCATTCGAGCCCGTCAGGTTTCTCCGATGCGAACCAGGAGACGATACCTCCGGTGAGCAGAGCCATTACCCCCAGGGTCACCAGTACCCCCCGGAGGCCGGGAGCGGTGCTCCGTTCCGGATCGGACATGGGCAAACCGGTGATCTCGGGGTGAACGCGGCTCACGAAACCGATCACCGCCGCGGTGACGATCCCCTCCACCGCGCCGATGGCAAGATGGATCGGTTGCATGAGAAGCACAAAGGAGGTGAAGGGAAGCGCCGAAATGCCGGAAGCAACCGTCTCGATCACCACGGCAAAGGCGCCGAACTGCAGGCCGGCGACCGCTGCGGCCAACGATGCCGCCGTGACTCGCCCCTGGCCCGAGCCGGGAGGCGCAATTACGCGGTAGATAAAGGGATAGGCAATGAACGCGGGAAAGAAGCCGAGATTGAAAATATTGCATCCGAGCGCCAGCAGGCCGCCATCCGCAAAAAACAGGGCTTGGACCACCAGCACCGATGCAATGGTCAGAAACGCGGCATGGGGTCCCAGCAGCACAGCCAGAAGCAATGCCCCCCCAAGGTGCCCGCTTGACCCGGTCCCCGGAATGGTGAAGTTGATCATCTGCGCTGCAAACACGAATGCGCCGAGCACCCCCATGAGCGGCACCTTCCTCTCATCGAGCTCCTGCCGCACCCTTCGGCAACTCCAGGCAACAGTACCGGCCGTGGCCGCCCACAGGGCTCCCCCGACCGCCGGTGAAATAAGCGCATCCGCCATGTGCATGCTGCCCTCTCTTTCCGGTGCCACCCGCGTGTCACCAATCAAACACATCGTAACACGCTACAAATAACCGACACAGAATGGTATGTCAACAGCATTATGCCGTATACATACACCCAGATGTTTTAGCTAAAAAAAAGGGGAGCCCGATCCGGGCTCCCCTTTTTTGCTGAAAGAACTGCTCCTCAGGAGAGGGCGTTCAGATCCCTGAGAATATCTTCCACATTGAGGCCGTGGGCATTTGCACCTTGTTCGAGGGATTCGTTCTGGGCCCCCATGCAACCGATGCAGCCGAGATTGTAGGAGCGAAGAACGCCGGCCACTCCCGGATGGGTCTGGAGAGCTTGAGCAAAGGTCATGTCTTTCGTGAACTTCTGAGTCATATGGGATCCTCTTTCAAAGTTGTTGCGGAGAAATCCCCGCAGGCGGCATGTATGCGGTTAGCAACTCGCGCTTCAGACGTACTTGATGTCGATGATTTCGTATTCCTTGAGCCCGGATGGCACCTTGATCTTGACGCTGTCGTCGAGCTTATGTCCGATGAGGGCCTTGCCCACCGGCGAAGTGCAGGAGATCTTGCCCAGTTTGATATCGGCCTCTTCTTCGCCGACGATCTTGTACGTGACTTCTTCTTCGGATGCAGTGTCGTAGAGGGTAACGGTAGCACCGAACACCACCTTGTCCGGCTTCATCCCCGTCAGGTCCACCACATAGGCCCGGGCAAGCTTGCCCTGGAGTTCCAGAATGCGCCCTTCGATGAAGGCCTGGCGGTTTTTGGCCGCATCGTACTCGGCGTTCTCCGACAGGTCGCCGTGGCTCCGGGCCTCGGCGATGTCCTGGATCACTCGGGGTCGCTCCTCGCGGATCAGGCGCTTGAGCTCTTCCTGGAGCGCCTCGTAGCTTTCCTTGGTCATCGGTATGGTGTGAGACATGTACTCCGGACTCCTCTGCGTATCAAAATGACGAGGCAGCCCTGCGGGCCGCCTCGGGATGGATGAGCTATGCTACCTCTGCCCGTCAGCCGAGGTACTCCTGAAGGGGTTTCACGTCAAGCTCCCCCTCCAGCATCGCCACGATTCCGCCTGCGGCCGCGTTAGCTCCGGCAACGGTTGTGAAGTAGGCCACATTGTGCATGAGGGCCTCGCGCCGGATGGAGAAAGAATCGGCCACGGCCTGGGCACCCTGGGTGGTATTGAGCACCATGCAGATTTCGCCGTTCTTGATGGCGTCAACCACGTGGGGGCGGCCTTCGAGCACCTTATTGATCACCTCCACCTCGACCCCCTTTTCCTTCAGGTAGGCTGCGGTACCGCGGGTGGCAACCAGTTTAAAACCGGCATTATAGAGTTTTTTCGCTGATTCGACAATATGTTTCTTGTCGGCATCGTGGAGGCTGATGAAAACCTTTCCGGACCGGGGAAGCCTCACGTTGGCGCCGAGCTGGGCCTTGGCAAAGGCTGTGGCGAAGTCTGGGCCGATCCCCATGACCTCGCCGGTGGACTTCATCTCCGGCCCAAGCAGGGTATCGACTCCCGGAAACTTCACGAAGGGGAAAACAGCCTCCTTCACTGACATGTGCTTCGGCACGATATCGCCGGCAACTCCCAGATCCTTGAGGCTCTTGCCCGCCATGACCCGGGCCGCGATCTTGGCCAGGGGGCGGCCCGTGGCCTTGGATACGAAGGGGGCGGTCCGGGATGCGCGCGGGTTAACCTCCAGAATGTAGATGGTTCCGTCCTTGATGGCGTACTGGACGTTCATGAGTCCCTTGACGTTCAGCTCCAGGGCCATGACGGTGGTCTGACGCCTGATCTCCTCCACCAGGGCCTGGGAGATGGAATGGGGCGGCAGGCAGCAGGCTGAGTCCCCCGAGTGGATACCCGCCTCCTCAATGTGTTCCATGATCCCGCCGATCACCACGTCGGTGCCGTCGCAGAGAGCGTCCACATCGATCTCGATGGCCTTGTCCAGAAACTTGTCGATGAGGATCGGATGCTCCGGCGATGCCTGGACCGCGGTGGTCATGTAGCGGCGCAGGTTTTCCACGTCATAGACGATTTCCATGGCCCGACCGCCAAGGACGTAAGAGGGACGCACCACCACCGGGTAACCGATCCGGTTGGCCACCTCTTCAGCCTCCTCGAAGGAACGGGCCGTGCCGTTCTCAGGCTGGAGCAGGTTCAGCTTGTGGAGCATCTCCTGGAAGCGCTCCCGGTCCTCGGCCCGGTCGATGGCATCCGGCGAGGTGCCGATGATGGGGACCCCGGCCTTCTCCAGGGCCACGGCCAGCTTGAGCGGGGTCTGGCCGCCGAACTGGACGATGACTCCCTCGGGCTTCTCCAACTCGACGATGGAGAGAACATCCTCATAGGTGAGGGGTTCGAAGTAGAGGCGGTCGGAGGTGTCGTAGTCGGTGGAAACCGTTTCCGGGTTGCAGTTGACCATAATGGTCTCGTAGCCGTCCTCGGCCAGCGCGAAGACCCCGTGGACGCAGCAGTAGTCGAACTCGATCCCCTGGCCGATCCGGTTGGGTCCGCCGCCGAGAATCATGATCTTTTTCCGGTCGGTCACCTCCGCCTCGCACTCGTCCTCATAGGTGGAGTAGAGATACGGGGTGTAGGCCACGAACTCGGCCGCACAGGTATCGACCCTTTTGAACACGGGCTTGATGCCGAGGGAAAGCCGCAACCGGCGAATCTCCTCATCGCTCTTTCCCCAGAGGCGACCGAGCATCCGGTCGGAGAAGCCGTACTGCTTGGCCTCGCGCACAATGGCTCGCAGATTGTCCGGGGCTGCGGCGGTCACATCAACCTTTCTCAGCTCCTCCTCTTTCTCAATGATCTGCTTGATGTTGTGGAGGAACCACGGATCAATGGCGGTGAGCTGGAAGACCTCGTCGATGCTCATGCCGCACCGGAAGGCGTCCCCCAGGTACCAGAGCCGCTCCCAGTTGGGCACCCGGAGCTTGTCCTGGAGCTGCTGCTGCTCATTGGGGGCCAGGGCCCGACGGGTATCGCCGTTGGTGAAGATGCGCGACTCGAAGCCGGCCGAGCCGATCTCCAGGGAGCGGAGCGCCTTCTGGAATGACTCCTTGAAGGTTCGGCCGATGGCCATAACCTCGCCCACCGATTTCATCTGGGTGGTCAGCGTCGCATCCGCTGCCGGGAACTTCTCAAAGGTAAAACGCGGAATCTTGGTCACCACGTAGTCGATGGTCGGCTCGAAGCAGGCCGGGGTCTCGCGGGTGATGTCGTTGCGGATCTCGTCCAGAGTGTAACCCACGGCCAGCTTGGCCGCGATCTTGGCGATGGGGAAGCCGGTGGCCTTGGAGGCCAGGGCCGAGGAGCGGGAAACCCGCGGGTTCATCTCAATGACTACCAACCGGCCGTTGCGGGGGTTGATGCCGAACTGGATATTGGAGCCGCCGGTGTCGACGCCGATTTCCCGAATGATCTTGAGGGCCGCGTCCCGGAGGATCTGGTACTCCTTGTCGGTGAGGGTCTGGGCCGGGGCAACGGTGATGGAATCGCCCGTGTGGACCCCCATGGGATCGAAGTTCTCGATGGAGCAGATGATAACCACGTTGTCGGCCGTGTCGCGCATCACCTCAAGCTCGTACTCTTTCCAGCCGATGACCGACTCCTCCACCAGGATCTCGTCGGTGGGAGAGGCGTCGATGCCCGCCATGGCCATCTTCTCGTACTCTTCCATGTTGTAGGCGATGCCGCCGCCGGTGCCGCCCAGGGTGAAAGAGGGGCGGATGATGGCGGGGAAGCCGACGGTCTTGACCACCGTCATGGCCTCGCTGTAGTTGTGGGCAAGGCCCGAGCGGGGCACCGAAAGGCCGATCTTCTCCATGGCCTCCTTGAAGAGGGTCCGGTCCTCGGCCTTTTTGATGGCCGGAAGCTTGGCGCCGATCAGTTCCACGCCGAATTTTTCCAGGGTGCCGTTCTCGGCCACGGCCACGGCGGTGTTCAGGGCCGTCTGACCACCGAGGGTCGGCAGCACAGCATCGGGACGTTCCTTCTCGATGATCTTGGCCAGCACCTCCGGGGTCACCGGCTCCACGTAGGTCCGGTCGGCAAAATCGGGATCGGTCATGATGGTGGCCGGATTGCTGTTGAGCAGAACCACCTCGAATCCCTCCTCCTTCAGCGCCTTGCACGCCTGGGTGCCGGAGTAGTCGAACTCGCACGCCTGGCCAATGACGATGGGGCCGGCGCCGATGATGAGGATCTTTTTGATGTCGGTACGTTTAGGCATTGCAACTCCTTGTTGACTGTATCGTTGTTAACGAATGGATCTAAGCGCGAAAGATGAAGAACACCGCTCCGGCCAGACAGCATCCGGCCCAAAGGTAGTCCAGCTTAAGAGGCTGGCCCATGTAGTAGACCGCAAAGGGGACGAAGACCGCAAGCGTGATGACCTCCTGCATGATCTTGAGCTGCCCCAGGCTGAAGGTACCGTAGCCCATCCGGTTAGCCGGCACCTGGATCAGGTACTCGAAGAAGGCGATCCCCCAGCTTACCGCAACGGCGATGTACCAGGGGGCTGCCTTCAGGTTCTTCAGGTGCGCATACCAGGCAAAAGTCATGAACACGTTGGACAGCGCCAGCAATACGATCGTTCTCATACTAATCCTGCACCCAGCCGTTTTCCAGGCCGGCCTCCTCCAGAGCCTCCACCGCCTCGTCGTACTCCTCGCCGGTGACCTTGCGGTGTATCCCCGGCGTCTCAACGGCCCGGTGGGCCGGGAAGAACTGGTTCATCAGGGCGATGTGGGTCTCGGTTCCCAGGTTTTCGGCGATCCAGCGGAGCGTCTCGCCACTGCCGGCTGCCCCTTCAGGCAAGACCAGGTGGCGGATGATGAGCCCCCGTATCGCAATCCCGGCATCGTCCAACTCCAGGTGACCCACCTGGCGGAGCATCTCGGCCACCGCCAATCGATTCGCCTCCCGATAACCGGGGGCCGAGGAGAAACGGACCGCCGGCTCGCCCGCCGCATACTTCATGTCCGGCAGATAGATGTCCACGATGCCGTCCAGAAGGCGAAGGGCGTCCACCTTCTCGTAGCCGCTGGAATTCCAGACGATCGGAAGCCGGAATCCGCGGGGAATCGCCAGCCAGAGCGCCGCCAGTATCTGCGGCAGGAAGTGGGTCGGCGTGACGAAGTTGATGTTGTGCACCCCGCGCTTCTGCAGCCCGAGCATCCGATCAGCCAGATCCTGCGTGGTCAGGTCGGTCCCGTTACCCTGCTGGCTGATGGGAAAGTTCTGACAGAACCGGCAGTGGAGGCTGCACCAGGAGAGAAAGATCGTCCCCGATCCCTTTGTCCCGGAGATGGGGGGCTCTTCGCCGTGGTGGGCATTGGCCGAGGCGATCCGGGGCCGCCACCCTGCCCGGCATGAGCCGGTCTCCCCGGCCAGCCGGTTCACCCCACAGTCAAGGGGGCAGAGGTCGCAGGAGCGGAGCCGGGCATAGGCCTCCCTGACCCGCTGCAATAATTCGCCTGATTGATAAAGATCAATATACCGCATGGTTTCGTAGGGACGATCCTTGTGATCGCCCTCGCTCGTGGGCGAAACCAGATTCGCCCCTACGCCTTTTCCTTCTCCATCAGCTCCACAAAGCGCCCGAACAGGTAGTGGGAATCGTGGGGGCCGGGCGATGCCTCGGGGTGGTGCTGGACCGAAAAGATAGGGAGTTCCTTGTGCTTCATCCCCTCGACGGTCTGGTCGTTCAGGTTCTCGTGGGCCAACTCGCAGGCGTGGCCGAGCGAAACGATATCCACCGAGAAGCCGTGGTTCTGGGCGGTGATCTCCACCCTGCGGGTGTCCAGGTCCATGACCGGCAGGTTGGAGCCGTGGTTGCCGAACTTGAGCTTCATGGTCTGCCCCCCCAGGGCCAGGCCCAGGAGCTGGTGACCGAGGCAGATGCCGAAGATGGGCTTCTTGCCCACGAACTTCCTGATGTTCTCGATGACGGCGGTCATGGGCTCCGGGTCTCCGGGGCCGTTGCTGAGGAAGATGCCGTCAGGGTTCATGGCCAGAGCCTCCTCGGCCGGGAACGTGGCGGGCACCACGGTCACGTCGCAGCCGGCCGACACCAGGCAGCGGAGGATGTTGTACTTGATGCCGAAATCGTAGGCCACCACCTTGTACTTCAACTCGTCGGGTGTTGCGGCGGTGTACCCGGCCTCCAGGTCCCAGAGCTTCTCGGTCCAGTGGTAGGGCTTGTCGCAGGAGACGCCGGTCGCCAAGTCGAGGCCGGCCATGCTCGGCACGGCACGGGCCTTTTTCACCAGGCTCTCGTGGTCCGAATCCACGGTGGAGATGACACCGTTCTGGGCTCCCTTGTCCCGCAGGTGCCGGGTAAGGGCCCGGGTATCGATCCCCTGGATGCCGACCACCCCGTTCTCCTTGAGATAGGCGTCGAGGCTCATGGTGGCGCGCCAGTTGGAGTGGCAGTCATGGTACTCCTTGACGATGAAGCCCGACAGGTAGAGCTGCTTGCTCTCGATGTCCTCCGGGTTGATGCCGGTGTTGCCGATCTGGGTATAGGTCATGGTGACCATCTGCCCCCGGTAGGAAGGATCGGTCAGGACCTCCTGGTAGCCGGTCATGGCGGTGTTGAAGACCACCTCGCCGACGGCCTCGCCGGTGGCACCGAATGATTTCCCTTCAAAGACGCGCCCATCGGCGAGCGCTAGGACTGCTTTCATGAACATGCTCCTGTGTATTGTGCGTAAGGGCGCTGCTTGCCACGCCCGGTTCCGCTCTTCAACGGGCGCGGCAAGCGGCGCGCCCGGATTTCATCCTCTGCTGTAGACCACTGTGCCGCCGACGATGGTGTATGCCGCGGCGCCTTTCATCTCCCATCCGAGGAAGGGTGAGTTCTTGGACTTGCTGGCGAGCGCACCGGCCTCCACCGTCCAGACGGCCGCCGGATCAATGACCGTGATGTCGGCAACCGCCCCTTGCCGGAGCGTGCCCCGGTCAATGCCGAGAATCGCGGCCGGGTTGCACGCCATCTTCTCAACCAGTGCCGGCAGGGTCAACACCCCTTCCTCCACCAGCTTCAGCGACAGCGGCAAGGAGGTTTCCAGACCGATGATGCCGTTCAGGGCCACGTTGAACTCTACATCCTTCTCGTCCAGATGGTGCGGGGCGTGATCGGTGGCGATGGCGTCGATGGTGCCGTCCTTCAGGGCCTCCTTGATCGCGGCCACGTCATCGGCCGTACGGAGCGGCGGATTCATCTTGGCGTTGGTGTTGTAGCCGCGCACTGCATCGTCGGTGAGGCTGAAGTAGTGGGGCGCGGTCTCGCAGGTAACCTTCACGCCGCGGGCCTTGGCGTTGCGGATGATCCGCAAGGACCCCCTGGTGGAGACGTGGGCGATGTGGAGCGGCGAGTTGGTGAACTCGGCCAGGTAGACCTCGCGGGCCGTTGCGGCGTCTTCGGCGGCCCAGGGAATTCCCTTGAGCCCCAGCTCCGTGGAGACGAAGCCCTCGTTCATGACCCCCTCGCCCACAAGGGAGAGATCCTCGGCGTGGGAGATGACCATGATCCCCATCCCCTTGGCGTACTCCAGTGCCCGGCGCATGAGCTCGGAGCTGGTCACGGGCCGGCCGTCGTCGGAAACCGCCACGCAGCCTGCTTCCTTCAAGTCCCCCATCTCAGCCAGCGCCTCCCCCTTGCTCCCCTGGGTAATGGACCCCACGGGGAAGACGTTGACGAGACCCTCGGCCTTGGCCTTGGCGACGATGTAGCTGGTCACGGCCTTGTTGTCGTTCACCGGCTTGGTGTTGGGCATGCAGGCGACCGACGTGAAGCCGCCGGCCGCTGCCGCCCTGGTGCCGGTCACGATGTCTTCCTTATACTCGAGCCCCGGGTCCCGCAGGTGCACGTGCATGTCAATGAGGCCCGGCGTGACGATCAGGCCGGCGGCGTCCACGACCCCGGCCCCGGCCGGAGCCGCGAGTCCCTTGCCGAGCTCCTTGACCGCGCCATTCTCCACGAGGATATCCAGCACTTCGTCAATTCCCTGGGACGGGTCGATCACCCTCCCACCTTTTATCAGTAGATTCATATCATCACCCCTCACGAATCTCGGTTTGTTAAAGTATCCCGAACAGCCGGCTCACTCGGCGGCCAGTTCACCACCGCTCACGTGGTAGAGCATCGCCATCCTCACGGCCACGCCGTTCTCGACCTGGGTGAGGATCGCGGACTGGTCGCTGTCCGCCACGTAGGAGGAAAGCTCCACCCCCCGGTTGATGGGGCCCGGGTGCATGACCATGGCGCCGGGCTTGGCCAGCTTCAGGTTCTGGGGATTGAGGCCGTAGTAGCGGGCATACTCGCGCAGGGTGGGCAGCAGGGTCTTGCCCTGGCGCTCAAGCTGGATGCGGAGCATCATCACCACATCGACCCCCTCGATGGCCTCACGCATGTCACTGCAGACGGTCACGTTGCCGAGACGCTCGATGCCCGGGGGCATCATGGTCGGCGGGCCGGCGAGACGGACATGCGCCCCCATTTTAGTGAGGCCGAAGATGTCGGAGCGGGCCACCCGGCTGTGGGTGATGTCACCCACGATGGCCACCGTGAGTCCTTCGAGGGTTCCGAACTTCTGACGCATGGTCAGCATGTCCAGAAGCCCCTGGGAGGGGTGCTCGTGGGCGCCGTCGCCGGCATTGATGACCGAGCAGGAGACCCGCTGGGCCAGATAGTGGTGAGCGCCCGAAGCGGCGTGGCGCATGACGATGATATCGGGCTTCATGGCCAGAATGTTCCGGGCCGTATCGGAAAGGGTCTCTCCCTTGGTCACGGAACTGGTGGAGGCCGAGATATTGATCGTATCGGCTGAAAGGCGCTTGGCCGCAATCTCGAAGGAGGTCCGGGTCCGGGTGGAGGCCTCGTAGAAGACGTTCACCACGGTCTTGCCGCGCAGAGTCGGCACCTTCTTGATGTCGCGGGAGTTGATCTCCTTCATGTTGTCGGCCGTGTCGAGGAGGAGCTGAATTTCCTCCCGGGTCAGGTCCTGCAACCCGATGATATCCTTATGCTTGAACCCCATCGTTCCCCCCGTTTGCCCGCGTCGCGGGCAGGTAATGGTAGTTGTTCGCTGCGTCTCGTCCCTGTTCACTTCTCCAGCACAACATCAGTGGGTCGGCTGGCTGCGTCGAACAGGACCGCGATCTTCTCCCTGAGGCTCGTGGGTACGTTGCGGCCCACGAAATCGGCCCGGATCGGCAGTTCACGGTGCCCGCGGTCCACGAGGACGGCCAGTTGGATGCAGGCGGGGCGACCGTGGTCCATGATGGCGTCCATGGCGGCACGAATGGTGCGGCCGGTAAAGAGGACGTCGTCCACCAGAACCACCCTCTTGGTTTGGAGGGAGAAGGGAATGTCGGTCCTGCCCACCGGCAGATGGGGGACATGCCCCTTGAAGTCGTCGCGGTAAAGGGTGATATCCACCTCGCCCACCGGCACGGTCGCCCCCTCTATCTCTTCGAGCCGCGCGGCGATCTCCCGCGCCAGATGGACGCCGCCGGTCCTGATGCCCACCAGCACCAGGTCGTCGACCCCCTTGTTCCGTTCCAGGATTTCGTGAGCGATGCGGGTCAGCGCCCGTTTCACCCCAGCCGTGTCAAGAATCACCGTTCCGTCTGCCACCGTGCTCCCCCTTTCGCCGGTTCACCGGCCGCTCGCATGCCACAAAAAAAGCCCTCCCGCGGACTATAGGCGGAAAGGCTCGTGGAGTAGTGACCATAATGCGACACTATCTTCATCACCTTTGCTAACCTCACGGGGCTAAATTAAAAGGGACGAGAAAAATCTTGACGAATTTATCACCTGGCCCACCTGGGAGTCAAGATTGTTTTGTCGCCCTGGACAAAGAATTCCTTCCCCTGCGCGGCGGATGCTCCCTCTTCCGCCACTTGGCACGGATAGGCGCCCGCACGGAAAGAACAACCATTTCCGATGGGGTCGGCGGGGATTATGCGTACTAACCGGCGGGCATCTCAGTGATCCCCCATGCCAGACGACAGCGGCGCCCCCCTGTGGCACAGAAAAGGCCCTCCGGCAGGAGGGCCCCTCTGAACAGTTCCATCACGAACAACGCGGCTATTTGATGATGTCGCCGATGCTTCCCCAGCGCACGCGGAACTTCTCCCGGTCCCAGGACCAGTACTTGATGAAGGCGAGTCCCTTGATCTGGCTGTTCTTGACAAAGCCCCAGAATCGGCTGTCGTAGGAACGGTCCCGGTTGTCGCCCATTACGAAATAACTGTTCTCCGGCACGGTGACCGGTCCGAAATTGTCGCGGGGATTCTGGGCCGCGGGGATTACGTCCTTTTCCTTGTGGACCTCCTGGGGAACCGAGAACGGCTTGCCGTTGATGAAGACTTGCTTCTGCACAACTTGAATCGTATCGCCCGGCAGACCGATTACCCGCTTGATGAAATCCTTGCTGGGGTCTTCGGGGTATTCGAAGACGATCACGTCACCCCGCTTCGGGTCGCGGATCTTCAGATAGCGGCCGTCCACAAAGGGTATCTTGGTGCCGTAGATGAATTTGCTGACAAGGATATGATCGCCGATGGCAAGCGTGTCCTCCATGGAGCCGGAGGGAATCTTGAATGCCTGGACCACGAAAGTCCGGATAATGAGGGCCAAAATGACGGCGATAATGATCGACTCGGCGTATTCCCGGACAATGTGCTTTTTCTTGACCGGCCCGGCAGCCTGCTCCGACGGGGTTGACTGGCCGTACTGGGTTTCCTTGTAGTCCATTGATGTTCCTTTCGGAAAGGGTAACTACTTCTCTTCCACCTTGAGGATGGCGAGAAATGCTTCCTGGGGGAGTTCGACGTTCCCCACGTTTTTCATCCGCTTCTTTCCTTCCTTCTGCTTTTCCAGAAGCTTGCGCTTGCGGCTGATGTCTCCGCCGTAGCACTTGGCGAGCACGTCCTTGCGCAGGGCCTTCACCGTCTCGCGGGCGATGACCTTGGTGCCGATGGCCGCCTGAATGACCACCTCGAACATCTGACGCGGGATCAGCTCCTTCATCTTGGAGACCAGGTCACGGCCCCGGTAGTAGGCCTTGTCCCGGTGGATGATGAGGGAGAGCGCGTCAACGGCCTCGCCGTTGATGAGGATGTTCATCCGCACCAGATCGCTGCGGCGGTAGTCCAGGTGTTCGTAATCCAGGGAGGCATACCCCTTGGTGATTGATTTCAACCGGTCATAAAAGTCGAGCACCACCTCGTTGAGGGGGAGCTCATAGATGATCATCACCCGCGTGGGGGTGAGGTACTTGATCTCGCGCTGGACGCCTCGCTTCTCCTCGCACAGGGAGAGAATGCCCCCCACGAACTCGTTGGGCGTGTGGATGGAAGCGAGGATGAAGGGCTCCTCGATGTAGTCGACTTCCTGGAGCGGCGGCAACTGGTTGGCGCTCTCGATGGTGATCACGTCCCCTTTGATCCGGTGGACCTTGTACACAACCGTGGGGGCGGTAGTGATCAGATCGAGATTGAACTCCCGCTCCAGGCGCTCCTGGATGATCTCCATGTGGAGCAGACCCAGGAAGCCGCAGCGGAACCCGAAGCCGAGGGCCAGGGAGGTCTCCGGCTCGAACGAGAAGGAAGAGTCGTTCAGCTTGAGCTTGGCCAGGGCGTCGCGCAGTTGCTCGTACTGGGCGGTGTCGATGGGATAGAGCCCCGAGAAGACCATGGGCTTCACTTCCTTGAAACCGCCAAGAGGCGTTACACAAGGCTTGAGGGTGTGGGTGACGGTATCACCGATCTTGGCGTCGGCCACATCCTTGATGCCGGCGATGAGGAAACCGACCTCCCCTGCCGCCAGCTGGGGCACTTCGCGCATCACCGGGGCGAAGACGCCGACCTTCAGGGCTTCGTAACTACGGCCGGTGGAGACAAGCTGGATCTTGTCCCCCTTCTTCACGGTGCCGTCGATGACCCGGACAAGGATGATCACGCCCTGGTACTGGTCGTACCACGAATCGAAGAGCAGAGCCTTGAGCGGAGCAGCCGGATCTCCTTCCGGAGGCGGGATCTTCTTGACGATCTCCTCCAGGATCTCCCGGGTGCCGATCCCCTCCTTGGCGCTGGCCATGACCGCGTCATGGGCATCGAGTCCGATGATCTCCTCGATCTCGTGCTTCACCCGCTCCGGCTCGGCCGCGGGCAGGTCGATCTTGTTGAGGACCGGGAAGACCTCAAGGTTATTGTCGATGGCGAGATAGACGTTGGCAAGGGTCTGGGCCTCGACCCCCTGGGAGGCGTCCACCACCAGCAGGGCACCTTCGCAGGCGGCCAGGGACCGGGAGACCTCGTAGGTGAAATCCACATGGCCCGGGGTGTCGATGAGGTTCAGGATGTAGTCGTTGCCGTCGTCAGCCCGGTAGGTAAGCCGCACCGTCTGGGCCTTGATGGTGATACCCCTCTCCCGTTCCAGGTCCATCTTGTCCAGGAACTGGTTCTGCATCTCCCGTTCCGTGAGGGCGCCGGTATACTCCAGCAGCCGGTCCGCAAGGGTGGATTTGCCATGGTCAATGTGGGCGATAATCGAAAAATTCCTGATAGTCTCAATCTTCATAAACACCTGTCTCTTCTGAGTGTAACCGATGAAGGATAATGGATATCCAACTCTGTTGTAAAGGTATTTTCTCCATGGAAGGTTTACGGCACTTTCATATTAACAAAACCAAACTTTTCCCTTTGCCGCCCCCTGGCAACTGTGATATACACTTAATGTAATTTCATCAAAGTAACATCAGCTCACGGAACCAGATACAACTCACCATGACGTCTCTACCCGCTTCCGGCCAGCACCAGACCACCGACACCGGCTCAGACAGCCGGCAGGGCTTCGTATCGTCCACGGAACGAAACCGGATCAGGGAACTTGAGGTACAGTTGACCGAGCTTCTGGGCGAGAACGAACGGCTCCGGGCCGCACAGCAGGAGCTTCGAGCCGCCGCGGCAGCGGCAGACGCGGCCACCACGGCCAAAAGTGAGCTTCTAGCCCATGCCAGCCACGAGATCCGATCGCAGCTCCAGTTGATCTCCGGGGCCATCGATCTCTTTCGCCAGACCCGCCTCGACGAAACCCAGCGCCACTACCTGGACGGGTTCCAGCACGCCAATGATCTCCTCCTCTGCCTCGTGAACGACATTCTGGACACGTCACTCCTGGAAGCCGGCCATTTACGGCTGGAGAGCCTTCCCTTCGACCTGGCCGGGCTTGTAGCGGCCACGGGGACACAGCTTCTCTGGCAGGCACAGCGCAAGGGGCTGGAGCTTTCGTGGCATGTTTCGCCGGACGTCCCGCCGCGCATTCTGGGCGACCCGGCGCGGGTTCAGCAGGTGATCGTCAATCTGGCCGGCAATGCGATAAAGTTCACCCCGGAGGGGACGGTAACGATCCGTGTCGAGAGGATACCCGTCCCGCTGACGGCTTCGTCGTCGGCAATGATACGCTTTGTCATCGAAGATACGGGCATCGGCATCCCGGTCGACAGGCTGGGCGGCATTTTCGAAAGCTATGACCAGGGCTCCCCCGAGACACCGAAGCGCTTCGGCGGAACCGGCCTCGGACTTGCCATCGCCAAGGGGCTCATCGAGGCCATGGACGGCGACATCAGCGTGGAGAGCTCCGAAGGCAGGGGGAGTCGCTTCATTGTGACGATCCCCTTCTGCCTCACCATTACCGGCGGCCGGCAGGCATCCGCCGACGGGCAGGAAAAGGCATCGGAATCCGCCCCACCACTGCGGATACTGGTGGCCGAGGATGCGGAGGACATCCGGATGCTGATCGCCGCCTTCCTGCGGGGGGCCTCCCACCAGGTTCGCAGTGCCGCCAATGGCCGGGAAGCGCTGGACATGTTCATGGCCGAAGACTTCGACCTGGTGCTGATGGATATCCAGATGCCGGTGATGGACGGCTACACCGCCACCCGCACCCTGCGGGAATGGGAACGCGAACAGGGGCGCGCGCCGGTGCCGGTGGTGGCACTCACCGCATGCGCCGAAAAGAGCGATTCCCTGAAAACCATCGAAGCGGGATGCACGAGCCATCTCTCGAAGCCGATCAGAAAGGACACCCTGCTGCGCACGGTGGCAGAACTGGCGCGACAGTGACCGGGAGACGCCATGGCAGAACGAGCCTTAAAAACGTACCGGGTCAGGATAGACCCCGAGCTCATCGACATCGTGCCGGTGTTCATCGCCCACCGCCGGCAGGACGTGGCATCGCTCCATGACGCACTCGCGCATGGGGATTCGTCCCTCATCCGGAAGATAGCCCACAACCTCAAGGGAGCGGGGAGCTCGTTCGGCTTCGATACCGTGAGCGCCATCGGCGAGCGGATGGAACGGGCTGCGACCCAGGGCCGGTGGCCGGCGGTCGCGTACTTCATCAACCTGCTCGCCCGCTATCTGGAGACAGTGGAACCGGTCTGCGAGTGACGGGGCATGGGGGCGGTTGTGCCGCTCCCCTTTTCGTGCTATACCATCTGCATTCTCCCTACGAAAAGGATCCGTACGCATGCTGACCGGCAAACAGAAACGACACCTCCGGGGCCTGGGACATTCCCTTGCTCCGGTCATCACCATCGGCAAAGGCGAGATCAGCGAGGCCCTTGTCAAAGAGACCGACGAGGCCCTTGAGCACCACGAGCTGATCAAGGTCAAGATCCTGGAAAGCTGCCTCCTGGACCGTCACGAAGCCGCCGAAGAACTGGCCTCGGCCTGCGGCGCCGATGTGGCCCAGGTCCTCGGCCGAACCTTCCTGCTGTTCCGCAGGGCGCAGGAACCGAAACTGGAACTCCCCAAAGCGAAGTAGCGCCTGTGTCCCGCCAGGCAATGAAAAAAGCCCGGAGCGATCCGGGCTTTTTTCATTGCCTGAAGGTCTGTCCGCTAACCGAGCCGCAACTCGGAAACCATCACCTGCCAGGCCGCGATCCCGCCGAACAGCCCGTAGCAGAGCATGGCGAAAAGGACCAGACGGCGCTGGAGCATGGGAAGCGACGATGCCAGGCTCGCCACCCGCCCGAAGGGCTGGAGTCCTCCCATGCCCACCCCCGCCACCCCACCACCGAGCAGGGTCGCGTAGAGAAGATAGCCCACATGCCCGTATTCGCGGTGCAGCATGCAGAATGGACAGTGGTGGGTGGGAAGGGCATAAATGTAGACCGGGATCACCGAGAGCAGCCCCACGACCCCGACGGCAAAGGTTGCGGCGGATAACGCGGCAAACAGATACCCCAGCCTTCCCAGCCACAGGTAGATCCCCCCGCAGATCAGGGTGAGCGTTAAGACTCCTCCCAACGTGGCGAGCGCCGGAACATCCCCCAGGGTAGTCAGGGTTGGAACCATGCCGCTCGACTCCCCGCCGAACAGGCTGCCGCAGCAAGACGTGATCACCCGGGGCTGCAAGGAGAGAAAATACCCCCCCTGCAGTCCGGTCTCGGCCAGCAGCAGCGGCGTTATCACCAACAGCAGCGAGTACTTGATCCGGATGAGGGGATAATCATATCCCTGGTTGTCCGCATGATTGAGGATGAGCCAGAAGCCGGCCAGCAGAAAGGTGGTTATTTTAAGGACCAGCGTGGGGTACCCGAAACGATTCAGGTTGAGGGTCCCTGCCGCGCACATGGCTCCGGGGAAGAGCGTGCTCAGGCTGTCGGCCACGTGAATGAAGAGAAACAGGGACAGGAGTTGGAACACGCAGCAGCAGGTCATGATTGTGGCAAGGAGGTAGGTACGGCGCTCGAACGAAAGCTGCCGTTCACTGCCGCTGGCAAGGTCCCAGTGGCGCAGGATCTTAACCGCGAAGAACGCCGTCGCCACGAGCATGCCGCTGGTCAGGAGCGAACCGACGAACAGGGCGATGACGGCCGGGTGAAGGATCACGGGGCCGCCCCGTCGGCCAGCCGTCCGTCGCGGATCGCCACGATCCGGTCGACCAGCCCCGCGTCGATTACCAGTGGATCATGGCTCGCCATGACAATGGTCTTCCCCTCATCCTTGAGGCGGGTCATATGATCAAGGAATTCGCCGGAGAGCTTCGTGTCCAGGTGCGCTGTGGGCTCGTCCGCGATGATCACGGGCGGGTCGTTGATCAGGGCCCGGGCGATGGCGGCGCGCTGCATTTCCCCCCCCGAGAGGAGCTCCACCCGGGTGGCGGCTCTGCCGGCAAGGCCGTATGCCTCCAGGGTGGCCATGGCCCTCGCCTTGAGTAGCCCATGGCGCTCTCCCATGGGGTAGGCGGGGATCATGACGTTTTCCAGCAGACTGATGCCGCGGATCAGGTTGAACTGCTGGAAGATAAACCCGAAGGTACGGCGCCTGATATCGCTCAGAAATCGCTCGGGCAGACTGGTGATCTCGCGATCGAACAGGACGATCCGGCCGGTCGTGGGACGCGCCATCCCGCCGAGGATACTGAGCAGAGTGGTCTTGCCCGAACCGCTGGGCCCTTTCAGGACCGTCACGCGACAGGGAGCGATATCAACGGTAATGCCCCGGAGCGCCGCGTATTCGTTGGCTTTACCGCTGTTAAAGATCTTGCTCACATCGTGCAGGGATATCACGCTACCCTCTCATGACCGAATCGGGATCCACGGTGGCCGCCCGCCATGCGGGAACGATGGTCGCCACGGTATAGGGGACCACCACCAGGAAGAAGAGCACTGCCAGTTGTCCGAAGTCGACGTGCGGAACGAGCCGGAACGACGGATAGAGCACCGACCACCCCTTGAGCACCGGCCCGAACAGGGCGGCCGAGGTGAAGAAGATGTGCCCGTAGGCCAGGGTTCCCCCCACGAGAAATGCCGTGAGCGAGATGATCGCCCCTTCACCGAATTTCATTACCAGCACGTCGCCGGTATCCCATCCCACCGCCTTGAGAATGCCGATCTCCTTTCGCTCCTCGGCGGACAGGCCGGTGGCCTTGTCCCAGGCGAAAATAAAAAAGGAGAGGAGCGCGCCGCAGAGAACAGCCAGCATGATCCCGCTTCGCCAGTTAAAGACCGCGTCGTAGGTGCGTAGAATCTCGTCCCGGGAAATGGGGCGGGTATCGGGGAGGAGTTTTACGATCTTGCCGGCGATGGTGGGGACTTCCACGGGATTGGCGACCTCCACCACCAGGTCGGTTGCCATGCCCTGCGGCACGCCGAAGAGTGTACGGAAATCGTCCGTCCCCATGAGCACCAGGTCCGCCGAAACCATCTCCGTCGCGGCCGGCAGCACCTCGGCCACCGTAAAGGTCACCAGGGTTCCCGTGTGATCATAGAAGGGCATGATATTGTCTTTCGCCGCCATGCTGCTGCGGGTCAGACCGTTCCCCACCGCCACGCTTCCCGCCTCCCAGGTGAACTGCTCCGGGACCATCAGGGTATAGTTGGCGCCGAAGAGCGGATCGTAGTAGTACCCCCACAACCGCGCACGCACAGAGCGAACCCCTCGGATCTCCTTGATTTTCTCGCTGTAGTCAATCGGAATCAGGTCGTGCCGGCCCGCCATGATCCGCTGGACCACCAGTTCAGGGGCATCGGCCAGGACCGCCGCCGCCTCACGGCGCAGGGCCTGGGTGTAGAGCATGAGCGACGCCAGGAGAAACACCACCAGGGTGTAGACGAAGAGCAGGGCGCTGTTCTTGCCCTTGCGCCGCAGCAATGAAGACAGGGTGAAATCGATGATGCTCCGGTATTTTTCAATGCCGGCCATAGGTCCTCACGTGGGGAGGCGGCGCCATGAGGGAGCCGGAGGGAAAATGTTCGAACGAAAGCGGGTAATCCTGGAACGGACTGTGGAGGTCTGCCATGGACGGATGCCGGGTATAACGTGCATCAGTGAACAGCGCCAGGTCAGTGAGGGAGAGGCGCTTCACCATGGCACGCTGCTCGGCGAGGCGGGATTCCCTGCCGCCGACGACAAGGGCGTGGGCGACAATGGCAATCAGCACCAGCAGCTCCGCCGCGACAAAGGCGATGAAGACCGTGGACTTGCGCACCGTCACGACGGTCAGTCCAGGCCGGCGATGAGGGCGGCGTTCACATCCCGGAACCGGACGATCCGCGTCCCCCGGTGATCCTTCCTGAACTCCTCCGCATCGGCCGCGCGGGCGAATGGAATCAGTTCGTGCCCCATGGGCCCGAGCACGTCACTGCCGATCACGTAATGGGCGCTCATGCCGTCAATGGGGCTGAGTCCGTAATAATCGGTCACCAGGACTGAGGCAATCTGTCCGGCAGACTTGCCGGGGGCATATTTTTTCAGATTGAGATAGTAGGTGAACATGTCCTTGGCGCCGTCGAACACGGCGTAGGAACCGTCGCGGTAGGTGATCCGGGCCGCGAACGCAGGAAATTTGGCGACGAACATGCCGCAGACCGGACATTTGTCGCGGGGGGCGATCTTCAACTGCTCGGCTTTTCCCGCCCCTGCCGTTACAGCCGTACCGACAGCGAGCACCAGGGTAAGCAGCAGAGCCAGACGGGTCTTCATGCCGGGTCACCTCGGAGGAATCAGTTAGTCATAACAATACAGGGCAGACTTATGAAGGACAAGCATCAATTTTCGTACCCGCCCGTGGCTGCTACTCCACGGCGATCCATCCCTTGGGCGAGATAAATCCCTCCGTGTCAGCCTTGAGCGGATCCACCGTCACCACATGGGTCCCCAGGGTGCCGATGCGGCGATTCTTGGTGTAGGTTAGAGGCTGGGCCAGACCGGTGTCGTACTCGAACACCCCTTCCAGGGACTCCACAAACCGTTCCCTGCTGAGATCGCGACCCGAGCGCCGCAATCCCTCAAGGAACAGCTTGGTGCCCGTGAAAGCCGTCAGTTGGACGGACGGATTGGTGGCTGCCACGCCCTGTCGCCCCGTTACCTCTCTGAATTCAGCCAGGCCCCACTCTTTCCGGTCCTCGGGCAGGGCGGGAAACGCCAGCCACACCTTTCCCGCGAATGACGGCGGCACCCGAGACATCCCCTTGCCCAGCAGAAAGCCGGGCATCAAAAAGGACGGAAGGAACTTCCGCGCGTCGGCCTCCCGGAAAAAGGCATCCGCCTCCCCTTCCGCACCCAGGAAGATCACCATCCCCACCTGCCCGGCCTGCAGCCGGACCACAGTTGACGCCGCATCAAACCCGCCGGGTACATGGGATACCCTGACCACACGCTGCCATCCGCCGGCGCGGCAGGCTTCTTCGACGGAGGCCGCGGTCTCTTCGATCTCTTCCCGCGCGGGATAGACGATGGCGACCCGCGGGTCTTCGGCATCGAGTTTTTTATGGGCGAATGCGGCCAGGCCGAGAGCCTGCTCCCGCACTCCTCCGTGGAGGTGGAACCGGTAACGGCGCAGTTGCTGGTCATCCGTATGGGTTGGGGCAAAGGGGGTGATGAGAGGGACCCGGAACTCCTCCGCCAGGGTTTCCAGTTCACGTTCCTGGCCGGGGGTGACGGTGTTCAAGAGGGCGAAGACCTGCCGATCCTCCAGCAGTCGGCGCAAGACAGCCCTCAGGTCCTGGCCGGGAGCAACCTTCTCGACAATCAGTTCGGGGCGCCTGCCGTAGATGCCGCCGCGCGCCCCGATGTCGGCAAAGGAAGCCCGGACCGTGGCGCTGAGGATTTCGCCGAGTTGGGCCGAGGGCCCATCCGAGGGGATGAGAACCCCCACTCGCACGGCAGTGGGGCTGACGCCCGGGTCGGGATGGACGCCCAACCGTTTCATGTAGGCGATGAGATCGTCCATGTCCTGCTCTGCGAGCTCGTACACCGGCATGGCCGGATCGCCCAGCAGCCCGCCGGGGTAGAGGCCGTCGCGCATGTAACTCTTCAGGCTCTCCACAGTGAACGCACCGTGGAGCCGGCCGTCAGGGTGGACGTGGCCGTAGCTTTTCATGAGGTGCTGCCAGGTGACGTTGGAAGGGATGACGCCGCTTTCGGTACGGCCGAGCCCGTCGAAGCCGTGGCAACTGGTGCAGGTAGCCGACTCGCCGGGCACCTCCAGGTAATCCTTGCCGAAATAGGCAAGGATCGGCACCCCCGACGGGCTCGTTCCCTCGAAGTATATCTGCCGGCCCCGCTCCTCGGCCGGAGTGAGGGCGGGCGAGGCCGACGACGCCGGGGACAGAGCCGGCATCCCGGCAAAGAACGCCAGAAACATCAGCGCTGTGAATAGTGTGCGCACGAGTTCGCTTTTCGCCCAACAGCCGATCATCGCTTCACCTGTTTTTCGTCGGCCAGTTGGATCAGGTGCTCCGCCAGGGTTCGCGCCGAGGCCTCCGGTTTATCCTTGATCCAGTGGCCGGTCCTGAGGTTCCCGAGGAGAAAGAATGTCTCGTGCTCTTCGGGGTTCTCCTTGTAGTTGCCCAGTTTGTAGTTTACCCAGTCCAGGTTCACCTTTGAACCGGTCAGAAAAGTCCAGCCCGGGCGCGGAGCAAACGCCCGGGCATAGGCGCGGGTATGCTCAAGGGTGTCGCGGGCCGGGTCCACGCTGATCGACACCAGAAAGATATCTTTACCGAGACGATCACCCAGCAGCGGCTGCAGGTCCGAGAGAACCTTGGTCTGGAGCGTGGCCACGGTCTTGCAATTGGTGTAGAAAAAATGAATCAGAACAACCCTGTCCTTGAGTATGTCCGAATAGAAGCGGACGACCTTGCCTTCGTGGGTTGTCAGCTTGAGGTCGGTAAAATAGGCGCGGGCCGCTTCATCGGTCCTGCGGTCGAGAGCGGTTCCCTGCGGCGACTGGGGCGCGGTCGCGGCGGTACATGGCAGTAATGTTGCCGCAAGCAACAGGCAAAGCGCAATGACAGGTGCTGACAACGTGATTCTCACGTGGTTCTCCCGGCGGGTCAATGGTGACGCGCCTTCTGCAGCTCAGTGAGGGACGAAAGAATCTTATCGGCCGACGGGAAACCGTAAAACCGTTGCCAGGTCCCGGTCTTGCCATCCCCGACGATAATGGAGGGGGGGTGGTTGTAAATGTCCGGACTGTACATGTCGAGGCCCACAAGCACCTTGTCCATGTTCACCTTGCTGCCGGTCAGGAATGTCCAGCCGGGACGGGCGCCGAGTTTCAGGGAATAGGCCTTGAGGCGCTTCGGGATGTCGTTGACCGGATCGATGCTCATGGTGATCAGGTGGAAATCCTTTCCCATCCGGGCACCCAGCTTTTTCTGGAGCGTCACGAAGATCGAGTCGAGGATGGGGCAGATGGTGGTACAGGTGGTGTAGGTGAACGTGATGGCCACCAGCCGGTCGCCGATGACGTCGCTCTGGAAGCGTAGGGACTTTCCATCCTGGTCGAGCAGTTCCAGATCATGAAGCTTCACCGTGGCCGAGGCGAACGTGGCAGGCGCCGCCACGGCGGACAGGGGCTGACTCAGCCAGACACAGGAAACGAGAATGAGAAGGATACGCCAGCTATTCGTTTTCATATGCAGCACCCTGTAAGCGACTAGTTGTCAGACCGCGTGGGCGACTGGGCAGGGGCACCTGCCGTCTGCCGTCCCCGGGCGATGAAATTGGCCGTAAAAAGGTAATCGTCGCGATAGTCCCTTGTCCCGTCCCCATTAAGATCGAAACGCGGTTTCCCGTCCCGCGCCCGCTCCTTGAGGAACAGGGCGAAACCGGCTTCGTCCAGGGCAGGTGCGCCCCCCGGCAGGCGAGTCAGCGCCGGAGCCACGACCAGCGGGTACTGGATGAGGCTCTCCCCGAAATAGACAACGAACTCGGCATCAAGGGTATCGATATCGGGTAGCACCCGTACCATCCAGGTCCCCTCTCCGCCCTGTTCCCACGAGAGGGTCTTTGCACTGGTGACGGCGAAGACCGGCGTCCCCTCGAAGCTTCGGGGCAGTTCGACCATCAGGGTCACGACGGTACGACCGTCGGAGATGGCAACCTGCGGCTGCTGCGTCACCTTTTGGCCCGCCAGCGGGGTGAAGAGCGCCACCAGGGCGGCGGCGGAGATCTCGCCCCGGGCATCCCTGAAACGATCCAGCACCCGGCCGTAGACAATGGTCTGAGCCGGGACCGCACGTGCCTGATCGGCCGTGGCCCGCGTCGCGGCCTGCTCAGCCGGTTGAGACGCCATGTCGGGAACAGCCGGGGTCGCCGCCGGAGACGGGGAACCCGGCGGGGCCGCTGCCGGTTTCGCCTCTCCCGGTGAAGAATCGGCAAAGGTTACGGTGGCATCTGCGCCTCCCCGGCCGGCATACCGGTCTCCGGGCGTGTTCCGCGACCCGGATCCGCCGCTCGCAACAGGTGAAGGCGTCATATCGCCGGCGGCCGTATCGAGAGGCGACGGGGAGCCGGTGCCCCCGGAGATCTTGTCCGTGATGGAGCCGGGGCCGACAGATGGTTTGGGCTGGGCATTGACGACCCCGACCGGCAGGGCGTGGGACACCCCCTTGGTAGTGATGAGGCGGGCATGGGCCGACAGGAGCCGGCCCGGGGTCTCGCCGATCGGCTGGAACCGCAGCACCGCAATCCGGCCGCTGGCGGTGATGGCCCGGGAACGCTTGAGGATCATGCGGAGCTCGCCCGGAATGGCCGTGTTGGTAATAAGCGACACATCGGAGGGGAGCGCGGTTCCCCGCTCGATCCGGGGGGCATCGAAGCTCAGGGCATCGTAGCCAACCTCCAGATCCACCACCGCAATATCATCGAGCGCGGCGACATCGATGCCATAAATCCCCTCCCCCGCCGCCTTGATGGTGATGCCGGCAGCCGGGGCGGATTCCAGCCAGCAGACGAGAATCAGTCCGATGATCAGCAGTTGTGCGACACTTCTCGATCCCATGATCTAATCCTTTTTCTGACCGGAAGGGACGGCGGAATCCGCCTCAGCCGGCGCCTCCACGGCATGGAGCATCATGCCGGCAAGCTGATAGAGCTTCACCTTGAGGGAAGGAATCGCGAAATTGAAGGAATAGATTCCTGCTTTGCGCGCCGTGAACGTGACCTCGTAGATGCCGTTGCCGACAGGGCGGGACACCAGTTGCTGGCGCCAGGCTCCGGTCGGTACCAGGGAGGTCACCACGATCAGATCGCGCAGGTCGGCCACGGGCTCGTGCGTCACCGGATCGGTCACCCTGAACCTGACCACGGACTCCTGACCGGCCTCCACCCGCAGGGCTGAGCCGACGAATTCCACCACGACCGGCCGCTCCGTTTTCAGGCGCTGCAGCGCCGGATTCGCGTCGGCAGTGAACTCGAAACATTGGACGATCCGGGGTGAATCGAGCAGCACGGCCACGTCGTAGGTCCCCGCCAGGGGAATCTTCACCCGGGAACTGAATACGCCGGGCATGTTCTGGCGCAACTGCCGGTTGATGACGTTCACGGCACGGGGGAGCCGACCGTAGGTCTTGAAGCTCCCCATGGGAACCCCCATTCCCTCCATGTAATAGACCACCGCGCCGTCGCCCGGGCTCGCGATGAGGACGGAATTCCCCTCCGGCGTCGCCACGATAGGGTCCGCCGTGGGGGGGAGAAGGGGTGAATCGGCAGGCGGCCTGGAGCCGCCGGACACGATGAGGGGGGCCAGGGTGGCTGCCTTGCCGAGGGCGGCAAGGGGGATCAGCGTCACGTCGGCCGTGCCGAGGGACCGGATATAGGCGAATTCCGTGCTGAAACTGACATGCTCCGGGCGCCCCGCCACCACGGTCGAATGGAGCAGTTCGTTACTCGCCGCGTCAAAGACCAGGATCTGGCCATTTTTGCCGTTCACGGTGAAGTACCACCGGTCTCCCGGCGCAAACCGCACCTCGCGGAAACCGGGCTCGAAGGTCTTCCGGCTAATAATCTCGTGGCTCAGCCCATCCACGACCAGGAGGTTGCCGTCTCCCTCGCATACCACGTGCGCGCACTTGCTCAGGGCGGAGTAGGCGACGCTGACAGGGCCGTCGCCCAGCCGCAAGGTCTTCACCGGCGCGAGGCTCTGGATGTCGATGATGGTGAGGGTGCCGCTCTGCTGGTTCGTGACAAAGGCATAGCGGCTGTCGTCGGCAAAGGCGATCTCGTGGTGGCCGGCGCCGGTTTGGATGAAAGCCGCCTGCGTTCCCGAAAAGGGATCGATAACGGTGACGCCGCTCCGGGCTGGGTCGCTGGAATCATTGCCCACCCACAGGTAGCGCGAATCGGGTTGAAAGGCCATGCGCACCGGCATGGCGCCGGCTGGGATGTTCCGCACGACCGCAAGGCTGTCCGTGTCGATTTCGGCAACCTCGCCCGCCTTGGGCATGGTCACATAGAGCCGTTTGCCGTCGAAGCTGAAGACCCAATCCTCGCCCGGCCGCTTGAGGAGGATCATGGCATAGAGCTGCGAATAGCCGGCAACCCCGATGATGGGGTCGATCACGGAAATGGAGGCGTCGTTGTTGAGGGTAAGGACGAAATAGCTGTTGAGGTCGATGTCGGGCCTGAAGGAAAGGGTCCCCTGGAGATAGGTGCGGACCTTGTCGGAGCACCCCATCTGCTTTTCCCGGAAATCGCCGGTACCCTTGCGCAGGTCGATCCAGACCCGAGGCTGCATGACCGTTACCGGATGCCCCGTGGCGGCATCGGTCATCTTCAGGCTGACATCCGCATAGGCCCCTTCCACGACTGCCGCCGAAGGACCGTCCTCGGCATGGGTCGGTTTCACCAGGAGCTCAAGGCTGATACCCTGGCGCACGACCTGCTTTCCGCTCCCGACCGTGACCGGTGCCGGGGCAGAGGCGGCGACGGTCGCTGCGCGGGCCGCTGAAACGGCTCCGCCGGCCACGACCGCGAAAAGGACGTACAGGACGGCTGCGACAGCCGTCCTGTACCCGAGAAACCACGTATCAATCAAAGCTGACATTCAAGCTGCTCCACGACCGGATGCGTCACTATCGCTGACTACTGTACCCTCATGATACCCCACAACCCGTTCAGGAAGTGGATGGGCAGCATATCGCGGTAGAGGTAGTCCCCCTTGGCCCGGAAGGCGCCGCCGGCACCGTGGTCCAGGAGGAAATCCCAGTGGGACGCGGGTCCCACCACGTCCTGGCTGCCGCGCCAGAACGATTTCGGGTTGAGCCCGAGCCTGGTGGAGTTGTTGGTATGGGGCTCGCGCTGCCACACATGCCCGTAGAGGGCGAAGGTATGGTGACGGTTGTGGCCGGCCGGCTGCACTAGGCGCACGCGGGTCTCCTCGCCGGCATTGACGGTGAAGACCGGCGTCTCCGGATCGCCTCCCGTCGTGCTGTTGTGGAGCACGTTCGCGAAATTGATGGCCTGGTTCTGGAACGGAAGATTCAAGGGGCTGAACCCGAGCCGGAACCAGAGCGGCTCGGTCCTGTAGTTGAATGCCTTCATGCCCGTGTCAAGGGCGTCCTCCATGCCGGTGACGAAGGGCACGGGGGTGTTGTCGCCGAAACGCAACGATATATCATCCTGTATGACCAGCACCTGCTCGCGGAAGGTGGTTCCGTTGGCCCTGATCACGGTGGCCGAGGCACGGGACGGCCGCTGGCCGGCGGAAACACTCGGGTGGGGAGTCGGGTAGTCCTCGATCCAGTTGGAGCCTAACGGCTCGATAATGAGCGCACCCAGAGCACCCCGGGAGGCATGCTTGATCAGGTCGGTTGAAATGAGACTGCTGGCGCCGAACTCGATAGGAGTTGCAACGCGCATGTTGTTGACCACCTTCACATCTCCGGCATACCACCGGTACTGCCTCACCCCGCCAGGCGGCACGGTCTGATCCTGATTGTTGCCGACCACGGTGCCGTCGCTCCGGGTGACATCGTATTCCACCAGTTGCGGGTGGAGCCCCACGACACTGGAGGTCCGCACTTCATTGAAGTTGAAGAACTCCACGATCGGATGCATCGCACTATAGCCGGGGGTTTCGGTCAGCACGGCCGGCAGCTTGTTGCGCAGGGTCACGTCGATGCACTCACCCGCGGCAGCCCGGAGAACAAGCGGTTCAACAGGGACACCCGCCTTCAGGGTGCCGTCCGGGTTGAGATCCCCTGTCCTCACATAGAGAACGGCGTCGGGGTCCTGAAGGGGGCCGATCCCCTGGGGTCCGATGCGGGAGTTGTAGACCAGCGAGCCGCCGGGCAGAGCAGTGCGGGCCGCCACGGCTGTGACGTCGTAGGAGCGGACCAACGCGCTCGTGGGGCAGGGACCGCTGAACGAGGCATCGTTGGCGGCCGCGAAGGGAACCGTGCCGATGGGGTTGTTGGGCAGCGGCAGCAGATTCGGCTGCCGGGCGGCGTAGGAGCGCATAATCCCCCAAATGCCGCTCCAGTAACCGTCGCTGGACGTGTTGAGCGTATAGAGATAGTCCGCCGTCTGCCCCACCTGGAGCCGGTCGGGAATCACCGGCATCCGCAGCTGGAACTGCTCGGAAATGCCCAATTGCTGCGAGTTGCGGAACCCGGAGTTGGGTGACCCGTAGGATTGGAGCCACTTGACGCCGTGAATGGACGCGGTGTGCGACTCCTCGTCGGCGCCCGCCTGAATCCGCACGTTGACCCGGTCGTTGTCGTAGACCTGGAAGAGCGGTGTGAACGGGTCACCCGGCAGCACGTTGGGGGTGAGCGGCGGATAGAACGCGGGCTGCTGGTTCAGCAGGGGGTTGGCGCGCTGTACCCGCGACGACAGGGCATAGGCCAGATCGCCGGCAAGCCCCGGAGCCTGGACGTTGGTGCCGGGCAGGCGCACGCGCTCCGCCACGGGCTCGTTGCGGTAGTTGACCAGGAACGTTCCCGGATCCTCGGCGGAAATGGCCTCGGGGCAGGGAGGCAGGGTTCCGTTGGGGCAGATCTGGGGCTTGCGGTACAGGAACGGCAGGCCGATCTCCTCCATGCCCGGCGGCTTGATCGCCTTGGCCGGGTTGACGCACGGAACCGTATGACAGGCGCCGTCCTCGTAGGCGAGCGTGAAGTCTGCCACATGGACCATGAACTCCCGGTAGCTCTCCGCGGGATTCGTGGTAATGATGTCCGCCCGCCAGCTGGTCGGCCCGCCGTCAAAGCGCCCGCCCATGAACTGGCCGGTCTGGGGATCGCGCCAGCGGGATCCCTGGGGCTCGGTGAGCAGGCTGGCGTAGAGGCCGGTCTGCTGGTGGGTGGACGGACCAAAGTGATCGTGGGTGAAGACGTTGCCCAAGGTCCGGTCCTCGCCCCGGTTGTTGCGGATGTTGTCGATGTACCAACGCTGGACCGTGGTCCGGGCACCGGTGATGTCGCGGCCGTTGAAGGTCGAGCCGAAATAGGGATGGGGCTTGGCGGCAAGGGCGACCTTCGTCACTCCGTCGGGCTGGATCAGTCCACCGGTCAGGTTGAAGGCGTGGATCCGCTCGCGCACCTCGTCGGGGCTCATGGTGCCGTCCTCGTAATTGAAGCCGTTGGCGGAGCCGTCGGATGCGGTTACATCGAACTTCACCAGGTGGATGTGCTGACCGATGACGTCGGTGGGGGTCTTGACCTGGTAGTCGTCCTGCTCGTACACGCTCGGGACCAGGTTGGTATGATAGAAATTCACGCAGTCGTTGGAGTTGGCCCTGATGAAAAACGGCTCCGGCGGCCGGGTGCCGTCCACCGTTGCCTGGGCGTCGCCCCAGAGGGTAACGATGCGCGATTGGGGGAAGTGGTGACCGACCTTGTTCATCTTCAAATCGAACTGGATAACGGCACCCTTGTAGGTCCTCGGCACGCCGACAGCCCCGCCCTTGTCGCCGCGGCACGGGTCATTGTAGGGCGCGCCGGGAACCGGCGGCAGCCCGTTGGTCACGAACTGGCCCGGAGAGCCGTTGGGCAGGAACGTCGCATGGAATTCCCGCGCGTGAAAGTCCATAGCGGCCCGTTCCCAACGGGTGCCGCTTTCGGGAAGCTGCTCCGCCTCCGCCGCCACGAGCACCTTGTCAAAGCTCAGGGGGGTTTCCTCGTGATGGGTAATAGCCGGGTCGAGCGTTGACGGATTCAGGGGGTTGTTGGTACCCCGGACGATGTGCCGGGGAAGCCCGCCATCGTCGATCAGGTCGAGGGGGGGCGTAGCCGGGCGGTGCCCCGCCTTCATCCCGAGACTGAAGGGATAGCCGGCGTTCTTGTCCGGCTCGTCGTAGACTACCTGCCCGCCGGGATAGCCGGGGACCTGGGTGATCCGCACCTTGCCGGGGACGGGGGCCATGGGCATGGTCGGGATGGGAACGACCGCAGGAATCGGGGTTCCCGCCGCGATCTCGCCGTCCGGAAGGGCACGGGCGGTAGCGATCGGCAGCCCGTTGGCATCGAGTTGGGTCCCGGCCTCGAACACGTCGTGCAGGCGGTACAGCGCCCACATCCCCTGAGCGAAGTGGGGGTAGAAGTGGCAGTGGAAGATGGTGTCGCCCACGATCTTGTTCCGGTTGCCCGAGTTGTAGGCGATCTCGTAGGTGTAGGAGCCGCCCGGGCCTATTCCCTGGGCGTCCAGGTAGTTGCTGCCGTCGTCGTCCGGGCTGAAGAGCCACTGCTGGGCATGGAGGTGGAAAACGTGGAATTCCTTGCCGAAGTGCAGGTTGCGGATCTTGGCCCGGTCGTTGATATAGGCGTGGAAGACATTGGACGGATCATCGGGATAGAGAGCCTTGGTGGCCTTGGGTCCCACGATCAGGTTGCCGTTCACGTCCGTGGTGTTGGCGGGCACATCCACCAGCATGGCCGGGTCGCTCACCGCCCACGAGGAGAGGAAAAATTCCTCGAACTTGCATTCGGCGCAGTCCCAGGTGGGACCGACCCCGGAGCGGTTGGCCACCACCTCGGTACCGACGGCGGCCGAACCGTAGTTGATCATGAAGCCGTCCTTGACGCCGCCGAGGGTGAACTTGAACTGGGGGTCGATGAAGATCGGGAACGGCTGCACGGTCTCAACCTCGTCGTGGAACATGACCGTGAACTCCCGGAACGCCCGGTCGCGATCGGGATAAGTCGGGTTGCGCTGGTAGGTGCCGGCGGGAAAATCGCCGCCGTTGGGTCCGGTGATGATGGCATTGACCTCGTTATGAACGATCTTGTTGGTCACCGGATCGAGGATGCGCAGGATCGGCTGCCCGGCGTAGCGGTGTCCGACGGGGTAGACCGCATCGTAATCGATGATCGGGTGCCCGCTGGGGGTAAGGCCGGTGGTAGCCATGAGCAGTTCCGCATTCGTGGTCTGGTTGCGGTACCAGACCGCCCCCTTCTTTTGTACGTTGAGCGCGCCGAACAAGCCGAAGGAAGTCTGGCCCTGAATCCCCTCCCCGCTTACGTTGTCGGCGATGCTGTTGATATGGTAGCCCCCCTCGTGCTCGCCCCGGACGAGATACACCTTGGTCTCGCCGGGGGCGGCATAGCCGGACACCGGATTGTTACCGACATTGACACCTGAGGAGACCATGTCGGCGAAGGATACCCCCATGATCGCCATGCCCACGTGACGGGTGGCCGGTTGACCGGCGAATTCGCCGGCCGCATCGGGCGGGAGGACAAGGGGCGCAGGGGCGAGCAGGTTCTGGAAACTGATCCGGAGGCAATCGCCCTCGTTCACCCGGAGGACGAGGGGACGCGGCCGCTTGTCATCGCGCAGCCGCACATTGCCCGGGGTGAGAATTCCCCCCTCTGCTTCGGTCAGGCCGTTCGCCGCATTTACCACATCCTGACGCAGGGCGAAGATCATGGAGATGGGGTTGAAGGCCCCAAGCCGGTTATGGACGATCTGCTGGTCGATGGCGACCACGTCGGCCTGGATGGTGTTGGCGCAGACCTCGGCCAGCGACACCGTCGGCGCCAGCAGGAGCATCATTTGAGCAAGGAAACCGGCAATCCGGCCGGGCTTGATCCGTGTGCGCATGGGTTGCTCTCCTCTTGCCTCGAAACTCATTTGATCACCAGATTGGATACGGTCAGGGAACCGGTCGTCACGGTGACCGGCCCCGTAACCGTGGTCATGCCCACGACGCCCGAGAAGCCGGCGCCATATCCACCCCTGAAGGTGAGCGTGATCCCCCTGTTTAACGTCAAACCGTTGTCGGCGGTCTGGACTGCCTGGGCATCGATGGTCGCGGCCGTATTGACCGGCGTCGCGGCAACCGCCTGGCCGATGGTCGAAAAGACGTTGTTGCCGGACTGGAGCGTCAGCCTGACCGGCGGCACCCCGGTGAAGGTGGCGCTGATCGTCTGATCGGCATTGACGGCGGTAAAGGTGTGGTTCGTGACCGCACCCACCGACAACCCGTTGACCAGCACGCTGAGAACGCCGTAGCCCGGTGCCGGGGTGATGGTAAACGCCTGGTTCGCGCCGGGATTCACCAGCACCTGCCCCGACGGGGATATGCTGCCGTTGGCGCCGGCCGTGGCGGTGATGATGAACTTCCGGGTGAAGGTGGCCGTCACGTTCCGGGCCTGGGACATGATCAGGGTGCAGGGAGTGGTCGTGCCGCTGCACGCGCCGGCCCCGGCGCCGGACCAGCCCTCGAAGATGGACCCTGCTGCAGGGGTAGCGGTCAGGGTCACTGCCGTATCGACCACGAACAACGCCGAACTGCTCGCGCCGGCGGCGCCGTTCGCAATGCTGATCCCCGCCGGGCTGCCGGCAATGCTGCCGGTGCCGTTGCCGGCGTTGGTGACCGTCAGGAGGTAGCGGGGGATGGCGGTGCCGCTCACGGGCACCTCGACATTGTCGCTGTCCGGATCGTTGGACGGAATCTTCAGTTCGGCGGACTTGCCGCCCGCCGAGGTCGGTGCGAAGGTGACGACAACGGTGCAGCTGCCGGTGACCGGAATGACGGCCTGAGAGCAGAAATCCTCGCTGATGGTGAACTCGCCTGCGTCCGAGCCGTCAAAGCCAAGAGCGCCGATGGTCAGATCATTGATCCCCAGGTTGCTGATGGTGATGACTTGGCCCGTGGACAAGGTACCCTCGGGGGTGATGCCGAACGTCAGGCTGGTGGGATTCACACCGATGATCGGCGGATTGTCGAGCAAGCGATTGGACTGCAGGATCGTCCCGTCGCTCCCCACCGCGATGTAGCTGCCGTTGCCGGCTGCCACGCCGTAGAGGCTGCTGTTGATGTATTCCGCGCCGATATTGATGGTCCAGCTGGCACCGTCGGGCGAAGTGAGGATGTGGTTGTCGTTGCCCACTGCCACGAACGAGCCGTAGGCGTAGGTAATCCCCTCCATCCTGACCAGCAGGGTATCGTCCACCGGCAGGAACCTCATGCTCCAGGTGGCACCGTTGTCGGTGGAGGTAAACACCTCGCTGGTGATACCGATAGCCGCGTAGGTGTTGGACGTGTTATTGAATGCAATCCCGTTCAGTTCGGCAAAGTTGATTGTGCCGCTGGTGACCTCGGTCCAGCTCTGTCCGCTGTCGATCGATCGCAGGACCGTACCGAAATCGCCCACCGCCACCAGCGCCGGCGTGGTGCCGTTGGTCCCGGCGATCAGGCTGCGCAGGTTTCCGGCCGTGCTGGTGATCTTCCTGATCGTGTTCCAGGTGATACCGTTGGTGGAGACCAGAATCAGGGCGCCCTCATCGGCCACGTCGCCGGTGGCGTTGTAGTCGCTGACCGCCACGAACCTGCCGTTGGCAAAAGTGACGGCATTGAGGTTGAGGAAGGTGCCGGAACTCCGTGGGGTCCAGGTGATGCCGTCGCTTGAGGTCAGAATGATGGCCTGACGGCCGGCATTCTGGTCCAGGTCGTAGCCGCTGGCGCCAACGGCGACAAATACGCCGTTGCCGTAGGCGATGCCGCGGATGTTGTGGCCCGGACTGAGGTAGCGCCTGGTCCAGGTAAGGCCCGTGTTGGTGGAGGTAAGGACCGTAGGCGCGGAAATCGGTGGATGCAGCGTGGTGCCGGGGTCCCCGTCGCCGACGGCAACAAAGGTGCCGTTGCCCCAGGCAATGGAACGCAGGGGGTAACGGGTGATGGTGGTGAACAGATTCGTCCAGGCGATCGTGTCGGAAGATGCGAGCAAGTTGCCTTCGCTGCCGGCGACAATGACCGTGGGTACGAAGGGAGTGACTCCCCTGTTGAGTCCCACCATGGCCGTCTGGAGCATCGGACCGGCTCCACCGGCCGCAAGGCCGGAGGTACGGAACGTCCAGGTTGCGCCGGCGTCTTCCGATGTGAGAATTTCGCCGTCGGTTCCAACCACCGTAAAGACCTGAAGCAGGTTGCCCGCGAAGAGGGGATCGGAGATTGTGCCGAAGCCGACCCCTTTCAGCTCGGCCAGCGACATCTGCGGCCGGTTCACCCAGTTGGAGCCGTCGGTCGAGGTGACGATCTGTCCGAAGTCTCCCGCAGCCACGAACGTTCCGGCGCCGAAGACCACGCCGTTGAGGTTCGCGGGGCGCGTCACCGGGTCGGGAGGCAGCGCGGCCCAGCTGCCGCCGTTGTCCTCGGAGATAACCACGTGCCCTTCCATGCCCACGGCAACGAACCTGCCGCCGCCGTAGGCCACGTCGAACAGATTCAGGGTGCCGTTGAACGGCTGCTCCAGGAAACGCGGCGTCCAGGTCACGCCGTCCGGTGAAGTCAGGATGGCGGTTCTCGGTTCATAGGGGAAATTGGGGTTGTTTTCCGTGACACCGACTGCGGCGAAGACCGTCCCGCTGTGGGCGATCCCCCTCAGGCTGGCCGTCACCCCCGAGCTCTGGACCGTCCAGGTGGCTCCGTCGTCGGTGGAGAGCAGGATCCTGCCGTAGCTGCCCACGGCCACGAAGGTATGGTTGCCGCCATAGGCAACGCTGTTGAGGTTGACCGAGCCGAAAGTCCGCACGGTCCAGTTGACACTGTCGGTGGAGGTGAGGATGGTGCCGAATTCGCCCACTGCCACGTAGGTGCCGTTGCCGTCCGTGGCAATGCGACTGATGGCCTGTCCCTGGGGCTTCGGATTCTGCCAGCTCCACTCATGGAGTTCGCGGGGGACGAATGTTGCTGAAATGCTCGAACCGTTGGCGCGCACCGAAAAGAACGTGAAGGACGAGACCGGGCCCAGCGCCCGGGGGACCGGATTGAAGATGCCGGTACCGTTGCCGTTCACATCCAGTTGCTCAACCATCTCGATGACGTTCACGCCGGCAATGGCATAGCCCGGGTTCGGCGTGATCGTGAACTTCTGGCTTCCACCCAGCGGCAGGCTGACGGTGCCGGTGGGGCTGATGATCCCTCCTGGCCCAGAGGAAGCGCTGATCGTCACGGATGCGGCGAACAGGGCGATGATGGACTGGTCCTGCTGGACATTGACAAAGGTGTACGAGCCGATGGGTCCCCGGGAAACGCCGTTCACGATCACGTCCACGATGGCGTAGCCGCTGGCGGCCGTTATCGTATAGGTGGCCCCTCCCCCGGCGGCGACCGCCTGTACTCCCGCCGGTGAGATGGTGCCGCTGCCGACCGGCGAGGCAGGATCAACGGAAGCCGTAATGAAGAACGGATTCGCAGCCGTCCCGGTCGCACCGACAGAGACCAGCGGAGTAACCGGATCATTGGAAGTAATGGTGAGCGTGGCGCTTTTCACCCCCACGGGGAGCGCCGGGACAAACGTTATGGTAATTTCGCAGAAGCCGGCGGGCGGCAGATTGTTACAGGCGGCCGGGTTGACGGTAAACGCGGCATTGTTGCCGGCGATGGCGGCCGACAGCGGCGCCGAGCCCAGGTTGGTGATGGTGAGGGTACGGGTCGGCGACGGCGGGATGCCGATGGGGGCCGGGCCGAACGCCAGACTGGCGGGCGACACGGAGATACGGGGCTCCAGGAGCGCGGTGGGGATATCGGCCTCGGTGGTGGTGCCGTTGCCCAGCTGCCCCGAGGTGTTCTGTCCCCACGTCCACAGCGTGCCGTTGCTCTTCAGGGCAGCGGAATGGCTCCCGCCCGCCGTAGCGACAAGCCAGTCATTGGCCGCAGACACGGGATTCGACGTGAGAATCCGGGCCGGAACGGCGTGGGGCTGGGGATTGAGCGGATCGGCGTCGCCGGGATGGGGACCCGTGCCGAGTTGGCCGCTGGTATTGTTCCCCCAGGCCCAGAGGGTGCCGTCCGCCCGGCCGGCAAGGGAGTGGGAGGTGCCCGCCGCAAGGGAGACGTAGGGAACGCCCTCAGCATTAACAACCTGAACCGGCGTAAAGGTGGTTGCAGTTACGCCATTGCCCAACTGCCCGACACTGTTGGCTCCCCAGGCCCAGAGGGTTCCGTCGGCCTGCAGGGCGAGGCCGTGATCCTGACCGGCTGCGATGGCGACCCAGCTGCTGTTGAAGGCGGTCGAGGGGGGACTTGCCACCGCGAGTTGGGCCGGCACGTTGCGCTGGGTGGCCGGGGCCAGCACCGCCGGATCGGTCCCCAGTTGAAGAAGGCTGTTATCGCCCCAGGTCCAGATGGTGCCGTCGGCCTGGAGAGCCAGCGAGAACACTCCGCCGGCCGCCACGGCCACCCAGTTCCGGTCGAAATTGCCGGGATTGCCGGTAACGATCTGAACCGGCGTTGTCCTGTTGGATGTGCCGGTGCCGTCCCCCAGCTGCCCGAAGGTGTTGTCCCCCCAGGCCCAGAGCGTGCCGTCGGCCTTGAGACCGATTGTGTGGGCCTCTCCAGCCGCCACTGCTGCCCAGTCATTGCCGGCCGAGGCGGGATTGGTCACCGTGATGTGCTGCGGCGTTGCCGCGGCAACCGTGGAACCGATCCCGAGTTGTCCGCTGGCGTTGTCACCCCAGGACCAGAGCGTTCCGTCGGCCCTGATGGCTACGGTGTGGGCCGTGCCCGTGGCGGTGGTCCGCCAGTTATCGGTGCCCCCTACAACCGGCACGGGGATGGCCGAGGGGGTTGTGGTGCCGTCACCCAGCTGACCGCTCGCGTTTCCGCCCCAGGCCCACAGGGTGCCGTTGGAGCGAAGGCCCAGCGAGAATGCCCCGCCCGGCTCCACGCCGAGCCAGGCAGATGCCCCGGCGGAGAGGACTGTGGGTGCAGTAACCGCCCCGAAGGTGCCGTTGCCCAGTTGGCCGGCACCGTTGCCGCCCCAGCCGAACACGGTGCCGTTGGCCAGGACGGAAAAAGACACGCCATTGCCGGCGGCTATGGCGATGTTATTGATAAAGGTGACCGGAGCAACGATCAGGGTGGGTGTGCTCCTGTTGGCAACCGTGCCGTCGCCGACCGCGCCCTGGGCATTGTTGCCCCAGGCCGAGACCGTGCCGTTACGATGAAGGGCGACGGTATGGAACGCCCCCGAGGCGATGGCGACCCAATCGCTGCCCGTTCCGACGCGGGCGGGGGTCGTCACGTTGACGCCGGGCAGGGCGACGCCGTTGCCCAACTGGCCGAACAGGTTCTGCCCCCAGGTCCAGAGCGATCCGTCGGCCTTGAGGGCGACCGAATGGCTTTCCCCGGCCGCAACCGCGGTCCAGTCCCGATCCGTACCGATCTTGAGGGGGGTGGGGTTCGGCAGGCCCCCCGTCCCCCCGGTTCCCAACTGTCCCGTCAGATTAGCCCCCCAGGCCCAGAGCGTACCGTCGGCCTGGAGTGCGAGGGTATGCTCGCCCCCGGCAGCAACGGCAACATATCTGCCGTTGCTGAGAGGATCAACCTGAACCTGGACGGGTTGAGGCCGGCTCGCCGTGGTGCCGTCCCCGAGTTCACCGAAGAGGTTGTTCCCCCAGGCCCAGAGCGAACCGTCACCCTTGAGGCCGAAGGAGGTCGACTCGCCGGCCGACACGGCTACCCAGTCATTGCCGGTGCCGATGCGGATGGGGGAAAATTTGTTCGTTGCCAGCTGCCCGTTGACGAGCGGCTGTCCCAGTTGGCCGAACAGGTTCGACCCCCAGGCCCAGAGCGAACCGTCGGCCTTGATGCCCAGCGAATGGGTGGTCCCGGCAGCCACGGCCTTCCAGGTGCCGGGCACCTGCACCGGCGTCGTCCGGTTTATGCCCGTGCCGTCGCCCAATTGTCCAAACTGGTTGGAGCCGGCCGCCCGGAGGGTCCCGTCCGAACGGAGAGTCAGCACATGGTTTCCGCCGGCCGCCACGTGCGGTACGGCGCTCCATCCGGTGGCCGGAGCACCAAGGGTGGCCAGGACGAATACCGCCGCAAGTAGCGCCTTGAACCATCCACCCCATAGTGTAGTAACATTCATCCGGACAACCTCCTGCCCAACGTGGCTTGCGGAACAATTCCCGGCCGATGACGGGAACAGCCCTTGTGATTACAGAATTGGTGCCCTCCTTAAATCAAAAACAATGCCAGACGACACAGCTTCGCAACAACAAGATATCACTGCATTTATTGTCGGGTATCGAGTTTGATGGGTTAATGAAGGGGTGTCACGGCAATGGTCGGATTCAAGCCGGGCAAGAGTCTCCAGGAGAGAATTGCTCCCTGATTCAAGCGGGTTAAGAGAGGGGTGTAACAATTCGTTACACGGTGGACCGAGGTGGCAGGCCATTGCCACCCAGCCCCAGGCACGGCGGTCATGCAGGGCGGTTGATGGGATAGGCGAAGGTGGCGGGTTACCCTTTTTTCGCCTGGAGGCGCTTGTTCAGCGTCTGGCGGGTGATACCGAGCATGGTTGCGGCGATCCCCTGATTTCCCCTGGCCCGCTTCATGGCCTCAGCCATCAGGTAATCTTCCACCTCCCTCACCGTGGGGAAACGGCCGAAAATGGCGGACAGGGGATCATCGGAAGACGTGGCGGCAGTCTGCGGGATGAGCTGAGCGGCATCGCCGCCGATGATGTTCCTGAAACTGTCGAGAGAAAGGACCCCAGAACCGTGCCTGGCCACGGCGTCATGGATAAGCGCCTGCAACTCCCTGACGTTTCCCGGGAAGGGATAGACCGAGAGCAGCGTCAGGAGTTCGGGAGGAGGTGTCGGCTTTTTCCGGCCCAGGGAAGCGGCTGCCTCTCCCAGAAAATGATCGATCAGCAGCGGCAGGTCCTCCAGGCGCTCCCGCAGGGGCGGAATCTGGACCTGGTGGGCGCAGAGCCGGTAATAGAGGTCGTTGCGGAACGCCTCCTTCTCGATCTGCTTCTTGAGATCCCGGTTGGTTGCGCAGACTACCCGTGCTTCGCTCTTGCGCGCCATGTCGGACCCGACCGGATAGTATTCCTTTTCCTGCAACAGCCGCAACAGCTTGATCTGGGAAGCCTCGTTCAGGTCTCCGATCTCGTCGAGGAAGAGCGTGCCGCCGGCCGCCCTCGCGATGAGGCCGTCACGGGCCTGGTCGGCACCGGTGAACGCCCCCTTCTTGTGCCCGAACAGGGTGTCCGAAAACATGACATCGTCGAGCCCGGCCACATTCACCGCCACGAACTCACCCCTGACGCCGCTCAGTTCGTGCACCGCCCGGGCAAACAGCTCCTTGCCCACTCCGGTTTCGCCCGTGACCAGAATCGGCTGGCGGGAACGGGAGACCACCTCCAGGTACTGGAACACCGCACGCATCTTCTTGCTGTCGGTAACGATGGACGCGAAGGCCTCGGGATGGTCGAGACGGTCGTCCAGAAGGCATTCTTTCAGGGAGTTCAGCTCACGGCTCATAGCTCCCATCTCCAGCGCCTTGGTCACGCTGGCGATGAGGCGCCCCGATTCCACCGGCTTCACCAGATAGTCAAAGGCCCCTGACTTCATGCAGGTGACGGCGGTCTCGGTTTCATCGACGGCGGTCATGACGATGGCCGGGATGTGGGGAAAACGCTCCACTATCAGGGGGAGAAGCTCGGTCCCCGACAGGTGGGGCATGAACAGGTCGAGTACCACTGCCGCCACGCCTCCCTGCTCCAGCAGGGGCATCAGCTGCCTGCTGTCCTGCAGCGTCTCCACGTTGCCGAAGCCGTTGCCGAGCAGAATCAGACGCGATGCCTTGAGTATGTTTTCCTCGTCATCCACCAGCACGATGGTCTGCGCCGTCTCAGTTGCCATGTGACACCTCCCCCGACAAGTACGATATCATGACACCCCCTGATTGTCCGCGGCAGGCAGGTGTACGGTAAAGATAGTCCCTTCGCCCGGCACTGACGTGAACTCCAGGGTCCCGCCATGATCCCGGACGATCGAATGGCAGATGGCGAGCCCCAGCCCCGTTCCGCCGCTGTCGAGGCGCGTCGTAAAAAACGGCTCCAGAATACTGTCGGAGATCTCGATCGGGATGCCGCGGCCCTGGTCCGCGACCCTGATCACTACGCCCCCGTCGTTCCCATCGCGGTTGGTCGAGACCGTTACGCCCCGCTCCTCGGCGGGCAGCGCCTGGATTGCGTTCATGATCAGGTTGATGATGACCTGTTCGAGCTGCTGGAGGCTCCCCCGGACAAGCGGGAGATCTTCGGCGAGTTCCAGCCGGAAATGCCGCGTATGCTTGCGTATCTGGTGGTTCAGTATGGTCGCCGCCATGGTTATGGCCCGGTTCACGTCCACGTTGCCCGCGATGGACGAAGCCTCGTTGCGCGCGAAATCCTTGAGATTGTTGACGATATCGCGAATCCTGCGCGCACCGTCGTGGACCCCTGTAATCAGTTCGGGAAAGGCCTCCCGCATCTCCGAAAAGGGGATGCCGCCGACGGTAAAGTCACCGTGCTCGTCGTAATAGTCGCGCAGGATCGGATAGATATCGCTCCAGGAGCGTCGCAGAATCTCCGAGTTGACCATGATGTAGTTGTTGGGGTTGTTGATCTCGTGGGCGATACTGGCCACGAGCACCCCCAGGGAGGTCATCTTGTTGGCATGAATGAGCCTCGCCTGGATCAGCCGGCTTTCCTTCTCAAGGCGAATCCGCTTCGAAATGTCGCGGATAGTGCAGTAGACCATGTCAACCTGCTGGATCGTGACCATTTTGCCCCGCACTGAAACGATGATTTCCGAGCCATCCTTGCGGGTGTGGGTCATGGTGTCGATCCGGATCGAGTCTCCCATCCTGACCTGGCCGATGGCCCGGCAGAACGTATCGAGATCACTGGAGCCCATCAACGACTCGAGCCCAAGCTCGAAGAACTCCTTTTTGGAAAAGCCGTAGAGTCTCTCCGCAACCGGATTCACGTCGATGATGCGACACCCGCCGGGGCGAAAGAGGATAATGGCATCTTCGGTCTGTTCGAACAGTTGACGGAAACGCTCCTCGCTCCTGAGAAGCGCCTCTTCGGTCCGTTTCCGCTCGACGATTTCACGCTCCAGATCCTCGATTGCCTCGGTCAGTCGGGCAGTCCGGTCCTCCACCAGCGATTCCAGGTTGGACTGATACCTTCTTAGACGGGTCTCGGCCTCTTCCCGCTGGGCGATCTGGGCGGCCATCGGTTTGAAGATGAATCGGTGGAGAAACGGGGCGATGAGCAGGAGCAGCATCAGCGAATCGGTAAACAGGTCGACAAAGGGCGCCCTGCCCGGGAAACGCAGGACATGCACCATCACGACCATAACAACGGCTTCGGCCACGAAGATAATGCCGCCCAGGGCGATAGTGATCCTGACCGGTGACTCATAGAAACGTATTTTTCGCGCCGCGCGCCGTGCGGACCGCTCGGGATTGGTCATGACAACTCACTGCTCCGATAATTGACAGGGTTCAAGGACTCGCATCCAGCTGCCGGCCTGCCCTAACCCGCGAATCCAGCAGAAAACATGCCATCAGGAATTTCATGGCACATTTTGTGTAAATGCCCATAAACAGCACTAAACGAGTTCAAACTCTCCCGGATCAGGGTCGAGGGACACCATCCAATGACCGAAACAGCACTCATCGCGGCAACATTAGGCCTCACGGCCCCATGGGAAATCAAGGCCATAACCTTCGCCGACACCGAACGACGCATGGATATCATCATTGATTTCTATCATGGGGGTACATTCCGCTGTCCCCGCTGCGGAGCCCACGCCCATGTTTCGGAATCGGTCCAGGAAATCTGGCACCGGGAAAATTTCTTTCATTATACAGCCTATCTTCACGTACGCGTCCCGCGACTTGCCTGTGAAAAGGAATGCGGTACCAGCAATGCAGTGTTACCCTGGGTACAGCGCAATTCCCTTTTCACTCTGATCCCCCTCGCACTGGGCGTCTGAACAGGTGTAACATATTTTTCGCCTGTCGCATTTTTTGCGGCTGACGCAAAAAGGGGCCGCTGATGCGGCCCCTTTTCTGTAGACGTTACCCGCAATGGGATTCCGGCTCATGCCGCGCCGCCGTGTCCCGGCGGCGCAACTGGGCAGAACGGCTCTGGAGCCGGAACGGTTGCGGTCCCGAACGCCGCACGTGAGGCCACTAGTCGTCGTGCCCCCGCCCCCGGCCCTTGCCGCCGTGATCCCAGCGACCGTCCTTGTCCCCCCTGCGCTCTTCCTTCCAACGCTCGTGGTCCCTCTTGCGCTCCCGCTTCGATTCCTTGCCGGGTCTGAAATGCTTGCCCCGGTAATGGTCGCGCTCCACCTCGTAGACGCGGTACTCACCGTCACGGTAGTAGCGGATCCGATCCAGCTTGTGCTTGCGCAGGCCAGGAGGGAGATGCTTGTACTTGACGACGCCCCAGGGGCCGTTGTAGTGGTTTGACCGGTACCACACGTCGCCGGACGAGAGATAGTAGCTCCCGGAGAAATAAAACAGATCATAGGGAACACCCACGGCCACGTAAAACCCGAGGGAGCGGGGGACGAGAAAAACCGGCGGCTCGGCGATGGCCACGGGCGGGCCGGGAACCACCACCGGCGGCGGTGCCGGGACCACCACCCGGGGTCGGTTGCCGACATTGATGTTGACGTCGAAACCGACATCGGATGCGGCGAAGCAGGGTGCGGCCGTCAGGGCCAGGGATAACGCGAGGACTGCTCTCTTCATGACGATCTCCTTTCGGAACAGAGGGGTCTTACCGTCCCGACCGGCAGCACGCAGGCACAAAAAACGGGACGGAAACATCGTATCGATATTTCGGCATCCCGGCTGTCTCAGAGAGACCCGTGGGCTTTCCGCCCCACCCTCGCGGATGGTTTAGTCTTATCGTCTATCGAACTGCATTTTCTTCTTCTATGCACCAGAAAGTGCGCTCCCGTCAAGCGCCGTGTCTCCCAATCCACATCCGGACAGGCTCAGACGCGCTCGTAAGGCTCGAACAAACGCTTGAACTCATCAAGGGCGAAGCGGTCGGTCATGCCGGCGATGTAGTCGCAGACCACGCGCTCGCGCCCCAGCATATCCATCTTCTGCTGGTACTTGCGGGGGAGTAGCGTCGGGTGCTTCACGTAACTCTCGAACAACTGTGTCAAATAGCGCTCCGCCTTGACCCGCATCCGCTCCACCTTGTGGTGCCGGTACAGGTTTGTAAACAGGAACCGTTTAAGGGAACGGTTCCGCTCCTCCATGGCGGACGAGAAGGTCACCAGGGGACGGTTGACCCGCCGCACGTCGTCAAGGGTGGAGACGCCGCAAGCACGCAGATTCGCCTCGGTAGCAGTAATCAGGTCCCTGATGAGGAGACCGATCAGCGCGCTTATGGTCTGGAACTTCTTCCGCTCCCGGTCCAGGTCGGGATGGGCGGTGTCGATCCTCTCCCAGACCTCCCGCCAGAGGTCAACCCCGTTGAGTTGCTCAATCGTAATGTAACCCGACTTGAGGCCGTCGTCGATATCATGGTTGTTGTAGGCTATCTCATCGGCGAAGTTGATGATCTGCGCTTCGATGGTCGGCACCACGCCGGGCAGGAATTCCTCGATCAGGCCGGTCGGCCGGTCGTAGGGCGATGAATGCTTGATGATCCCCTCCAGCACTTCCCAGGAAAGGTTGAGACCGTTGAAGCCGGGGTACCGTTCCTCCAACTGGTCCACCACCCTGAACGACTGAAGATTGTGCTCGAAGCCGCCGAAGCCCTCCATCAGACGGTTCAGCACCTCCTCGCCCGTGTGCCCGAAGGGGGTGTGCCCCAGGTCGTGGGCCAGGGCCAGAGCCTCGGTCAGTTCCTCGTTCAGGGCGAGCCGACGGGCGATGGCCTTGCCGATCTGGGCCACCTCCAGTGAATGGGTCAACCGGGTGCGGTAGTAATCCCCCTCATGGTTCACGAAGACCTGGGTCTTGTACTCCAACCTCCTGAACGCTGCACAGTGGATGATCCTGTCCCGGTCCCGTTCGAAGGCGGGGCGGTCGTCACGGAACTCTTCCGGGTGCATACGCCCCCGCGAACGGCAACTGCGAGCCGCATAACCGGCCAAATCAGCCCGCTCCAGGGATCGCATCCCCTCTTCTTCGGCCATATGGGCACCTCCCGTTTGAACGAAAAAACTCTAATGGGGCGTATCATGGGTGTCAACAACAAAAACATCCCTTGACTAGACATTACGCATCATGTTAAATTTTTAAGCCTTTTTAAGATTTTATCTGTGTATACACAAGCCGTTGACCGGATGGATATGAATACTCCTCTTCTTGACCACGTGCCGGATCATATCCGGAAAAAACTCGGCAACCGATCGTTCGTATGCCTGCTCAACGGTCGCGATATTTTCAAGGCTCTGAGGAATGAACACACGATCCTCATGGCCTGCAACACACGCATCAAACATGTGATTCCCGGCATCATGCAGGCTGCGGAAGAGCTGGATGCCGTGGTCGCGTTCGAGCTCACGCGCACCGAGGGTGGCGTCGACGGCGGTTACACGGGCCAGACGCCGGCGATTTTCTTCGAGACCGTGGTTGAGTATGCCGAACGGTGCGGCTTTACCAAACCCTTCATCATCCACGGCGACCATACCACCGTCCAGGACACCGGATCGCAGGAACTGGAAGAAGCCCGCGCTCTCATGGCCGCCCAACTGGAAGCGGGCTACACCTCCTTTGCCGTTGATGCCTCGTTCAACCCCTTGCCGGACAACATCCGCATCACCGTCGACCTGTGCCGGGCCGTCATGGAGCGGGGGTATGGCCTGGAGGTGGAACTGGGCGAGGTGACCCCCGTCGGCACCGAGTCGAATCTGACCACTGCGAGCGAAACAGCGGAATTCCTTTCCGCCCTGGCGGAACAGGGCGTCCACCCCCAACTCCTCGCCATCGACAACGGCTCCAAGCGGGGAAACTACCTGGACGGCCAGATGGTACGGATTGACCTCAAGCGAACCAGCGAGATCCACCAGACGGCCCTGCGCTTTGGCCTGGACGGCTTGGTGCAGCACGGCATCACCGGCACCCCCCTCAAGCTCGTGGGAAAGCTGGCCGACTACGGCATCAGAAAAGGAAATATCGGCACCCTCTGGCAGAACGTGGCCCATGCCGGGCTTCCCCTGGACCTGATGGACGCCATGAGGCGCTGGGCAAAGGACAACGGTCGGGACATCAAGTTCGCGACCCGGGTCTTCAAGGCTGACATCGACGCCATTCCCGAAACGAACGCCCGACTCATCCACGACATGGCCTACCGGGAGGCCAAGGAATTCCTGCTGGCCTTCCACGCCAGGGGTAGCGCCTCGCGCATCGCCTCCCTCATCGGACAGGACCGGTGAGGGTCGTAGGCGGAAGCGCCCGGGGCCGCCGCCTGGCCGCCCCCCGTGGCAACAGGGTACGCCCCACGGCCGACCGGATCAAGGAGGCTCTCTTCAACATTCTTCATTCAGGGATGGAGGGATTCGAAGGGGCACGCGTCCTGGACCTGTTCGCCGGGACCGGGAACCTGGGAATCGAAGCATTGAGCCGCGGTTGCAGCGAAGCGGTGTTCGTGGACAGCCACCGGGAATCGGTGACCGTGATCCGGCGCAACCTCGATGAACTCGGCTTCGGCGACCGGGCCCGCATCATAGCCAGGGATGCGCTGTCCGCCATTGATTCCCTTGAGCGGGAAGGAGCCCCATTCCGGCTCGTGGTGATCGACCCGCCCTACCGGCTCGGCTTGGCTGACAAGGTCCTGGGGCGCCTGGCAGAGTCGCCCCTGATCGCAGAAGAGACGATCATTGTCGTCGAATCCGCCGTGGACGAGGTATTGCCCGACCTCATGGAACCGCTCCACCTGGTTGACCGGCGGACCTACGGCGATACCGCCCTCTCATTCTTCCGGAAAAGGAACTGAACGCCCATGCCGACCAAGATTGCCGTCTACCCGGGCTCATTCGACCCGATCACCTACGGTCACCTGGACATCATCGACCGCGCACTCAGAATATTCGACCAGGTCATCGTTGCGGTGGCCCGCAACTCGGCAAAATCGGCCCTGTTCACCACCGACGAGCGGGTCGACATGATCCAGCGGGTGCTGGCCGACAACGTCAGGGCCAGGGTTGACACTTTCGACGGCCTTCTGATAGATTACGTCCTCTCCCAGAAGGCAACGGTCATTATCCGGGGCCTGCGGGCCATTTCAGATTTCGAGTACGAGTTCCAGATCGCCCAGATGAACCGGAGCATCTCCCAGGACGTGGAGACCCTCTTCATGATGACCTCGGTTCCCTACGGCTATCTTTCCTCCTCCATCGTGAAGGAGGTGAGCTCCCTGAACGGCCCCATCGACGGCCTGGTGCCGCCGCTGGTCCGCCAGGCGCTCAGGGACAAATTCGCCGGACCAGATCGTTAGTGTCCCATTCGGACATTTCCATCACCCCCAAGGAGGGTACAATGAAACTTGCAGACCGCGTCAACAAGATCCAGCCTTCCCCCACCCTGTCCATCGATGCCAAGGCAAAGGCACTGAAGGCTCAGGGCATCGACGTTGTCGGCTTCGGTGCCGGCGAGCCCGATTTCGACACCCCGGCCAACATCAAGGAGGCCGGCAAGAAAGCCATCGACGCAGGTTTCACCAAATACATGCCGGTGGGCGGCGCCGATGACCTGAAAGACGCCATCATCGCCAAAATGAAGCGCGATCACGGGCTGGAGTATACCCGCGACGAGATCTCCGTCGCCTGCGGCGCCAAGCACACCCTCTACAACATCTCCCAGGCCATGATCCAGGAGGGAGACGAAGTCATCATCCCTGGTCCCTACTGGGTCTCCTACCCGGACCAGATTGTGCTTGCCGGCGGCACGCCGGTGTTCATCATGACCGACGAATCCACCGGGTTCAAGATTACGGCCGAGCAACTGGAAAAAGCCATCACCCCCCGGACCGTCTACGTCATCCTCAACTCCCCCTGTAACCCGACCGGCTCCACCTACACCAAGGATGAGCTGAAGGCGCTGGCCGCGGTCCTGCTCAAGCACCCCCACGTCTATGTGGTTTCAGACGACATCTACGAGAAGCTCCTCTATGACGGGCTCGAGTTCTGCAACATCCCCATGGCCTGCCCGGAGCTCAAGGACCGTACCATCATCGTGAATGGCGTCTCCAAAGCCTACTCCATGACCGGCTGGCGGATCGGCTACGCCTGCGGCCCCAAGGCGCTCATGGCCGCCATGACCAAGATGCAGTCCCAGTCCACTTCCAATGCCACCTCCATCGCCCAGAAGGCCTCCGTGGAGGCCCTGAACGGCCCCCAGGACGCCGTGGCCGAGATGGTAAAGGAATTCGAAAAGCGCCGGACCTACATCGTCGACCGGCTGAATGCCATTCCGGGGGTCACCTGTTTCAAGTCCACCGGCGCGTTCTACGCGTTCCCCAACTTCTCCGGCGTGTACGGCAAGACCACTCCGGCCGGCAAGAAGATCGAAAACTCTTCCGACTTTGCCGCTTATCTGCTGGAAGACGCCAAAGTGGCGCTGGTTCCCGGCGTCGCATTCGGGGATGACCGCTACGCCCGCCTCTCCTACGCCACGAGCCTGGAGACCATCAAGAAGGGACTCGACCGGATCGAGGAAGCGATAGGCAATCTCAAGTAAGGATTCACACCGGTGTTGCGTCGGAGCGCAACCCTGCTATTGTTGGGAAAAAGGCGAGGATGACGGTTCCATCCTCGCCTTTTTTTGTACAAACGTGAAGCGGGCTAAAGAGATTCCCCCCGGTGCCGATGAGTACCGGGAGGACAGGTGACAAGGGAGGCGTGATGATTACCAAAGACATGATCATTGGCGACATCATCAGGAAACATCCCCGGACGCTTACGGTGTTCGTCAAGTACGGACTCGACTGCAATGAATGCCAGATTGCAGACTACGAGGAACTGGAGCATGGAGCGGGGGTCCATAAGGTCAATATCGAGCAGTTGCTCAGGGAGTTGAATGAGCACATCGGCTCCGGCACGGAATGAGCGACGAACTATTCAACTACTATAAATACTTCGACCTTGACCAGCGGATCGAGGTGCGTTTTCCCCGCGCCCAAAACGTTTCGTTCAGGGAATGGGGCGTCGTAACCCTTTTTGATGGGGACTTGCTGGTACTGCAGCTCTCCAGGGACAGCCTGCCCGAGAACGTAAGCGCCCGCACCGGCACCATCCTCGATCTCAGGCTCGGCAAGGGAGGGTACGGCTACTGTTGCCGCGCCATAATCGTCGAAGAGCACGGCGAGGCACGGCTGACCGTACGCCTGATCGGCGAAGTCATTCCCGACGAATTGCGGGAATACTATCGGATCGATGCCTATATTCCGCTCCGCTACTCCGTCCCACGCGGCCTCTCCGACCATGAAATCCGACAGCGATGGCGGGTTCGCCGCTACCCCCCCCCAACGACGGTGGAAGCACAGGGCGCATCTTCCGCTGCTCCTCCCCAGGAACCGTCACGGGAGGAGGAATCGTCCCAACCGCCTCCCCTGGCGGCAAACATCAGCGGATCAGGCATCAGGATCAGGATCTCCGAGGAACTCCCCGTGGATACGCTGGTGGATATGGAGTTGTTCCTCTCTCTGGGCAAACTCCGCGTAGTGCCGGTCGTCTGCCAGGTAGTCCATGTGGCTGCGTTGCGGCACAAGGCGGGGGAGCCCCCTCTGTTCAGCACGGCGCTCCGCTTTCTCTGCATCGACGAACGGGACCGGGACATGGTGGTGGGGTTCGTTTCAGCGGCCCAGTTGGAGCACCTGCGCATCATGCGCGGGGGGAACGTGAGCGTCACCGACCTGGAGTACGCCGAATACTCGCGCCACAGGCGCATCCGCCGCATCATCGTGGGCATCATCGTCGTCACACTCGTCGTCATTGCCGTGGCTGTCCTGATCGTCTCGCGCCTCAGTGGCAAAAAAGGCGAGATTGAGGAGACATACGAGCGGGAAATCAGAAAATACCGCCACATCGTTCCCTGGCGCTAACGCGCCGTCCGGACCGACATGGGTCACGACGACACCGGCACGCGCCAGGCATGCCAGCGACTCACCTGATTACTTTTTCTACACCACCACGCCCTCACCCATGAACACCCTCCAACAACCCATACGCCAACAGGTTTCGAACGGCAGCCCCACCCACAATAAACAACAATAATTTCAAGCATTTACCAACAACAACACATCGCAGGCTCACCAGCTTCACAACCGGCACATTCCTTGCTGTAAAGCAAAACATCATTAACGTGTGTACTCTGAAACGCATGCGGCCCGAAGCCAGGAGGTCCCAAGGTGCTCTATAAATCCGTAACCGAGTCGTTCAACGAGTTCATTGTCGACCGTAGCGACGCAAAATGCATCCGCTGCAAGGTCTGTATCCGCCAGTGCGCCTACGAGGTCCATTCTTACGCCGAGGCCATCGACACCCTCACCGAGGATCACACGCTCTGCATCGGGTGCCGCCGCTGTTCGGCCCTCTGTCCCACGGGCGCCATCACGATCCGCTCCAACGAGGAGGCCTTCAAGCGGAACGAGTCCTGGTCCAACGGCCACATCCGCAACCTCTACGCCCAGGCCGACACCGGTGGCATCCTCCTGGCCGCCATGGGCAACCCCGCCAAGTACCCCATTTACTGGGACCATATGCTGCTGGACGCCTCCCAGGTCACCAACCCGTCCATCGACCCACTCAGGGAACCCATGGAATTGCGGACCTATCTGGGCAAGAAGCCCCACTCCATCGAGATCGTCCGCGACGAACAGACCGGCAAGCCGAAGCTCGCCACGAAACTTACCCCTCAGATCAGGATGGAATACCCCTTCATCTTCTCGGCCATGAGCTACGGCGCCCTGAACCTGAACGCTCACAGGGCCATGGCCATGGCTGCCAGCGAACTGGGCACCCTCTATAACACCGGTGAAGGGGGTCTTCACAAGGACCTCTACCGGTACGGCGCCAATGTCATGGTCCAGGTGGCCTCGGGCCGCTTCGGCGTGAGCGAGCAGTACCTGAACGCCGGCGTCGCCATCGAGATCAAGGTTGGCCAGGGTGCCAAGCCGGGCATCGGCGGCCACTTGCCCGGGGAGAAGGTCAACGACCAGATCTCCGAGACCCGGATGATCCCGGTGGGTTCCGACGCCATCTCGCCGGCGCCCCACCACGACATCTACTCCATTGAGGATCTCCGCCAGCTCATCTTTGCCCTCAAGGAGGCGACCAACTACGAGAAACCGGTGTCGGTCAAGATCGCAGCGGTTCACCACGTGGCGGCCATTGCCTCCGGCGTTGCCCGGGCCGGTGCCGACATCATCACCATAGACGGTTTCAGGGGAGGGACCGGCGCGGCTCCCCAGGTCATCCGCGACAACGTGGGACTTCCCATGGAGCTGGCCCTGGCATCGGTGGACGCCCGGCTGCGCGACGAAGGGATCCGCAACCAGGTCGCCATCGTGGTGGGGGGCGGGGTCCGTTCCTCCGGCGATGCCATCAAGGCCATCGCCCTGGGTGCCGACGCCATCAACCTGGGGACTTCCACCCTGCTGGCCCTGGGCTGCACCCTGTGCCAGCGCTGTTACACCGGCAAGTGCCCCTGGGGCATCACCACCAACAACCCCTACCTGGCCAAGCGGCTCAATCCCGAACTGGGAGCCGAGCGACTGGTGAACCTTGTCCACGCCTGGGGCCACGAAATGAAGGAAATCCTCGGCGGCATGGGCCTCAACGCCCTGGAATCCCTCCGTGGCAACCGCTACAAGCTGCGGGCCGTGGGCCTGAGCGAAAAAGACATGAACATTCTCGGCGTCATGCCGGCTGGAGAATAGCCCCCATGAAACGTATCTACATGATTGAAGACGCCTGCATCGGCTGTCATCTGTGTGAAGTCGGCTGCATCACCGAGCATTCGCTTTCCAAGGATCCCGTGCGGGCCTACCTGCACGAGCCCGAGCGCCCCATTGCCCGCTGCACTGTAGAGGAAATCGACGGCGGTATCGTCTCCTTCTCAACCACCTGCCGTCACTGTGACGAACCCGACTGCCTGCGGGCCTGCATCTCCGGCGCAGTCCAGAAGAACGACAAGGGTGTGGTCCGGATCGACACGGAGCAGTGCGTGGGCTGCTGGTCCTGCGTCATGGCGTGCCCCTACGGGGCGATCCAGCGAAACCTGAAGAAAAAGAAAGCAAACAAGTGCGACCTCTGCCCGGACCGCGTGTCTCCGGCCTGCGTCGACGCCTGCCCCAATCGGGCGCTTGTCTTCAAGGAGGGGAGCCAGAAATGAACTACGTGATCATCGGCAACTCGGTGGCTGCCGTGGGAGCCATCCGGGGCATCAGGAGCATCGATCAGCAGGGGACCATCACCGTCATCTCCCGTGAGCGCCACAACGCCTATGGCCGCCCCCTCATCTCCTACCTCCTGGGAGGGCTTGTCACGGAAAAGCGGATGGCGTACCTCCCCGAGGACTTTTACGAAAAGAACCGCGTCAACCTGCTCCTCAACTCGGAAGTGACGGGCATTGACACCGCTGCCCGCCAGGTGCGGATCGCCGGCGGGGACACCATCGGCTATGACCGTCTCCTGGTCGCCACCGGCGGCGACCCCTTCATTCCTCCCATCGAAGGGATGGCCGACAAGGACCGGATCTTCACCTTCACCACCTGGGACGATGCGGCCAAGCTCAAGGGAATCGCCTCCGACATCGGCCGTGTGGTGGTCATAGGCGGCGGCCTCATCGGCCTCAAGGCCGCCGAAGGGCTCCACCTGATCGGCAAGCAGATCACCATCGTGGAACTGGCCGACCGGATCCTTTCGGCCGCCTTCGACCGCCCTGCCGGGCGCGTGGTGGCCAAGAAGATGAAGGCCAACGGCATCGACGTCATCACCGAGGATACGGTTGTCCGGATCGAGGGAGAAGGGGCCGAGGTCACGGGCGTAACGCTCCGCTCCGGCGATTTCATCCCCTGCGATACGATTATCGTGGCCATTGGGGTGCGCCCCGCCTGCGGCTTCCTCAAGGGGAGCGGGGTTGAGGTGAACCGCGGTATCGTGGTCGACGACCGGATGGAGACTTCGGTCGAAGGCATTTATGCCGCGGGCGACGTGGCCGAGGCCAAGGACTTCTTCTCCGGCGTCAAGAACCCCATGCCCATCTGGCCCGACGCGTACATCCAGGGCGACATCGCCGGGGTGAGCATGGCCGGCGGCACCAAGGCCTACGAAGGGGGCCTGGCCATGAACTCCATCGAGCTCTTCAAGGTATCGACCATTTCCATGGGGATCACCAATCCGGCGGAACCCAAAGAGTACGAAATCCTCACCTACCAGGACCTGGAAAACTACCAGTACCGCAAGATCGTCATCAAGGACGGGCTGCTGGCGGGTGCGGTCCTCGTGGGTGCAGTGGACCGGGCCGGAATTTTCTCGGGACTCATCCGGGAGAAGATTGCCGTTGCCCCCTTCAAGGACCAGTTGCTCGCGCCTGACTTCGGCTTTGCCAACCTGCCGAAGGATATCCGGACCGCCCTCTTCGCACCGGCCGGCAAGGTGACGGAAACCGGCAGACCGGCCGTGGCGGTGGGGCACTGAAGGACCGGCAGCTCACACGATTCGACGACCAGACCGAGGTTCGAACAATGATACAGACAACGCGGAAACCGACGCATAACTTCCAGAAGGACATCTCCAACTGCGGCCTGACCGGCTTCATATCCACGGCGGGAAACCTCGTGGAGGGAAGCGTGATCATCAAGTCGATCTCCCTGATGCATGACCGGGGCAACGGCCTCGGCGGGGGATTTGCCGCCTACGGCATCTACCCGGACTTCAAGGAGTTCTTCGCCTTCCATCTCATGTACGAGAACGGCATGGCCTTGCAGCTGACCGAGGAATACCTGGAGCGCCACTTCTTTGTGGAGCACTACGAGGAGATTCCCACCCGCCGCACCCCGGCCATAGTCCATCCTCCCCTGTTCAAGCGCTACTTCGTGAAGCCCTTGGAGACGCCTGAATACCGCGAGGCCATCGACTACCAGAACATGACCGACGAAGACGTGGTCGTGCGCCACGTAATGGCGATCAACAACGAAATCGAAGGCGCCTTTGTGGTTTCCTCGGGCAAGAACATGGGGGCATTCAAGGGCGTCGGCTACCCCGAAGAGATCGCCGACTTCTTCCGCCTCGAAGAGTACACGGGGTATATATGGACCGCCCATAACCGGTTCCCGACCAACACCCCGGGCTGGTGGGGCGGCGCCCACCCCTTCACGCTGCTCGACTGGTCCATCGTCCATAACGGCGAAATCTCGTCCTACGGCATCAACAAGCGCTACCTGGAGATGTATGGATACGTCTGCACCATGCTGACCGACACCGAGGTCGTCGCCTACACCCTCGACCTTCTGATCCGCAAGCACGGCCTGACACCCGAACTTGCAAGCCTTGCCATGGCCGCCCCCTTCTGGGACATGATCGACGGGCTTCCCGACGACGAGCGCCAGCTTCTCACCGCCATCCGCCAGGTTTACGGCAGCGCGCTTCTCAATGGCCCCTTTGCCATCCTCTTCGCCAGCAACGAAGGGCTCATCGGCCTCAATGACCGGGTCAAGCTGCGGCCGCTGGTCTGCGCCATCAAGGACGACTTCGTGTACATGGCATCCGAAGAGGCTGCAATCCGTGAGATCTGCCCGGCACCAGACAAGGTATGGTCACCCCGCGGCGGTGAACCGGTGATCGTCAAGATGCAGCCGGACGTCATCTAAACCATCGGGGATCAGGAACCGGATGTCGGTTGTTCCGAACCTGCCCCTTCAGGAGAGGTTGGTATTATGAACATTAACGCACAGGGTCTTTACTACCGGGATCTGAACCAGAAAGTACGCGAGGCGGTGGCGGCCGGAGCTTCTGAGATTGTGCTGGACAACGTGAACGGGCAGTATTTCATCGGCGACGGGATCAACAAGCCGGTGAAAATCATCATCAATGGTGTACCCGGCAACGACCTGGCTGCCTTCATGAACGGTGCCACCGTGGTTGTCAACGACAACGGCCAGGACAACATCGGCAACACCATGAATGCAGGAAAGGTCATCGTTCACGGCCACGCGGGCGACGTCCTGGGCTACGGCATGCGCGGCGGACGGGTCCACATTCGCAAGGACGTGGGCTACCGGGTAGGCATCCACATGAAATCCTACAATGAAAACAAGCCCGTGCTCATTGCCGGCGGCAAGGCGGGTGACTTCTTCGGCGAGTACATGGCAGGCGGTGTACTGGTACTGCTCGGCATGTTCACGGATGACCCGGAGAAGCCGAAGCACGGCTTCCGGTTCGGCACCGGCATGCACGGCGGTACTATCTTCGTGCGGGGCGGCGTGGACGAGTCGAAGCTCTCCGGCGAGGTCGGGGTCTTCGAACTGACCGATGGCGACCGTGCCGAGCTGGAGCGATACCTGAAGGACTACTGTGCGGACTTCGGCATCGACTTCAGCGAAGTGATGGCGGAAGAGTTCGTGAAAGTCCTGCCCAAAAGCAGACGCCCCTACGGCAATCTCTACTGCCCCATGCCACGCTGACGTTGCAATTCTGAAAACGGCAGTGTTCGACTGCCGAATAGAGGATAATTCTCCTGGCAATGAAAAGAGGGATGCCGCCCGATGGCGACATCCCTCTTTTCATTGCATCAGAACGGGGCTGCTCACTCCAGTTCGTAGCTGAAACTGAGCCCCTCCTCCTTGCGCACCGACCCGCGCACCGCCTCGGCCACCTCACCGAAGAGCATGTCCCGCAGCAGCTTCCTCTTTTTCGGGGGGATGATGAGGGTCGGCTCCCCCTCGATTCCGGCCAGACGCCCCGCCTCCATTACGGCATCGTGCAGCGTGCCGAGCCGGTCCACGAGCTTGAGACGAAGGGCCTGCTCGCCGGTGTAGACCCTGCCGTCGGCAAGCCGGCGTACCTCCTCGACCGGCAGTTTTCTTCCTTCCGCCACGGCGCGCACGAACTGATCGTGGAGGTTGTCGATGACCCCCTGAAGAACGGCCCGCTCCTCCTCGGTGAGCTTCCGCACGGGAGAGCCGGAATCCTTGAACTTGCCGCTCTTGAGGGTGAAGGCCTTGAGCCCCACCTTATCCATGAGCCCTTCGATGTTCGAGAGCTTCATGAGTACGCCGATGCTGCCGGTGATGGAGCCCGGATTGGCATAGATCACGGCAGCGGGCACGGCGACGTGGTAGCCGCCCGAGGCCGCCACACTCCCCATGGAAACAACAACCTTCTTGGTGGCCGCCAACCGCTTGACCGCGGCGTAGATCTCCTGGGACGGGCCGATGACCCCGCCCGGCGACTCGACCCTCAGCACCACCGCCTTGACGCTGCTCTTCTTGCGGAGGTCGTCGAGCTGTTTGACAGTCTCCTGGGAATCGATGATGGGCCCCTTCACCTCCGCATAGCCAATCCCGTCGCCGATGGTTGCGGCCGTCATATCTCCCATGAGAATCCGCGCCATCTGCACCGAAAACGTGAAGAGGATAATCAGTGCAACCAGGGTTACCCCGGTGATTAGAACATGTTTCCTGGTCATGAATGGTCCGTCGGGCCAGCACCGAGCCGGAGAAACTGGCGTCGGTTACCGGGATCATCGCTTGAGAGCTTCACCATGAGCGGGCGTTCCCACTATTCCTGTTGAGACACTCAGCGGCGCTCTGCTAGAATGAATAGTATGAAAATCGTGGTCCTCTCCGATACCCACGGCAATCAAAGCCTGGCACTGAGCATCCTCGACCTGCACGAAGATGCCGGCCACGTCGTCCATCTGGGCGACGAAATTCAGGATGCCGACTTCCTTGAGGATGCCACGGGAAAAACCATCATCAAAGTCCAAGGCAACTGCGACTGCTCCCCTGCCCACCCCCGCGAGGCATCGCTGGTACTCGCCGGCCGGCGCTTCCTTCTGACCCACGGAGACGCCTACCACGTCAAGTCGGGCCTTGAACGGCTCCGGGAGCGGGCCGCCGCCGTTGACGCGGCAGTGGTCCTCTTCGGGCATACCCACGTTGCCTGCGTCGAAGCAATCGACGGCATCCTCTACGTCAATCCGGGCTGCCTGAAGCGGGGAGCCGGCAACCTCACCTATGCCGTTGTAACCCTTGCCGACGGCACCATCACGGCGGAAATCCTTCCTGCCGTGCTTCCCTGAAAGGGCTGAATCAGCAGCCGCAGCCGCAGTTGTGGCAGACCTTGCGGTTATGGTCCTCGGGAGGGACGGTTTCCGGGGCAAAAGCTATGCGCGTCACGGCGCGCCTGATATCGTCCAGCAGGTTGAGATTCGGGCTCTGGCCGATCACATGGCCAACACACACGTTGGCGAAACCGTCGGTCGGGGACGATATCCGGACCGCGTTGAGCAGGTCGCTGTAACTGTTGATGTCGATGGTGAAACCGTCGTTGACCGCCTGCTTGAGGATAACCCCGCTGCGGGAGAGATCCTCGGCCAGAGTGCCGAAAAAACGTTGTGACTCGCCCCCCTGCAAATCGACCTTCCAGTTGTCCCGCACGTGGTTCTGCCGATAGAAAGTAACCGTTATCTCCTTGCCAGCCATCCCATGGCCTCCTTCATTACCGGCATACCGCTTCCGACGTCTTGCGCTGCAGTGACCCCAATACCATGTCGAGCACCGCCTTCTGGCCGGCCTCATATTTGTTCATGACCGCCAGGCAGGTTCCCAGGGGAAAGTGCTGGTGCAGATAGTCCGCATCACGACTCGACAGGACGATGATCCTGTTACGGTCCATGCCCACCTGGCAGGCATAGCGAACCACCTTTTCCCCATCCATGACCGGCATCTCGTAATCCACGAGGAGGAGATCCACATCTCCCTTCCTGATGAGTCCGAGGGCCCGGACGGGATCCGAGCAGGTATGCACGCGCAGCGCGGGAAAGCACTGCCGGATGTACTTTTTCAGAAACTGCGAAAACGATCTGTCATCATCAACGATCAGGATATTTCCCATCAACTACCTCAAAGGGAGTGCCACGGCCGCTCCCTACTTGATCACTCGTGTGGCGGCGCTCAATGCTTTGAATGGTACATGGAGATCCAGCGTTCTGGCAACTCCCATGTTGAGCACCAGGTCAACCTTGCGTGGTGTGTAGACGGGCAGCTCTCCCGGTCTTCGGCCGGAAAGGATCTTGGATGCGTAATCCGCCGCCAGTTGCCCCTGCTCGGTCGGGCTGATCTCGAGGGAAACCAGCGCCCCCCGCTCGGAAGAGCCGGGCGTAAGTGAGATGACCGCCACACGCGCGTCGGTGGCCTTCCTGACGATGCGGTCGAACCCTCTGCCGATCACCGAACTCTCGGAAACAAAGAGGCAGTCAGCGCGGCCGAGCAGATAGGTAAGCGCCGTATCGAGTCCCGCAGCGGACGGCACATTCGCCTCGACAACCGCGAACCCCTGCTGGGCCGCCGCGCGCTTGACCTCCTTGAGCTGAAGGATTGAGCCGGCTTCCCGGGTATTGTAGAGGACGCCCAGGGTCCTGATGGGGCGGATATCGCCCATGGCCTTGATGAGCGTTGCTACGGGGACCTTGGAGCTGACTCCGCAGAGGCTTCCCCCCGCCTGGGACATGCTGCGCGAGATGCCGGTTTCGACCGGCCCGTAGACGTCCACGAACACGACGGGAATGCCGCTGGTTTCCTGCTTTGCGGCAAGGGTGACGGGAGCACCGAACGTCACGAGCAGGTCGGGCTTTATGGCGTCGAATTTCCGCACACTGTTCGCCCAGGATATGGGGTCAGGGTTGGGCGTCTGCGTCACCACCTCCACGGTCCCCTCTTCATACCCTTTCGCCGCCAGAGCCTTGAGGAACGAACGGTACGCATCACGGTAACGCTCCATATCGCTGGTGAGCACGGCAGCCACCAGCTTGCCCGCCGCAGACGCCGACGACGCGCCGCAGCAGAGACAGAGCATGCACGTGAGTGCTATGAAGAGTTTTTTGAGCGCCATTACTCGGTTCCGGTCATCCCGCTACCACTTCGCCCTCACAAGGGCGGTTACCTGATGCACGTTCCCCTCGTACAGGGAAGACAGCTTATTGTCGTAATCCCGATAGGAATAGTCGAGACCGCAGGAAACCAGTTGCGAAAAATGATAGTTGACCCGCGCGGAGAGCGAGTTCTCGATGGTCTTCGCTTGCGACGCGTCCCTGATCAGGAAGGTTGATATCCCGTCGGCCGTGGAATCTTCGGGTTTGAAATCGGAAAGAGAACGCACCTGCTGGAGTGCCAGTGAAAGATCGACCCGCTCCGTGAACCGATAGGATGCGTTCAACGATATAATCTGCGCCTCGGATGTGTACTTGGTCCCTGCGTAGCCTCCGAGAAGAAAGCGGGACAGGAGGATTGCCTGATCGGAGTGGTCCCTGAGATATCCGGCACTGACGCTCACCATGAGGGCCTCAAGGGGAGTGAACCAGACACTCGCCGCGCCGTGAACCGAGCGACGGTCGCGCGGCAGGGTCAGGGTTCCGTGCAACGGCGGGTCGTCGAAGGTGGTGACGTCCTGCGTGATGTGGTCATTGTTTTCACGGACGATCTTGTAACTGGCGGTGACTCCCCACCTTCCGGCCATGGTGTAGGAGGCCAGAATGTTCCCCTCATGGCGGTTTTCAGCCTCGGTGCCGTACGACGGACTGTCGGTGGCCGTGTAGGCGTACAGCGCCCGCAGGCGCATCCCCTTGAACGGGCGATAGAGCAGGGTCATCGTGCCGCGGTTTGAGGACGTGGTATCGGGCAGACGCCAGCGGTCAACGTCCGTGCCGGTGTTCGAGCGTTGCTGGAAGTCGCCCCGATACTCGCCGTTGAAGGTCAGGATGGTGTTCGGTCGGAGGGAAAAGTTGACCGAGACCACGTCGCGCCGCGTGTCCATACCAGAGCGGACGCGCACAACCGGGTTCGACAGCGAGGGTACCTGGACGACGGACGGCGCATCCCGGTCGATCTCCTGGTGCCGGTACTTCGCCGAAAACGAGAACCACTGGCAAGGGGTATAGACGAAATCTCCGGCCACATTCTGCAGGGTATTGGAGGTCTGGTCGGCTCCCGCCACGGTCGTGAGCGACGACTGGTTATCCCTTTTTCCGTATGAATAGGAGGCGGATCCGATGATTCCTCCCGTAAGCGATGTATAGAGCTTGGCGGTATGGGAGTAGTATCGGCTCTCCGGTGTCGTGTTGTGCTGGAGAAGTCCGGCGCTGCGGATCAGATCGCCGTTTTCGCCGTAGCGGGGCGCAAACTGGAAGCCGGGCGGCGCGATGCCGTCGTCCAACTGCCTGATCAGGAAGGTGTAGAGGATATTGATCGGTCCCAGATGGGCGTCAAAGCCGATGGTTCCCTCCTGGGTGTGGTTCTTGACGGGACGGCTCTGAAGCAGGAGCCTGTTGCGCCGGTCCTGGTTGTTCGCGTCCAGATCGGCCGGGTTGGGCGACTCGTCGAAGCCGTAATCGGAAAAGCGAAGCTGAGAGTAGCCGTCGCGTACCAGCATCCAGTGGCCGATATTGAGGTGAATGGGATAGTCGTGGAATTTATAGCGGAAATTGATGCTGTCCTGCCGCACGTACATGCCGTACTCATCAGACGGGTTCAGGTCGGTCGCAATGGGAACGTGTGGCGTTTCGTGGTCAAGGTTGTGATAGAGCGCCTCGGTTCGGAGATTCAGCCGGTAATACCCCTTGTAGTCAAACAGCAGGGACGCGTTGTAGTCCTTGCTATTGAGGTATTCGCCCTCAACAACCAGTTTGAGATCCCTGCCCACGGAACCGACGGTGAACCGCCCCGCCCCGCTCGACCGGAGACGATCGTATTCAGCGGCCCGGCTCCCATCGCGGCTGACATCGACAAACCGGTTGCCGGCGGAAAGATCGACAATTTGCCGCGTACGGACGTCAACCTCCTCAAGGGGCACTTCGACGTATTCACCTTCTTCCGTTTCACTCTCCTGCGGCACAACGGCCGCATAAGGGAGATCCTCAGGCTCTGCCGCCGCAACAAGCTCCTCGCATCCGGCACCGGCCGGAATTGCCGCCGCAAGCAGTACGAACGCCACCGCCAGCTTTGCTCTTAGCCTCATGAGTTCCTTCACGGGTCGACTCCTTGGCACAGTTGTCGGCAACTCACTGCAGGAACCAGGCACGCCCTTCGGCGGACGGCATGTCGGTTCCGTGAATCTGTGAATGGCAGTCGGTACAGCGGCTGGCGAAAAGCCGCCTGTTCTGGGGAGCAGTTGCCGGGTCCGCGTCGAGGGTGTAGAAATGTCCCGAATGGCACTGGAGACACAGGAACGGCATCGCCGCGCTCAGGAGATGGTTGCTGACCGAGCCGTGGGGAGTGTGGCAGGTGGAGCAGTTCTCGGTCACGTCGCCATGCTCGAAGGCAAAGGGGCCCTGTTTGTCCATGTGACAGCGGGTGCACATCTCCTTGACCGTGTTGCCCCGCAGAAGGTGCTCCTGGGTGGAACCATGGGGCTCATGACAATCGGTGCACGCCATTTTCCTCTCCCGGAGCGGATGGTGTGAAAAGAGCTGGGCTTCGGCCTTCACCTGGGGATGGCAGCCGTAGCACATCTCTGCCATTTCCTCCCGGCTCACCTTCTGCTGGGAGCCTTGGTGAAGCTTGTGGCAGTCGAAGCATCCGACGTCGTTCAAGGCATGAACGCCGGTGTTCCAGTGGGCAAGACTCGGCGTTGACGCGGCGGTATGACATTTGAGGCAGATGAGAGATTGGGCGGGGGTGTGCAGGTTTTTGATGTCGAGGAGCTTGCCGGTGTCGCACTTGACTTTGTGTTCGTCGTTGTACGCCACGTCCTCCCCGACTTTCTCGATGGCCAGGCTTCCCGGCCCGTGGCATGATTCGCAGTTAACCAGGGGGAGGCCTGTTTCGGGGCGGATCTGCTCGCCGTGAACGCTGTGGCGGAAATCGTCGGTTATCTTTTCATGTTTGTGGCAACGGGCCACACAGTTGTCGGTCCCTACGTACTCCGCATCGAGACGCCCAACGATCATCCGTTCATACTCCCTGACCGGCAGGAGCGGACGGTCCTGCTTGAGCGCCGCGCAGCCCGCGAGAAGCGAGACGCCGACGACCAGTGAGACACTCAGTGCAACAAACGCTTTTCCGTATCCTCTCATGGATCTTCCCCTGTGGGCAGAACACCTGACGCGGTCACGCGGTCATTCGCCCTTGATCCCCTTGGTGGTCGTGTAAATGAACCCCCTCACAATCGGGTTTTGACTTGCCTTGATCTCCGTTGGGGTGCCGACATCGACGATCCGCCCGTCGTGCATCATGGCGATGCGGTCCGAGACATAGAGGGCGAAGTTCAGGTCGTGAGTCACGATTATGGTGGTGTTCTTCGTCGTCTCCTTAAGCTTCAGGATGGTATTCGCCAGTTCGTCGGTGGTCACGGGATCCAACTCCGCCGTCGGCTCGTCATACAGTATGAGGTCGGGGTTCATGGCCAGGGACCGGGCAATGGCGACCCGCTTTTTCATGCCCCCCGACAGCTCCGACGTCTTGAGCTGCTCGGTATTCTCCAGACCCACCATGGCCAGCTTCTCGCGGATGATCTCCCGGATGCGCTGCTCCTTGCAGATCCGCTTCTCGCGCAACCAGAGCCCCACGTTCTCGCCCACGGTCAGCGAGTTGAACAAGGCCGACGACTGGAACACCATGCTGTAGCGGTAGTCGCTCGGCGTATCCTTCCCCGCGTTGACGAAGACCGGATGGCCGTCGATGAAGATCTCTCCGCTGTCGGGACGATCCAGCTTGACGATATGACGCAGGAGAACGCTCTTGCCGGTTCCGGACGGGCCGATGATGCAGAAGGTCTCCCCCGCATTGATGGCCAGATTGACATCCTTCAGGACATGTTTCTCGCCGAAATACTTGTTGAGGTTCTCGATCCTGATGGAAACCCCGCGGGTATCGGTCAGATCAACCCGGCAGTCGCCCCCCTCCTTGTGGAAAAAGGTAGGGGCAAGTCCGTGCATCAGTTTATGAAAGAGCCCTTCGCCATCGTGTGCCGAATCCATTTGGGAAACAAAAACCACGGTACTATTCCTCGCGCTATAGTGGCCGTTCATGATACCAGAGGCGCGGTCACTCCTCAACAGCGGTGTTCAGGGCCGCGTCGCGCTCACATTAAAAAAGATAGCGGCGCTGGTTGGTAAAAAACGAGCGGTGCCGGTAGATATACTGCGTCAACAGCAGGATGGCCAGGGCGCTGGCGATATTGTTGACCACCAGGGCTTCCTTGTCGATCGGCTCCCCGATGATCCGTTCCAGTTCGACGGTGGTAATCATGTTCAGGTTGATGATGGTGTTCACCACCTCGAAGAGGTTGTAGCCGATCAGGCAATACCAGGTCAGCAGCTGTCTCTTGTAAATCCCCAGAAAAAGATAGAGACAGATGAGGCTGTCGACGAACACGATTGCCTTGGCCACCGTTCCCACATAAATCCGCCCCAGGAAGGGGAAGGGATTACCGTAACTGGTGGCCGTAACGATAAAGAAAAAGAGATAGAGCCCGGTCAGCAACACGAGGCCGAGGGGGCGCGAGTCCATTTCCAGTTCCTGATCTTCGGTCATTTGGCGGCCTTTCCGAGGTGATCCGACTGAATCGCTTCAGCGCTTCGGGCGGCGCATGTCGCTAATGGCGACACAGGCGAAAATCGTGGCCATGACCAACGCAATGAAGATCCAGTCTGCAATACTGAAGCCAAACATATCCTACTCCTCCCCTGTGACCTTCCTGAGGCAGGCAAGCGACTCCTCGTGGGCCGGATCCAGCTGAAGCGCGGCGCGGAACGACTCTTCGGCATAACGCGGCATGTCAAGCTGCACGAAGCTCTTGCCGATGACGCAATGGATGTCGGCAATGGGAAACTCGGCGCAGAAAATCCCGTCCATGAGCACATCCTGGAGAATAGCGACGGCCTCCTCGTAGTCACCAGTGTGAAAACAGGCAAAGGCAGCTCCTATGGCCTCCAGGTAATCCACCGGGGCAATAAGGGGGAGCCGTCCCTCGCTGATCCGGGCAAGACGTACCCTGAAACGCTCCGCTTCATCGGCATCGGCCGGGTCGAGGGTATCGCGCCAGCAGGAGGCCGCCTCTTCGTATTTTCCCAGCAGGTAGCAGACCTCCCCCAGCAGGCGGAGCGCTCTGCCGTCTCCCGGCGTCAGTTCCAGTGCGCGCCGCAGGAAGTGTTCGGCCCGATAGATGCTGACCGTGGACATGTGGAGCGCCGAAAGCCGCAGCCCCCGGTCGAGATAGGCACGGCCGATCTCCAGGGGGAGTCCCGCATTGTCCGGTTCGAGGAGAGAGAGGACCTTGAGGCTGGCGATCTTCCGGTCGATGTAGGGGACCTCCACATCCTTGCTGTCGAGCATGATAGCGTGGCTGGCCAGCTCCGCCAGGTAGTGGGGGTAGGCGTCCCGCAGCAGCGTCGCATAGGCCGCGCAGTGGATGCAGTCCGGGTTGGTCCGCAGAGTCTGGTAGACTCCCCTGCCAACCGCATCATAGGAAGGTTCTCCGTCGAGGGAAGCGTAATCCTCCTCCAGAAGCGGGACCGGCAGCCCGCCGTAGGGAATCTCGGCCGCGCCGTCCTTGAAGACGAGCACCGCGTCGTGGGGTGGGTAGTAGTAGGTGACTCCCTTGATGGGGGTCAGGTCCTGCACCTGAGCACTCATATTCGTACTCCTCCTCGTGTTTCGCCAACAAGGTCGTTCTCGCGGTTGGGAAAGGTATCGACTCCCGCATGAATGCCGACCATTTTGTAGATGCGTACTTCGTCCCACGGCTCGTCCATGATGCCGTCGTGGATTGCCCAGCTGCGCCCCCGCACCGTCCGTTCGGCACCGGGCAGCCGGAATGGCGTCGAGCCGTCGAGCCGTTGATGGAAAATTCCGCCGGGCCTGAATTCCCGATCGATCTCCACCATGAGCCGCTTGCCCGTGACATAGTCGAAACCGTACTTTTCGTAGCGGATGGCGTTGTCGTAGGTCAGGGGCTCCGCCGCAATCATCTCCATGCCGAGAGCGTCCACGAAGCGCTCGAATCGCGGAAAAAACTCGCCGAACAGGTTGAGTCCGCGCCGCGTCTGATTCGGGAACAACCCCGCCGCCATGGCGCGAATCTCTTCGGGGACATTCCGCCCCTGAGAGGCAAAGTAATTGGACCGCCCTTCGGCATCCCTGTCCACATCGAAACGCGGGGCATGCGGATCGGCAATGATGCAAAAGGCCAGCTCAATCTGCCGGTAGGGGGTATCGGCCAACTCCAGAAAGAAGACCGTGTCCCGGTCGTCGGGTCGGGCTCTCACCTCGATCCTCACCAGACCGATTCCCTCCGGCGCGATGATTCGTACTCTGCCGAGGCCGTCGGCCCCACGCAGGGTTTCGTGCGATATTCCAAGCAGTTCAAACAGCCGGGGGGGAATCAGTCCGGCGTAAAACCGGTCGCGCTCCGCCGGGGCGAGACCATTGATCTCGCGCAGGGTATGGAGTTCGCGGCCCGAGGCCGACACCAGCGGCTCATTCCCCGGAAGTCTCGCCATAGGAACCGATGATCACCGGGAAAATCGTCTTCCGGATGACGGCTATGCTGCGTTCCACTGCGTCCAGGGCCTGATTGCGGTCGTCCTCCTGGGCCCAGTGCATGGCATCGAGGAGCATCCTGTTGGGATAGCCGAGCCGGCCGATAATCGATACGAACGAATCCGGCAGCCGGGGCGGCAGTTCGACCCCGTTCATCACCCCCCAGGCAAGGGTCCAGGCCCTGGCCACATTGACCAGGTTGTATCCGCCCCCTCCCACGGCAACCCAGGGGATGCCGAGCGCCTTGAGCTTGCGCAGGATATAGGTGTAGCTGTGAGTCGTCACCTCAAGCCGCGTAAGGGGATCGGTACGGAAGGTGTCGGCGCCCAGTTGAGTCACGAGGACGTCGGGATTATAGGCGGCGAGAAGCGGAAACGCCACTTCGTCGAAGGCCTTCATGAAAAGCGCATCGTCGGCGTGGGCCACCAGCGGGATATTGACCGAATACCCCGTGCCCGCCCCGGTGCCGGTTTCCCCCTCGAAACCGGTGCCGGGAAAAAAGTACATGCCGCTCTCGTGAATCGAAATGGTCAGGACCCGGTCCGTATCGTAGAACGCTTCCTGCACGCCGTCGCCGTGGTGGGCGTCGATATCGAGGTACGCCACCCGCAGGCCCTTTTCCAGGAGCAGGTTGATGGCCACGACCGCGTCGTTCAGGTAGGAAAATCCCGATGCCTTGGCCCGATGGGCGTGATGCCACCCCCCCGCAAGATTGAAGACGATGTCATAGCCCTCCTCGGCAACCAGCCGGGCCGCCTCGATGGTCCCTCCGGCACCCAGCCGGGCCCAGTCGTAGAGCCCCCTGAAAACCGGGTTGTCCAGATCGCCGAGACCGTACCGGAAATCGGCGCGGGCATCGTCCGACTCGCTGAATTCCCTGAGACGTTCGAGATAGTCGGGCGCGTGAAAGGTAAGCAGTGCCTCTTCCGCGGCTCGGGGGCAGTCGAGGATTCTGACGTTCGGAAGCTCCATGAGGCCATAGGCGCGCATGAGCTCAAAGGCGAGAATGTAACGCTGAATCTTGAACGGGTGATCGTCGCCGTAGCTGAACCGGTCGAAATCGTTCGAGTATATGAGGGCTGTTCTGGCTGGCAATAGAATTCCCGTAACAGAAAGACGCAAATAGCCTCAATTTCTTTTAACCACGCGAATTTACAATGTAGACATCCCCCCGTCAACCCCTATTTTCCCCGGCGGTCGAAGCGGATGGCAGAACGGGCGCCTCTTTTTCAGGCAGCCCTGCCGAAGGTTTGGTCAGAGCGAGCATCAGGCAGGGCGCCGGAACACCACTATTTACTGAAATTTCACTACATTATCGATTTGGCAGAGAGGTTGCTATCGAGGGCAAAGACCCAACGAAGGGCATGACCACATACCAATGGAGGTAATCGATGGACTCTCTGTCAATGGTGACAGGTCTCAGGAACAGTGCCGACGTGCTGTTCCTCATGCTGGGTGCGGTCATGGTCTTTGCCATGCACGCAGGCTTCGCATTCCTGGAAGTGGGCACCGTCCGCAAGAAAAACCAGGTCAATGCCTTTGTAAAGATCCTCACCGACTGGTCCGTTTCAACCGTGGCCTATTTTCTGGTGGGCTTCCCCATTTCCTACGGAATATCCTTTCTCGTACCTGCCGGCGACCTTCTTGGCACCACCCAGGGATACGACCTGGTCCGCTACTTTTTCCTGCTCTGTTTCGCAGCATGCATCCCGGCGATCATCTCGGGCGGAATCGCGGAACGGGCCAAGTTCTGGCCCCAGGTGTTGGCGGGCGCCATCTTTGCCGGCGTCTCCTACCCCCTGTTCGAATCCCTGATCTGGGGCCAGAACGCCTCGCTGCTCCAGGGCTTTTTCAAAAGTGTAGGCGGAGCTGAATTCCACGACTTCGCCGGTTCGGTGGTCGTCCACTCCGTCGGCGGCTGGCTGGCTCTGCCGGCCGTACTGGTGCTGGGTCCCCGCATGGGGCGCTACGTACGCGGCAAGTCGCACCCCATCCCCATCAGCAACATACCGTTCCTGGCGCTCGGCTCCTGGATTCTCGCCGTGGGATGGTTCGGCTTCAATGTCATGAGCGCGGGGCACGTGGAGAAAATCTCGGGGCTGGTGGCGGTCAACTCGCTCCTGGCAATGGTCGGCGGCGTACTCGCAGCCATCGTTACGGGGCGGAATGACCCCGGCTTCGTTCACAACGGCGCCCTGGCCGGCCTCATCGCCATCTGTGCGGGCAGCGACATCATGCATCCCCTTGCAGCCTTCGCCACCGGTGCCGTGGCCTCCGTCATCTTCGTCTACGGCTTCCAGCTTGAGCAGGAACGGCTCAAGATCGACGACGTACTCGGTGTCTGGCCCCTCCACGGCGTCATCGGCACCTGGGGCGGCATTGCCGCAGGGATATTCGGCCAGCCGCTGCTGGGCGGCATGGGGGGCGTCTCCTTTGTCTCACAGCTCCTGGGAAGCCTCGCGGCCGTAGTCTTCGCCCTTGTCAATGGGTTCCTGGTCTATGGCATTCTCTCCCGCACCATGGGCATCCGGCTTACCGATGAACAGGAATTTGCCGGCGCCGACCTCTCGATCCATCAGATAGGCGCGTATCCCGAGGACCATGTGCGCTAACCCCGCCTGACATGTCGAACAAAAGGCCCCGCCGGGGCCTTTTGTTTTCCTGCCGCCAACCCCTCGGATTTTTTGACAATAATTCTAAAGTATTCTCTTTACCGACCGATGTGTTTACCATGGGGTACAGGTACGGCACATGCGTACCCGTATGCCGGACGAGAAATCAAACCGCAATCGGTGTGATGTCAAGCGGTTGGTATACAGGGCAAAGTGTGTCATAGTAGTGGTCGGACCGCATGACCACTACCACAGAAGCAACGGGGAGCATACATGTCGGACAAGAAGCAGTTGGGCGATCTTCTCGTGGAGGCTGGAATCATCACGATGAAGACCCTTGAGCGGGCCCTCGATCGGCAAAAGGGGAGCGGCAAGCGCCTCGGCCAGATCCTGGAAGAGATGGGGGTCATTAACGGCGACGAACTGATCGACGCTCTTTCAAAACAGTTTGCCTTCAAGACGGTGAGAGATTTCGCGGACTATGCGTTCCCCCCCGAGCTGCTCGCGCTTGTGCCCCAGGACATCGCGGTGCAGAAGCAGGTGTTTCCAATCAAGCAGAAGGACAACATGCTGGCGCTCGCCATCAATGACCCCTTCGACGTAGAAACGATCGATTTCTTGGGCAAAAAGAACGGAGTACAGATCATCCCGGTCCTGGCCACCCGTCAGGAGCTGCTGACTGCGATCGAAAAGCACTACCTGCACGGCAAAGCCAAGGATTCCCAGCGTCAGAAGATCCTGGTGGTTGAGGACACGCCGCCGGTGGCCACGATAATCCAAGTGGCCCTGCACAAGGAAGGATACGACGTCCTGCTGGCCGGTGATGGAGTGGAAGGGCTCAAAACCGCCGTGGCGGAAAAGCCCGATCTGATCATCTGCGACTCGGTCATGCCCCGTATGGATGGATTCAGTCTCATGCGGGCGATACGGGCAAACCCCATGATCGCCGACACCCCAATGATCCTCCTTACCTCCAAGGCTACCGGCGAGGACGAGCAGCGGGCCCTTGAGGCCGGCTTCATCGACTTCATCGCCAAGCCGGTCCAACCCATACGGATTGTGACCCGCGTGCGGCGGGCCTTCGATCTCCTGAAACGGTTCAAATAATACCCTGCCCCCAGCCTCGGAAAGTCGCCGGGGCAAGGGCCGGACCTCTCGACAAAAGGGGCGGCACGAATCCGATCGTGCCGCCCCTTGTGCAGTGCGCAAACTGGTTAGGTCTACCGTTCCAGGTACGCCACGGCCCGGCGCAACCGCCGCAGGGTCTCGTCCTTGCCGAGAGCCTCGACAACCTCGTAGATGCCGGGTGAAGCGGTGCCGCCGCACAGGGAAACGCGCACGGCCGGTCCAAGTTGCCCGAACTTGATCCCCTTTTCCGCAATGAACTCCTTGAACGCGGCCTCGAGCCCCGAATGGCTGAAATCGGCACACGCGTCGAGCTTCTCCGCGAGCGAGGCAAGCAGAGGCAGCGTTCCCGGCACCAGGTGCTTGGCGGCGGCCTCCTCGTCATAGCTGATTTCGCTCCGATAATAGAACAGGGCGCCGTCGGCCATCTCCACAAGAGTCCGCGACCGCTCCTGGAGGGTCTTTACCACCTGAGGGAGGTTCGGACCGGCCGATGGGTCGACACCACGCTCCCGGAGAAACGGCACCAGAAGCTCCGCGAGCCGCTCGGGCGAACTCTCCTTGATGTAGTGATGGTTGAGCCAGAGGAGCTTGTCCGGATTGAACACCCCTGCTGACTTGCCCACCGCTTCAATCGTGAACTTCTCGACAAGGTCCTGCCGGCTGAAGATCTCTTCGTCCCCGTGGCTCCAGCCGAGCCGCACCAGGTAATTGACCATCGCCTCGGGCAGGAACCCCATGTCGCGGTAAGCCATGACGCTCGTGGCGCCATGCCGCTTGGAGAGCCGGGTCTTGTCGGCGCCGAGGATCATCGGCACGTGGGCAAAGCGGGGCACCGGATAGCCCAGGGCCTCGTAGAGCAGGATCTGACGGGGCGTGTTGTTGATGTGATCGTCACCCCGGATGACAGTGGTGATCCCCATGGTTGCATCGTCGATTACCACCACGAAGTTATAGGTGGGAGTCCCGTCGGTGCGCTGGATGATCAGGTCGTCCAGTTCCTCGTTGTTGAAGGCGATCCGGCCCTTGATCAGATCGTCGAAGGCGGTCACCCCTTCGTGGGGGGCCCTGAAGCGGACCACAAAGGGCCTGTCGGCGTCCTGAGCGTCAAGCTCGCGGCAGGTACCGTCATACTTGGGCTTGCGCCCCTCCTTCATGGCCTGTTCGCGCCGTGCCTCCAGCTCCTCGGGCGTGCAGTAGCAGCGGTACGCCTTTCCCTCGGCCAGGAGCCGTTCCACGAACTCCCGGTAGACGGGAAACCGCTCGGATTGATAGAAAGGCCCTTCATCCCAGTCGAGGCCAAGCCACTCCATCCCCTGGAGGATGGCATCCACCGATTCCTGGGTGGAACGGGCAACATCGGTATCCTCGATGCGCAGGATGAATGTACCGCCCTGCTTGCGGGCCAGCAGCCAATTGAAGAGAGCGGTACGCGCTCCCCCCACGTGGAGATAGCCCGTGGGGCTCGGCGCGAAGCGCAAACGTACGTCGGACATGAAGTGCTCCTTACTCTCGGTCGTTATCGTCGTTGTCGGCAGGGGCTTCGGGACCGGCGATGCGATACTCCTCGTCGGCCCAGGCGGCCAGATCAACGGTCTTGCAGCGTGCCGAGCAGAACGGCCGGTGGGGATTCCCCTCCCAGACGGTTTCGGCTCGGCAGCGGGGGCATGTCAGTGTGGTAATCATCGGCATCTCGCGGTGAAACAAAAACCCCCAGGAGCAGGCGCATCCCGGGGACGTGCGGTATCGGACGGTCGGATCCCAAGCACGGAATACTACCGCCATCTCGCGTTTCCAGTCAATGTCAAAGTGGGATCAACGGAAGAACTGAAAGCCCCGACGGTGGAGTTCGCCCACCATGGCGTCGGGAACGACCCAATACATGTTGTCGGGGCCCAGAACGATGGAGACCGGCTGGTCCATGGCAAACGAATGGACCTGGGCCACTGAAAGAAAGGAGAAACGGTAGACTGGCTCTTCCACGTACATTGGCTCCCTGGGCGCTCAGCATCAGTACTTTATTTGATTCATCGGCATAACCTCAGGGAACTTTAACACAATAGTGCACCTGTTCAGCCAGTTCACCACAAGCTGGACGGTGGGAAATGACCAGCACGGTCTTCCCCCCGATCCGATTCGCCAGCGCTGCAATCACCCGTTGTTCGGTGGCCCAGTCGAGCCCTTCGGTGGGCTCGTCCAGCAGAAAAACCGGCGCGTCCTTCAGAAGGGCCCGGGCCAGGGCGATCCGGCGGGCCTCTCCTCCCGACACGGCGCCCCCCCCCTCGCCCACCGCGGTATCCAGACCCAGGGGAAGTCCGTCAATCCACTCGGCAAGGGCTGCGTCCCGGACGGCCCGACGCACCTGCTCCTCTTCGGCCGTCGGGTTGCCCAGAAGGATATTCTCTCTGATGGTGCCGTTGAAGAGGTGGGGCTGCTGGGGAACAGCAGCGATCAGCCCGCGAATAGCTTCCCCTCCCAGACCCCGGAGTTCGACTCCCCCCAGGGTGACGCTTCCTTCGTAATCGCGGAAGCGAAGGAGGATGTCGGCCACGGTGCTCTTGCCCGAGCCGCTTGGGCCCATGAGGGCCACCCGTCCCCCGGCAGGCACGTTCAGGTTGAAGCCCCGGAGTACCGGCAGGGAGGGGCCATGGGAGAACGAGACGTTGCGGAAGACAATCCCCGTGGTGGTCGGGAGAGGAGCCGGCGCAGCGGGTTCCGGCACCGGCGGCGGTGAATCGGCCAACTCGAGAATTCTTCGCGCCGACTCCCGGGCGGCTGGCAGGTGCTGGAGCGCAGCGGGCATTCCGCCGGCTGACTCGAAGGCAGCCGCGGCAAAGAGCAGCAGCATCACCAGCAACGGTCCGCCGAGTTCCCCGGCGGCAACCTGAAAGGATGCAATCGCAAGGACTGCGGCCACCCCGACCCCGCCGCAGACAATCCCACCCGCCAGGGTGACGCCTCCTCCTGCCGCCAGACGCTCCTGCTCCGCCACCAGCCGTCGCGAAAGATCATCAACCAGCGACGCCTGACGCTCGACCGCCCCCAGCAGGATCAGCTCCTCGCCGCCCTGAAGCCCTTCGGTCACGGCTTCCCGCAGGCTGCCGGCCAGTTCGGCGGAACGGCGGCCGGGCTGCTCCGCCAATCGGCGCGCCACCAGGGGCAGGCCTACCCCGGCGGCCAGCAGTGCGAGAAAAAGAACTCCGGCGGCAGAGGTGCTCCAGAGAGCAACAAAAGCCGTTGCAGCCAGGATAGCAACCCCACCGGCGGCGAGAGGGAGCATGATCCGCAGATAGAGACTTTCCAGGGCATCCACGTCCGACCGGAGCCTCCCGGCCACGTCTCCCCCGCCCAAACGCTCCAGCGCTGCCGGCGCCAGGGGCTCAAGCCTGCGGAAGAGCCAGACGCGCAGGAGGGCAAGGACCCGGAAGCCGGCCTCGTGGGTCGCCAGGCGCTCCACGTAGCGCCCCACGGTCCGCAGGATGGCGAGGCCCCGGATGGCGGCCGAGGGGAAAAAGTAGTTGAAGGCGGCGCCCGTGGTGCCGGCAACGGCCATGGAGGCGATGAACCAGCCGGAAATCGCCATGAGAAGCGCGTTGGCGGCGATAACGAGCACGGCGAGGAGCATGCCGGCCGCCATCCATGGCCACTGCCCGCGGGCCACGTCGAGGATGCGGAAGAGCTCTCTCATGCCGGGCCCTCCTGTGCCAGGACCGCTTCGGCGCCCATGATCCCTTCGATGGTACCTCCCGCGAGCACCGCCACCCGCCCGGCCCAGCGGATGGTCTCCTCTCGGTGGGAAATCACCAGTACCGTCCTTCCCACGGCGATCCGGTCCAGGGCATCGGCCACCAGGCGTTCGTTTTCGGGATCGAGACCGGCGGTCGGCTCATCCAGGACCACGAGTGTCGCCCGGCGCACAAACGCCCGCGCCAGGGCCAGCCGCCGCAGCTCGCCCCCGGACAGCCCCGCGCCCCGATCGCCCAGCTGGGTTTCAAGCCCCTGGGGCAGCCGTTGGATGAAAGGCGTTGCCGCCGCCCCATCAAGGGCGGCACGGATATCGTCATCGGAGGCATCCGGCCGGCCGAGCAGAAGGTTCTCCCGAATGGTCGCCCTGAAGAAAAAGGGACGTTGGGGCACCCAGGCGATAGTCGACCGCCAGGCATCCGGCTGTATGAGGTCCAGGTCGATCCCGTTAACCGTTATCCTCCCCTGCTCCGGCCGGGCCAGCCCCACCAGAAGCCGGACCAGCGTCGTCTTGCCTGCGCCGCTCCCTCCCGCCAGCGCCGTGATGCTGCCGGCCGGCAGCTCCAGGTCGATCCCCTGGACCCCGCCCCGTTCGCCGCCATAACGGAAGCCGACCCCTTCGAATCGGACGGCCGGCGCTCCCGGCGGGACGGGCAGCCCGTCCATCCCGCCATGGGGCAGGGGAAGGGACATGAGGGGGGCGAGCCGCTCGGCGGCGGCCACCCCCTGCATCCGGGCATGGTAGGAGAGCCCCAGCGTCCGGAGCGGCAGGTAGAATTCCGGCGCCAAGAGCAGCACGAAGAGGCCATCCACGAGCCCCAGGCTCCCGGACAGAAGCCGAAAGCCCACCACTACGGCCACCACCGCTGTGCCCACGGTGGCGAAAAACTCCAGGGTAAAGGCCGAAAGGAAGGCAATCCGGAGCACCGCCATGGTCGCCTGGCGATACTCCTCGGAAACCCGCGCCACGGCCTCGGCCTCGCGCTTGACCGCTCCGAACAACTTCAGGTCCGGCAGACCCTGCACCAGGTCGAGAAGGTGTCCGGCCAGCCGGGAAAGCCGGCCCCACTGGCGCCGGTTGAGGCTTTCGGATCCCCGGCCGATGAGGACCATGAACAGGGGAATGAACGGGGCGGAGAAGAGGAGGACGAGGCCGGCGCGCCACTCGGCCGGGACCACGACGAACAGGACCGCCGTCGGCAGGAGCGCCGCCAGGGCCAGATGGGGCAGAAAGCGGGCCACGTAGGGTTCGAGCCCTTCCACGCCCGCCGTCACCGCTTCCACCAGAGGGCCGGTCTCCTCCCCTGCCCTGCCGGCCGGTCCCAGGGCCAGGAGCCGCCGGTAGAGAGCGCTGCGCACCCGTTCCTTGAGGCGCGCCGCAGCCGCGGCGGAACGCCGTTCGGACACAAGGGCCAACAGGCCCCGCCCGAGGGCCACGGCGGCAACGGCTGCCGCAAGGGGAAGCACCGACTCTCCTCCGGCGCCTTCGATAACCACCCGATGGCAGGCCGACGCCAGAAGCCGGGCCTGGAGGATGACCAGCAGCCCGGCCACGAAGGCACAACCTATCGCGACCAGGAGAGGACCCCGCACCTGCCGGGCCTCGCCCATGAGCCACTGCTCGGGCCGTTGCCCGGTATGCTCAGGCGTGTCGTTACTCATGAAGGGATGAATCTTCAGGCAACGGTCCCGGCAATGACGCCGGCGCCGTTGGGGAGATCCAGGGGAATGCGCCGCAGGTCGCGCACGCCGGCTGCCGCCATCATGGCCGTCAGCTCACCTTCGGCATAGGACTGTCCCCGCGCTGTCCCCACCAGCATGTTCAGTGAAAAGAGGGCCGGGAAGAGCGGCCCGTCCTTGTCATCGTTCAGGATAAACTCCTGGACCATGATGATGCCTCCGGGCTCGAGGGCTGCCACCGCCTTCCCGAGGATGACTGCGCACCCTTCGGGCCCCTCGGAGTGAAGAATCTGGGAGAGCCAGGCCACGTCGTACCTCCCCGGGATTTCCCCGGAGAGGAAATCCCCCTCCTCGAAGGAAACCCGGTCGGCCAGCCCGAAGCGGGCAATAGTCCGCTCGGCAAAGGGGCGGGTGGTGGGAAGGTCGTAGACCACGGCCCGAAGGCCGGGGTTGTGGAGACAGAACTGGATGGCCCAGGTGCCGGGGCCGCCCCCCAGGTCCAGGAGCCGTTGCCGGCCAGAGAGATCAAGCCGGGGCACCACCTTCGGAGCCGCCAGCATGGCCAGGTTGAACATGCCCATCAGAAAGCTCTCCCGCGCCGCTTCGTCGCTGCCGTGGGACGAGCTCTGCCGAACCGGCCCGCCGCTGCTCACCGCTTCGTCCAGGCGCGCCCACCCGGCCACCAGGTGATGGTGGTGGCTGATGATATGGCCCAGGTAATCGGGCGAATCCTGCGAGAGAAAGCGGCAGGCGGCGGGAGCTGCCCCGTAGCGCTCTCCCCGCTTGCGCACGAGCTCCATGGCGGTGAGGGCATCCAGGAGCATGCCGAGGGCCCTGCCGTCGACGCCCAGCCGCTCCGCAAGTTCCCCGGCCGAGAGATCCCCGCCGGCAAGAGGGGTAAAGACATCGAGACTCACTGCGGCGTGGAGCGCGCCGATGTTCCAGTAGCCGCTCGAAAGTTGCAAGAGTTCTGCCGGTGTCCAGTTTTTCGGTTCCATGCGTGCCTCCGGTCGAAAGCTGTTTCACCCGTCCGAGAATGGCTCAACCACGGGATAATGACAATGAACATACCCGCGCCACTGAAATATGCAAGATCCTTTATTCCGATTTCGGTGTGTGTACGGCAGTTGAACGGCTGCACTGCGCCCCATGCCGTCGGTGGAACCCGTGCGCAAGCGGTCATCCAAATGGCCGGCCAAGGGATGCGCATAAAGAAATTGCCGTTATACTTTAGGAGATTCAATCGAAGCACGGCAGCCTTCCGACCGGGTCGTGACGAACCGGAAGGTACCAGAGGAGATCGTATGAAATCGACAACCACGAGAGCGCTGCGGTTGGCCTGCATCATCGTCGTCATGCTCATGATACCGGCAGGCTTACTTGCGCAGGACGAAGAGAGCGCACCCGAGCAGGCAAGCACATTCAGCAAAGAGGAACTGACCCAGATGCTTGCGCCGATCGCCCTCTACCCCGACTCATTGACGGCCCAGATCCTGATGGCCTCCACCTATCCGCTGGAGGTGGTGGAGGCGGAGCGATGGCGGCGGCAAAACATGGGCCTTAAGGGTGAAGAGCTGGATAAAGCCCTCCAGGAAAAGTCCTGGGACCCCAGCGTCAAATCGCTCTGCCATTTCCCGGAGGTTCTTTTCGCCATGAGCGAGAAGCTCGACCAGACGAGGAAGCTGGGCGATGCCTTCCTGAGCCAGGAGGACGATGTTACGGCCACCATTCAGGAACTGAGGCGCAAGGCTGACGAGCAGGGAAATCTCAAAACAACCGCCGAGCAGAAGGTCACCCACGAGAAGGAAATCATCCGGATCGAACCGGCCGACCCGACCGTCGTTTATGTGCCGGTCTACAATCCGTTGTACGTGTACGGCCCCTGGTGGTATCCCGCCTATCCGCCCTACTACTGGTACTATCCGCCGGGATTCGCCATCACGGGCGGCTATATCGGTTTCGGCCCGCGGGTTTTTATTGGTTTCGACCTCTTCGCCTGGGCCTGGTTCGATTGGCCGGTCCACCGGGTCTACGTGGACATCAACAAGACGAGAAGGTTCCACCATTACCGTTATCGAGGGGATGTTGTCCGCCACGTCTGGCAGCATAACCCCGTTCACCGGAGGGGAGTAGCCTATCGGGACAGGAGAACGAGCGAGTTCTACGGCAAGCGGCCGCCCCGCATGGCACCGGTAAGGCCGGAAACGCGCGGCTACCCCGGCAAATTCCCGGGCGGCAGGCCGGAGAGCAGGCAGCAGCTGCCGAATCGTGAGCGGCGTGACGTGCAGGACACATCGCTGCCGGGGAAAGGTCCCGGGCAGGTCCAGCGGCGGGACAGCACGATCGCGCCACAGGCGCAACCACCCCAGCGCGAGCAGGTGCAGAAGCCGGCAAGACGCGATACCCCCTTCCAGGGCGTGGGCGAAGGTTCGTTTGAACGCCGGGCCATCAAACGCGGCGAGTCCAGCATCCGGGGCGTCACACCGGCGCCCCAGGGAGGAAGCAGAGGGGGCTGGAGCGGCCAGCGGGCACCATCCGGCGGCGGCAGAGGGGGCGGCGAAATGAGGCTGCCGGGAGGCGGTGGTGGCGGTGGCCGCGGTAGTGGCAAGAAGGAGTTCAGATAGCACCAGCCACTGCCGGACGTTTCGTTCCCCGAGAGCACCACTGCGCGCAGAGGAGAAGACACATGAAACAGTTCGCATCCTACCACCAAGGCGCACGCGGCCGGCTGGCCCTGGCGGCCGTTATCGCAGCCGTTGCCATGCTCCTGTCGCTGATCGCCTCGCCCTCGACGGCCGCAACCGTTCGGTACAAAACCTTCGCCTCCCCCGACGAAGCGGTCAAGGCCCTTGTTGCTGCCGTAAAAGCGCATGACGGGAAGGAACTGCTGCTGATTCTGGGCCCCGGCAGCAAGGAGTTGGTCTCTTCGGGCGACGAGGTGGCGGACAAGACGGATCGGGAACGTTTCCTCAATTCGTTTGAACAGGCGAATCGGCTTGAGCGGAAATCGGCAACCACGGCCGTCGTACACGTGGGCCCCGACCAGTGGACCATGCCGATTCCCATTGTGAAGAAAGGCTCCCGCTGGGCCTTCGACGTGAGGAAGGGAAAGAGCGAGATTCTGAAACGGAGGATCGGCCGGAACGAGTTGCACGTCATCGATGTGCTCGACGCGTACGTGGATGCCCAACTGGAGTATGCGAGCAAAGATTGCCGCGGCGGAGGCAAGGTCGAGTTCGCCCAGCGGCTTTTCAGCACGGAAGGAAACCGTGACGGGCTCTACTGGGAAGCGAAGGAGGGTGAGTTGCAGAGCCCCCTCGGCCCGTTGGTGGCCCAGGCGGCAAAGGAAGGGTATGCGCCGGAGCGCAACCTCTCCCCCTTCCACGGCTACTACTTCAAGATACTCAAGGGCCAGGGAAAGCATGCCGTTGGGGGCGCGTACCACTATGTGATCAAGGACAAGATGCTTCTTGGTTTTGCTCTGGTTGCCTATCCCGCCGAATACGGCAACTCGGGGGTGATGACCTTTATCGTGAATCAGGCGGGTAAGGTGTACGAAAAGAATCTCGGCAAGGAAACGCGGCGCAGGGCCGAGTCCATGGAGCTGTTCGATCCCGATCCCACATGGAAGCCGGTGAAGACCGAGCAGACGCCCAGCAGGAGAAATTAGACACGTCGGATCCCGGTGCTGCCGGCGATCACCTCCCGCAGTACTGCGCCCAACTGCTCGATACTGTAAGGCTTGTTAACGGCTCCGCAGAAGCCGAAGTCTGCGAAGTGCGACACGATCGGATCGTTCGAATAGCCGCTGGAGACGATGACCTGAGCAGCGGGATCGATCTCCAGCAGGCGTGCTACGGTATCCTTTCCTCCCATGCCGCCCGGTATGGTCAGGTCCATGATGACAACGGCAAAGGGATCATTCTCATCCTGCGCCTGCCGGTAGAGTTGTAGTGCCCCCTCTCCCTCGCAGCAGGCCACGGCATCATAGCCAAGGAGCTTCAGTGCCCCAACAGCCATGTCGCGGACCATCTCATCGTCGTCCATGACCAACACTCTCCCTCCCCCCCGCAGGTGAATATCCACGTCTGGTTCCTCTGTGGTGACGACAATGTCCGAGGCCGGAAGTTCGACCGTGAACACTGTGCCGGTGCCGGGTTGCGAGCTCACCCTGATTTCGCCGTCATGGTTGCGGATTATGGAATAGACCGTGGCGAGCCCCAGACCGCTCCCCTGCTGCTTGGTGGTGAAGTAGGGGTCGAATATCCGGGAGAGGTACTTCTCGGGGATGCCGACACCGGCGTCGATAAATTCAATCCTCACGCGCCTGCCGTGCCGACCGGCCGGCGGCACGTTCTCCGCCCTGACTGTAAGCACACCCCCCTCGGGCATTGCCTGATCGGCGTTGATGACCAAATTGTTCACCACCTGGCTCATCTGGCCCGGATCGACTTCCACCGGCCAGAGCTCATCGGGGATGGCAAAGGAGCATCGGACATTGGCCCCCCGGAGGGCGAAGGTCGCAGAATCGATCAGGAGATGGGCCAGAGAGGTGACCTTTTTCATCGGTGCACCTCCACGCGAGAAGGTGAGGAGTTGCTGAGTGAGATCCCGGGCGCGGTCGGACGCCCGCTGGGCCCGATCCAGCAGGGGGTAGGCCTCATGGTCTTCGGCAACGATCATGCGGGCCATGGAAATATTGCCCAGGATGCCGGTCAGCAGGTTGTTGAAGTCATGTGCGATCCCTCCGGCGAGCACGCCGAGGGATTCGAGCTTTCGGGCACGGAACAGCTCTTCCTCGATCTCCTTTTTCTGGGTCATGTCGCGGAAAACAAGAACAACGCCGAGGATGGCCCCGGCCGCATCACGGATCGGAGCGGCCGAGTCGGCAATGATCCGCTCGGTTCCGTCGCGGCTCACGAGGACCGTGTGGTTGGCCAGTTCGACTATCCGGCCCGTTGCCAGCACCTCGTCCACCGGATTCTTGATGGAGGCGTGCGTCGTTTCGTTCACGATGGGAAAGACCTCGGCCAGGGGCCTCCCCGAAGCCTCTTCCTGGCTCCAGCCGCACAACTGCTCGGCCACCTTGTTCAGCAGTACTACCCGGCCGGCCGTATCGACGGAAATGACGCCATCGCCGATGGAGCGCAGCGTCACCGCCAGCCGCTCCTTCTCGCTCTCAAGGGAGTCGCGCACTGTTTTCAAGTCGGTGATATCGGTGACGATGCCAACCAGGGACTGGAGGCTGCCATCGTCGTTTTCCAACCGCTTGCCGGACAGATAGCCCCAGAAATCGCCGCCGTCCCTGCGAAGGTAGTGCCGCTCTGTGGTCACATGGTCCACCTCTCCGGTGATGAGCCTGCGCATCCGCTGGTCGCCCGTTGCCCGTTCCGCCGGTTGGAGCAGGTCGGGATAGGGTGTTCCGATGAGTTCGTCGAGGGTGCAGCCGAACATTTCAGCCATACGCTGGTTGGCGAAACTTATGGTTCCCTCAGGAGAAACGAGGATTATCCCTGCCCGTGACGTGTCAAAGATCACCCGAAGTCGTTTTTCGCTCTCGCGCAGGGCCTCTTCGGCGCGAATCCGGTCAGTAATGTCCAGCATCACCCCGACGAGTCCCCGGAGATCTCCGTTGCCCCGCTCAATGGCCGATTTGTATAAGATCACATTATGGAGCAGCCCGTCTGCGTAGCGGACCTGGGCCTCATAGACCTGGGTCCCCCGTTGCGCCATGAGTTCAAGGTCGGCCTGGTGATAGATCTGCGCCAGTTCGGGCGGTGATATGTCGTGAACCGTTGAACCGATGATCCGCTCCTTCGGGAAACCGAGATAGTCGGAGAACGCCCGGTTGCAGTTCTCATAGACGCCGTTGTCGTCCTTGAAGAAAATCGGATTGGGGATCGACTCGATGATGGTATTGAGGAGCTCCCTGCTGGCGCTCAGTTCCTGCTCGATCCGCTTGCGCTCGGTGATGTCCTCGGCAATGCCGAGATATCCCTCGAATTCTCCGTCTCCTCCCGGTATCGGGGTGACCGTGAGCTTAACGAGGATATGGCTTCCGTCCCGCCGGACATAGGTCCATTCGCGGCTCTCGGAGCCACCGTGGCGGGCGTTCTCCACAAAAACGTCAAAACCTTCCACCGGATGGCCGAGGTGTGTGCTCAACTCTTCCCCCCGGAGTCGAATCTCCCTTTCGTCATGAAATACAAGAGGTGTGCTCCGGCCCACCAATTCCTCCGACCCGTAGCCGAGCATCCGTTCGGCGCCCCGGTTGAACAGGGTGATCAGCCCGGTCCGGTCCGTGGAGATGATGGCCACCTCAGTTGCCGCGTTGAGCACCGACTGCAGTTGTCCGTTGGCCACGGCCAGGGCTCCCCTGGCCTCCTCAAGCTCCTGTAGCCGCTGGCGGAGCTCGGGATAGTAGCTCTTGCGCGCCGACAGGTCACCGAAACCGCTGATGTCTTCGCGGAGACGATCCCAGTCGCTTACCGGGTCCCGCTCAGAGGGCTTCCGCATAGATCCTCTCAATATCGTTCTGGTCGGGCCTGCGCGGGTTGGTTACCATGCAGGCATCACAGAGGGCATGGGCGGCAAGGTACGGAATATCCTCATTGCGTATCCCACGGACGCCAAGGGTTGCATCGATTCCCACGTCGTGCCGAAGTGAGCAAATGCCGTCCCTGATCACTTCAAGCCAAGTGTCCTTTGCCAGACCGGCAAACCGGAGCCCCATGGCCTCGCCGATCACACGGTAACGCTCCGGCACCTCGGGGAAGTTGTAGGCGACAACCGGTTCCAGTAGCATGGCGTTACACTCCCCATGGGGCAAGTCGAACGTGCCACCCACACTGTGGGACATGGCGTGAACCGCGCCGAGACTGGCGTTGGAGAAAGCAAGCCCCGCCTGGAGGCTGCCGAGCATCATGTTGGTTCGCGCCTCCAGCGACTCCGGCTCCCTCACCGCATGCCGCAGGTTGGCCGCAACAAGGCGCACTGCTTCGAGGGCATGGAGGTCGGTGAGGCGGGAACCCGCACTGGACACATACGCCTCGATACCATGTACCAGTGCGTCCATACCGGTGCATGCGGTCAGGTAAGGATCCATGCTTATGGTTGTGAACGGGTCGATAAATGCCACGTCAGGCACCAGCGCCTTTGAGACAATCGCCATCTTGAGCCGCCGCGCCGTGTCCGTGATGATGGCGAACTGTGAAAGCTCAGCAGCACTGCCGGAAGTGGTCGGGACACAGAAGAGCGGCGGCATGGGGACCGTCACCCGATTCACCCCGGCGCATTCTTCAATGGCACAGTGGTTGGAGCTGACAACGCCGATTCCCTTGGCACAGTCGAGGGGGCTGCCTCCCCCCACGGCCACCAGGGCATCGCAGCGTTCAGCCGTGTAGAGCGCTGCCCCGGCAGCCACCTCGTTGTCGCGTGGATTGGGTGAGACGTCTGAATACAGCACAACTTCTATCCCGACCGATTCGAGGCTTGCTATCACCTGACCTGTCCAGCCGGCATTGATGACACCAGGGTCGCTCACCACCAGCACCCGTTGCAGGTCAAACAGGACGGCGTACTGGCCGACCATGTTCCGGGCACCGACACCATGGACTATCTCGGGACACACGAACCTTCTCACACCGATTCCTCCTTCCTGGCGGCGCAGGCCACCAGGATCTGATCATTTGCCCGGCTGACCCGCATGGTATCCGGCTTACAATTCAGAGGAAACTTCAAAACAGGAGTATAGTTTTTATTACCGAATAGATATGATATAGTTATCGGCAAGAATAAACCATAATTGAGAGAGAATTATCCAGACAGTAAAACAATGGATACAAGGTCGAGGATAGTGAGGGGCGATGCAGCCCCGGAGGCGGGATACACAGCGTGGATCAACAACGGATACTGGTGATTGACGACGATGAAGATGTACTTTTTCTTATCGAGTACGCACTGAAGCGCCTCGGAGTTACGCCCCACTGCGTCACCGATGGAGCCCGGGGCATTGATCTCTACCGGAACAGCATCGAAACCGGCACACCCTATGCGGCGGTTATCGTTGACATGTGCCTGCCCGGGGGCAAGGGAGCCCGCGAGCTTGTCGGCCCGCTTCTCGCCATTGACCCGTCGGCAAAGATCTTTGTCACCAGCGGTTATCCCGACGACCCCTGCCTCACCGACTACCTGAGCTACGGGTTCCACGGCGCCATTCCAAAGCCGATCACCTATGAGGTACTGCGGGATATGGTGGTACCTGTTCTGCGGGACTTCGCCGGCTGTCCCTGACGTTCCCTTCTCACTTTTTCTCTCCGCCGCCCAGGTAGTCCCCCAGCACGCTGCGACTGTGCTCGTCGTCGTGGCACCAGACACAGAGGTTCTCCCAGTTACTGCCATCGGGGGGATTGTTATGGTGGTTGCCGTCCCGGTGGTGCACCGTGAGCAGGTGCAGATTGTTGAGCTCAAACTCCCGGCCGCACTTGGCGCAGATCCAGCCGTGGATCTTCAGCGACTGCTCCCGGTAGCTGCCGGGGCCGGACTGTTCCGCACGCATGCGCCGAACCATCTCATCGAGCTCGGCATCGCTGCGCACGGGTGGCTTGCCGGGCCTGCGGGGCCGAAATGACTGTCCCATCTCACGCCTCCCGTTGATCGGCGGTGGTACACCAAAACAGCCTGCCCCCGTCGAAGATCATGGTGAGCCGCCCCTCTTCGGACAGGAAGGCGAGGATGGAGCGGATGGTATTGCCCACCAGCACGTACTGGTTCGGGTCGAGAACGATGCCGTACTCCCCGCAGACGCGTTCAAGCACCGTTTCAAAGGAGGCCGGCGCCGCGCAGCAGGACTCTACAAAGGAAACGGTCTGGCGCACCCGCTGTTCATTGACTTCTATCAGCGGGCCGATCTCCGGGGACGGTGCGCCGTGGCTCGGCACATAGATGGAAGCGTCCAGTTCACGCAACCGCTGGAGCGATGCCAGGTGCTCCCTGACGTCGTAGAGGTAGAAGATGGGGTACTTGGCGAGGATTGACTCCGGAAACAGGCTGTCGGCGGCAAAGAGGACGCCGTCCGGGGTACGGATGCCGATCATGCCGAAAAAGTGGCCGGCCAGCGGGACCGCCTCCAGCCCCGTGTCAAGGATAGGGCCGATGGCCTCGATGATGTCGGTGACCGTGGACGGCTTGGCCATGAGGAACTTGTTGCGTAGCGCCTTCACGGGATAGCCGCCGTAAAGAAAAGACGGCTCGAGGATGGGGTTGGCGATGAAGGCCGCCTCCGGGACCGTGGCGGCGACGCGGCAGCCGGTCTTTTTCTGGAGAAAGGCATTGCCGCCGATATGGTCGGCATTGGAGTGGGTGTTGACGATGAGGTCAAGGGTCCACCCCTGGCCGTTCAGGAGCTTCAGGATCTGACGTCCCGCCTCCTCGTCATTGCCGCTGTCGATGAGCACGGCCCGTCCGTTGCGCACATACACGCCGATGGCGGCCGGTGCGGGGATGAGCCAGGTATTGCCTGCCAAGTGTCGAAGGGTGAGAGAAGCCATAGCTCTACCTCGCTGAAGGGAAGTGGGACGGAGGGTGCGCCCCGTCTTGCATAATCGGCAAAACCAATCATACTTCACGTGGATGGGGAGGCACACTCGGAACGGAAAAGGAGGCACCCATGAAACGTCTGCTGCTGTTCGCCTGCCTGGCAACGCTCGTGACCGCCGGCGAATGCCGGGCCGGTTTTCTCGATGAACTGACGCAACGGGCCGCGCCGCTGCTGCAGGGTTCAGCCCTCGACGACGCCACGGTGGTCAAGGGCCTGAAGGAGGCACTGGCCACGGGCACGGAACGGGCAGTGAACGCCGTGGCAAAGCCCGACGGCTATTTCGGCAACCAGTTGGTCAAGATCCTCCTGCCGGAAAAGATCCGCACGGCAGCCGACGTCCTCGGCACCCTCGGGTACCGCAAGCAGGTGGACGAATTCGTCCTGAGCATGAACCGGGCGGCCGAGAAGGCAGCGCCAAAGGCCGCAGGGCTCTTCGGCGATGCGGTTCGGCAGATGACCTTTGACGATGCCAAGAAGATCCTCAACGGCGGAGACCGGGCAGCCACCACGTTCCTGGAAGGGAAGACCCGCCCCAAGCTGTTCGAAGAGTTCAAGCCGGTCATAGCCAAGAGCATGTCCGAGGTGGGAACCACCCGGGCGTACCAGGAGATGATCGGCAAGTACGAGGCCCTTCCCCTGGCGGCCCTGGCGGGCGGGACCTCCCTTGACCTGGACACCTACGTGACCGACAAGGCCCTGGACGGTCTCTTCACCATGCTGGGCGAAGAGGAGAAAAAAATCAGGACCAACCCCGCGGCCCGCACCACGGACCTGCTCAAGACCGTGTTCGGCTCCAAGTAGGGGGCGGATGCCCCGTTTTACCCCTTACCGTCCTCTGCGTCTCCCTCCCCCGGCCTGGGGAGCCCCTTTATCCGCGGGAGGGAAAGGCCGAAGCGCATGGCGAGCAGACGCAGAACAAGGGTGACCGTCAGACAGGTGAAGAGCTGGACCTGCTCTGGCGCGCCGGCGGCCCGGAGCGCCACGAAGCATGCGCCGCCGAGGATGGCCGCGCTGGCGTAGAAGTCGGTGCGGAGCACGGCGGGGATCTCCATCACCAGGATGTCCCGCACCACGCCGCCGCCGGTGGCGGTCATGGCCGCCATCATGACGATGCCGAAGCCGCCGAGCCCGCCCGCGGCCCCCTTTTGGGCACCGATGGCGGCAAAGGCGCCCAGGCCCACGGCATCGGCCACCATGACCCAGTCCCAGAGCGGGGCGAGCCGGCCGGCGGCCAGAAAGACCAGGAGCCCCCCGGCCACGCAGATGGCCAGATAGGATTCATTCCTAAAGACCATGGGCGGCGTGGTCCCCAGGAGCAGATCGCGGATCATGCCGCCCCCCACCCCGGTGGCAACCGCCAGCACAAGCACTCCGAGAAGGTCCAATTCGTGCTTGATCGCCCTGAATGCCCCTGACAGGGCGAAAACGAACGTCCCGAAGACGTCCAGCGCATAAATCATGATCCGGCTCCACCCTTAGCAGCAGACATCGCCCGATTCCCGCCTGAAGACGAGTCCCTCTCCGTGCTCATTGGTAATGTAGTCAAGTATCTGGTCGTCCAGGAGGGAGCGGAAATTACTGGTCACCGCCACCTCGATACCGTTCAGGACCATCCGCTCATCATTGTCTGCCGGCTCATCCAGAGCCAGTCCCAAACGGGGACCGCCTCAGCCGAACCCCTCAAAGACAACGCGCAGAATCTTTCCGGGGTGCTCCCCCACAATCGGCGCGAGAACCGCTTTTGCCGCATCAGTGATCGTCATGTCATGCTCTCCTTTCATCGTTGAGCAGATCCGCTATCTGCTCGATCTTATCGCCCTTGTCGCTGCCGCCGTGGGAGCCGTCCGCGTCGGCGCGGCAGACCTCCAGCAGCAGCGGCAACAGGGGGTGGTCCAGGAAACGGCGCTGATTGCGGGTGAGCCGCGCGTCCGGCGTCAGGTTCCAGGAGAGGTGGAAAGTATGGTGCCTGACCAGCCAGGCCACGTCCGCGGCCAGCTCCGGGATTCCCAACCGCTCCATGACCGCCGGCACCATGGCTGCGCCGCGCTCGGCATGGCCCCAGGCGCGCCAGCGCCCGCTGATGAATTCGGTGGTCTCCGCCTTGCCGATATCGTGCAGGAGCACCCCCCAGAAAACACGCGGATCAGCCCCGCCGTCTACGGCCGACAGGGCGAGCATGGTATGGACGAAAGCGTCGCCCTCTGCGTGATAGACCTCGGGCTGGGGTACGCCCCGCAGCCGCGCAACCTCCGGGAGGCGGCGGTCGAAGCTGCCGTCGGCCAGCCAACGGTCCACCAGCTCACGGCAGTGACGGGCGATCTCCGAGACCATCTCGCCCTCCTGTGCAGCTTCGGTTCTCATCGGACGCGGTTCACCAGTTCGGCGAAGGTTGTTGCGAGAACGTTCACCTCATTGGCGATCCGTCCGTCGGGCGCTCCCACGGCCACGGGGCCGTAGTGCCCGGCCGAGGTGAGCCCCTGGACGATACAGCCGTGGATCAGGAATGCCTTGAGGATATCGAGGACCACCGTGTCGCCCCCGCCGCCGATCATCCCTTCCGAAGTGAACGCGGCAGCGGCCCTGCCGTCGAGTTTCCTGAAGTACTTTACGCTCTCGTCGATGAACTTTTTCACGGGCCAGGCCATGGTGCCGAAGTAGTTGGGAGAGCCGACGATGAAGCCGTCATAGGAGGGGAGCGTGTCGATATCGACCTCCTCGACCTTGATCAACTCAACGGTCAGATCTCTGGTCACGAGGCTGTCGGCGATCATGCGGGCCATTTTTTCAGTATTGCCGCTGCGCGAGTAATAGGTAACGAGTACTTTTTTCACTGGTCTCTCCTGTTGCTGGTGTCGTGTCGGCTGCTATCCGCCGGAGGCGCTGCAACTGATCTGCCCTCCGCCGCCGGTGCATCAAAGAGGCGCGAGGCTGCGGCGAGTTGCTCCGGCGTGCCGAGCAGCAATACGATGTCTCCCTCGTGCAGGACCCAGACCGGGTCGGGGTTGGGGGTCACCTCGTCCCCCCGCTTGATCACCAGGAGCGTGGCGCCCGAGCGGGCTCGCAGGGTCCCCTGCCGCAGGCTTTCCCCTTCAATGGAGGCACCCTTCTTGACGCGGAAGGTGGCGATCTCCGCGCCGGAGAGGTACCCGGCGATCCCCACGGCGTGGCTGTGCCGGCGGCTCATGGTGCGGAACATGTCGTAGGAGCCCCGCCGGATTTCGCCCACGCACTGCTCGATCTGATCCTGGGGGACGAGGAAGTTGCGCAGGACCCGGGAGAATATCTCGATGGACGTTTCGAACTCCTCCGGCACCACCTCATTGGCGCCCAGCTTGTACAGGGGCTCCATTTCAGCAATATAGCGGGTCCGGACGATAATGTGGATGGTGGGGCTCATCTGCCGCGCCAGGGCCACGACCCGGCGGCTGGCGGCCGCGTCGGAAATGGCGATGACGATGCTGCGCGCGCGCTCCACTGCTGAGTGGGTGAGAACCTCGGGCCGGGTGGCGTCGCCGAACATGATGCGGGTTCCCTTGCTTTTCTCCGTGGAGACCGTGAAGGGATTGGTCTCGATCACCACGTGGGGGATCTTCTGGACCTTCAACACCCGGGAAAGATTCCTGCCATTGACGCCGTAGCCGACCACGATCACGTGATCCGTCAGGGAGAGCTTCTTCTCTTTCCCCCGCAGCGCACCCCGTCCCCGGATCAGGGGAGTCGGCAGAACCCCCACCAGATACGATGCCACCGGTGCGCCGACCTTGAGGCAGAGGGGGGTGAGGGCCATGGTGGCCACCGATGCGGCCAGAAATATCTGGTAGAACTCCTTGGAGAGGAGGCCGTACTGCATGCCGGTCTGTGAGAGGATGAATGAGAATTCGCCGACCTGAGCCAGGGACAGGGCCGTGACGATGCCCACCCGTGCAGGGATGCCGAGGGCCATGGCCGCCCCGCCCGTGACCAGAAACTTCACCACCAGGATGGTCAGAACGAGCGTGGCCACCAGGACCGGCTGCCGAACCAGGACGGACAGATCCAGCAGCATGCCCACGGAGATGAAAAACAGGCTCATGAAGGCATCGCGGAACGGGATGATGTCTCCCAGGGCCTGGTGGCTGTACTCCGATTCGGAGATGGCAAGGCCGGCGATGAACGCCCCCAGGGCCAGCGACAGTCCCACCTGGGCCGTGAGCCAGGCCGTGCCGAAGCCGATAAAGATGATCGTAAGGATGAAGAGTTCGCGGCTGCGGCTCTTGACCACCTGCTCGAATATCCAGGGGACCAGGAACCGGGAGCCGAAGTGGGCCACCACCACCACGGCCGCCGCCTTGAGAGACACCAGGACTATCCCTGCCCAGCCGTTGCCGGCCCCTGCCAGGAAGGGGGTAAAGAGCATGAGGGGGACCACGCAGAGGTCCTGGAAAATCAGGATGCCGAGCGCCATCTTGCCGTGGGGTGTGTCCATCTCCCCCTTGTCCATCAGCAGTTTCATGAGGATGGCGGTACTGGAGAGGGCCACCAGGAAGCCGAAGAAGGTGGCCTGGGAGAGTGGTATGCCGAAGGCGTATGCCAGGACCGCCACGATGGCGATGGTGACCCCCACCTGCATCCCCCCGCCCCAGAAGACGAGGTGCTTGATTCGCATCAGCTCCTTGAGGGAGTATTCGATGCCAATGGTGAAGAGCAGGAGCACCACCCCGATCTCGGCCATCTGCTCGACCTGGTGGGTATCCTTGATGAGCCCCAGGGCGTAGGGCCCGGCCAGGATGCCGGTGGCGAGAAAGCCGATAATGGAAGGGAACATGAGCCGGCGCAGGAGCACCACCGTAAAAACAGCCAGCCCGAAAAGTATTTCCATGTCACGGAGTACCTGAAATTCCACGAAGACCTCATCTTGAATCTTGGAAGGGGCCGGCTTCCGGACCTGAAGCCATGGCAGCCCCAAAGGATGGGATGGCTCCCCGCCGGTCAGAGCACCGTTCCGGTTCTGATCATTTCCAGCGAAAGGAGTGCGGCAACTGAATCAAGCGGCGCGGCCGGTGGTCAAGGCGGTGTTTCGAGCATGGCGCGTATCGCGTTGATTCGCTCACGGTCGGCCAGGAGGTGCACCGTGTCCCCCGCCTCGATGAGGGTGCCGCCGCCGGGGACAACGAACTCCCCTCGTCTCTGGATCAGGACGATAAGCGATCCCGGTGGGAGATGGAGATCCACAATCTGACGATTCACGGCCGATGACGCGGGCGAGATCTCAACCTCAACCAGTTCGCCCTTTTCCTCGTCAGACGGCTCGAACTCGAAAGGACGTCGGGGCTTGGCGGAAATGGGGGCGTCCAGGCCAAGCCAGCGGGCCGCCAGGGGGATCGTGGACCCCTGGAGGAGCGCCGAGGTAAAGACTATGAAGAAGACAATGTTGAAAATCATCTCCGCCTTGCCGACACCGGCCATCAGCGGAAAGGTTGCAAGCACGATGGGGACCGCTCCGCGCAGGCCGACCCACGAGATCATTGTCTTTTCCCGAACGGTCATGGGGGTAAAGAGGAGCGTCGCAAAAACGCTGACGGGCCGGGCCACCAGCATGAGAAACGCAGCCGTGCACAGCCCCACGAGCGTCACGGGAACGAGATGAGAGGGAAAAACCTGCAGTCCGAGAATCAGGAACATGGTGATCTGCATCAGCCAGGCAAGACCGTCGTGAAACCGGATAAGGCTCTTTTTCTGCACGAAGGAGCTGTTCCCCATGACCAGCCCCGCCGCATAGACCGCGAGAAAGCCGTTTCCTTTCAGCAGGACGGTGCCGCTGTAAATCAGAAGCACCAGGGTCAGGGTGAGCACCGAGTAGAGGCCTTCGTACTCCAGGCGAAGCCGGTTGATCAGGAGAACTCCCCCCTTGCCCAGGAGATAACCCGCAGCCCCGCCGACCACCATTTGCCACAGGACCAGAAGGGGGAGATGGTAGAGTTTGGCTCCGGGATCCACGAGCAGGGAAATAATGGCAACGGTCAGGAAGACCGCCATGGGGTCGTTGCTGCCCGACTCCAGTTCGAGAAGCGGTTTCAGCTCACCGCTGAGACTCACATTGCGAGAACGGAGCACCGAAAACACAGCAGCAGCATCGGTGGAGGAGACGATGGCCCCCACCAGCAGCCCTTCGAGCAACGAAAAGTCGAGGACCGCATGGATAAACCAGCCGACCAGCAATGCAGTGACAAACACTCCCAGGGTAGAGAGGATCAGCGCCCGGCCCAGCACCGGCCGGACTGATCGCCAGTTGGTGTCGAGTCCTCCGGCAAAAAGGATATAGGCCAGAGCAACAATGCCAAGTGACTGGACGAGGATCGGATTGTCGAACTGAAAGCCGCCCGGTCCGTCGGAGCCGGCCAGCATCCCCACCAGGAGGAAGAGAAGAAGTGCCGGAACTCCCAGGCGGCTCGATACCTTGCTGGCGAGGATGCTCACCAGCAACAGAAGGGAAACGCCTAAAAGTAGATATTCGAATGGGGTCATTGGTAACGAAATCCCCGCGTGGAAAGTGCGATGTCACGGCTGGCCACGGGCCCGTCACACTCAGAGGTACTGTTTCAGCCCGCGACGTTCCAGTTCTTCCACTATCTTCCTGACATCCTGGGCCCCATCCCTGGTGCATACCATCAGGGCATCGGGTGTATCGACAACAACCAGATCTCTGACCCCCACCAGCGCCACGAGTTTTTCACCGCGCACCACACAGCCGTTCGAGTCAACACTGATTACGGTCTCGCCTGCGAGACGGACGGTACCGTCGTCGTCGGGGGCAATCAAGCCGGGCAGCGCGCTCCAGCTGCCCACATCGCTCCAGCCGAAGGAGGCGGGGAGCACCAGCACGTTGTCGGCCTTCTCCATGACGCCGTAGTCGATGGACTGGCCGGAGACCATGGCATAGACGGCCTCGATCTGGGGAGCGAGATCGGCCGGCTCCCAGATGTCGGCATCGAAGGCAATGCCGGCAAAGGCCCGGGCCAGGTCGGGCATGTGGTTGGCGATCCGGTCGAGGATCACGTCGGCACGCCACATGAACATGCCGCTGTTCCAGTAAAACCCGCCGGCGGCCAGGTACTCGGCCGCAGTGGCCGCATCGGGTTTTTCGACGAAGCGTTTTACCGGATACGGACCGTCGCCCCGCAGGTTCCGGTCGGCCTCAATGTAGCCGTAGCCGGTTTCGGGACGGTCCGGAAGGATGCCGAAGGTGACCAGCCAACCGTTCATGGCCGGCTCGCGCCCCCGCTGGAGAGCGGCACAGAAGGCATCCTCGTCGGCAATGTAGTGGTCGGCCGGCAGCACCGCCATGACCGCCTCCGGATCGTGGCGGGCGATGAGGGTGGCGGCCAGGGAAATGGCCGGCGCCGTATTGCGCCCCATGGGCTCCTCGATCACGTCGATGCGTATCCCCCTCAGGTACTCCAGCTGGCGCCGGGTTTCGTCCGCCTGCAGATGGTTGGTGACCACCAGGATGCGCTTGGGATTGAGGGGGATTACCCGCTCCACGGTCCGTTGCAGCATGGACTTCCCGCCAAAGACCGACATGAGCTGTTTTGGATGGGCCTTGCGCGACAGGGGCCAGAAACGGGTGCCGGAGCCGCCGGCGAGGATGACGACGTACATGGGGAGCCCTCCGGGAGATTCAAGCTGACGACGAAGACGCAGGAATGAGGTGAAACCGGGGTACCCGGGACCTTCATCCCTGCGACTGATGGGGAAAACCTGTTAATTCAGCGACTGGTAGCCGACTTCGAGCACGGTGAAGACCGCTTCGCCTGCCGGACGGCGGACGTGGATCTCGTCTCCCTCCCGGCGACCGAGCAGTGCCTTGCCCATGGGGGAGTCGAGACTGATGTGCCCCTTGGCGGCATCGGTCTCGTCCGGGCCGACAACCCGGTAGATGACCTCGTCGCCCTCCTCGTTTTCGAGCCGCACCCAGGCACCGAAGAAAACCTTGTCGGTGGCAGGGGGCGGAGCGTCAACAACCGTGAGGGCATCGAGCCGCTGTGTAAGGAAGCGGATACGGCGGTCGATCTCCCGCAGCCGCTTCTTACCGTAAATATACTCGGCGTTTTCAGATCGGTCACCCTCGGCGGCCGCATCGGCAACGCCCTGGGTGACCCGGGGGCGCTCCTCCTTCCAGAGCCAGGTCAGCTCGGTCCGGAGTTTCTTCGCCCCCTCGGGAGTGATGTAGTTGGAATGACCTGCCATCCGACCTACTTCTTGTCGTCGAGCTGGGCCTTGAGAATGTCGCCGAACGTTCCCATGGAATCCTTGGTCTGCGCTGCGCCCTTGCCGCGGAATTCGGCAATGCTCCGCTCCTCTTCCTCTGCCGCTCGCTTGGTGGCGGCCAGCGCAAGGGAAAGACGGCGGCTCTCGCGGTCTACACCCTCGACCGTTACCTCAACGGTGTCACCCTCCTGGAGCACCTCCCGGGGATGAGCGATCCGCTTGCCGGCACCGAGCTTGGAGATGTGAATGAGTCCGTCGATACCCGGGGCGAGAGTTACAAAAGCACCGAACGGAGCGAGCCGCGCCACGGTTCCCGTGTGGTAGGACCCTTCCGGGAAACGCTCGGCAATCCCCTCCCAGGGGTCGGCCTGAACATCGCGGAGGCTGAGGGATATTTTGTTGTTCTCCCAGTCGATCCGCTTCACCAGGGCGGTCACCTGCTCACCCACGGACAGGACGTCGCCGATCTCCTTGACCCGGGTCCAGCCGGCCTCGGAAATGGGGATGAGCCCCTCCACGCCGCCGATGTCGACGAACGCGCCGAAAGGCATGAGACGGGTCACGGTGCCGGTTAGGGTCGTCCCCTCCTTGAGGGTATCCTTCAACGCCTCGCGCTTCTGGCGCTCTTCCTCCTCAAGGATCGCGCGATGGGAAAGGACGATGTTGCGTCCGCGCTCGGCGAATTCCACCACCTTGAACAGGAGCTGGCGGCCGACGAATTCGGCCGGATTGGCCGCCCGCCGGAGCGAAATCTGCGAATAGGGGCAGAAAGCGCGGACGGTGCCGCCGACCTTGATCTCGAAGCCCCCCTTGATTTCCTTCTCGACATTCCCCTCCACGGGGATGCCGGCACGATAGGCGTCCTCCAGGGCGGACAGGCCCGCCTGCCCCGTGCCGACCTTGGTGGTGAAGCGCATCTCGTTCCGCTCCACCTTCACAAACCAGACCGGGATGGCGTCCCCTTCGGCGACGGTCAGATTGCCGTCCTTGTCCAGGAGCTCCTTGCGCTCCATGACCCCTTCACCCTTGCTGCCGATATCGAGGAAAACCCACTCGGCGCCTATCTTGAGCACCCGTGCGTCCACTTTTGAACCCGGCCGCAGCCGCTCGGTCCTGCGATTGCTCTTTTCGAAGAGCTCGGCGAAGCTCTCCTCCTCGGCCGGCTCGTTTACGTTGTTTTCGTTGTCGATCATCGTTGTCTCCGTTGCGAAAAAGTTTCGGCTGTTTCGGCAGCTTGGGGCCGGTACAGCCGCACCAAGAGAAAGTAGTCGAAAGGGAGTGATTAGTCAAGCTTCTGGAGCCTCTGTCGCTTGCGAAACTCCCATGGCGGCACGGGGTTGTGATCCCGCCAGAGCCCGAGCCTTTGCCGGCGCGCCTCTTCTTCGGCCTCGCGATACTCTGACACGTGTGGCCTCCGCAGGTACTGCACATAGGCCCAGGCGTAGCCCCGGCGCACCATCTCCAGGTTCACGTTCACCCCATTCACCTCGATGGTCCCCACTTGGCGATTGTAAGTCGTGTCGCCGGTCAGGAGAATCTTCACCTCCTTGCCGAGCACGAGAGAGCTCAGTTCGTCGGCCGCTTCCTGTCCGTACGGCTGCCCCTGTTTCCGTTTTTTCGGAGTTTCGGGCGTATCAATGCCGTAGAGCCTGCAGGTGTAGGGCTTGCCGCCCCCTGCCGGGGCGATGACCACCGTGTCGCCGTCCTTCACCGTGATGACCCGGTCGCTGGCAGGGCGGCCCGAAGGTTTCGGCGGCCCCGGAACCCGCCCGGGGGTGAGCAGGTAGAGGGCCAGGATGAGCCCAATGAGCAGGAGCGTCCCCCCGAGCCAGAGCGTGTTCTTCATTCGTCAGCCTCCTGCGCAAAGGGGCCGGTCCCCCAAAGGAAGACCGGCCCCCGCACATCAAACAAGGGAATGTCCGCGGATCAGGCGGTGCAGCCGCAGCTCCGGCTGCAGCGGGCACCCGGCATGTGAATGGCCTTGATGAAGGTGGCGTCGGTGGCGGCGCGCACCTCCTCCAGCACCTGGGGAGGCACGGCCGAGTCAAGGGAAAGGATGACCATGGCTTCCCCTTTCTTTTCGCTGCGTCCCAGGTTCATGGAGGCAATATTGATCTCATGCTGTCCCATGATAGTGCCGATCTTGCCGATCATGCCCGGCCGGTCGGCGTAGTGGAGCAGCAGCATGTGCTCCTCGGGCGCAAAGTCCATGGAGTAGTCGCGCAGCCGTACGATGCGGGGCAGCCCCTCGAAGAGGGTGCCCGAGATGGTGCGGCGCTTGCTCCCCTCCCCTTCCACCACGATGGTGATGAGGTTGGAGAAGGCATCGGCATGGGTCGTTTTGGACTCCTCCACCACGATGCCCATCCCTTCGGCGATGAGAGAGGCGTTCACCATGTTCACGTCCTGGTCCACCATCCGGTTAAGGATCGACGCCAGGCCGCAGACCGTAAGCGGGGTGCAGTCGTAGTGGGCGATGGAGCCCGAGAAGCCGAAAACGATCTTCGAGATATTGGCGTCCAGCAATTGAATTCCGAACTCGCACAGGGTGTTCATGAGGTTGAGGAACGGCCGCATCTGGTCCATGAGCGCCAGATCGAAGCGCGGGATGTTCACGGCGTTCTCCAGGGGCTGGTCGTCCAGGTAGTTGAGAATCTCGCGGGACACGTCCACGGCCACGTTCACCTGGGCCTCAAACGTATTTGCCCCCAGATGCGGCGTCACCACGACCCTCTCGTGGCCGATGAGCTTTTTCAGATACTCGCTCTTGGGGGGCTCCTCGCTGAACACGTCCACGGCGGCTCCGGCCACCTTGCCCGACTCCAGGTACTTCAGCAGGGCCGCCTCTTCGATGATGCCGCCCCGCGCGGCGTTCACGATGATGACGCCGTCCTTCATCATGGCCAGCTCACGTTCGCCGATCATGTTGCGGGTCTCGTCGGTGAGAGGGGTGTGGACGGTGATGATGTCGCAGTTCTTGTAAATCTCGTCGTGGGAGACCAGCTTGACTCCCAGGTCATGGGCCCGCTTCACGGCGATGTAGGGATCGCAGGCGAGCACGTCGCACTCGAAGGCCTTGAGCCGCGTGGCTACCCGGCCGCCGACCTTGCCGAGGCCGATGACGCCGGCCGTCTTGCCCTTGAGCTCGTAGCCGGTAAACGGGGCCCGCTTCCACTCGCCGCTCTTCAGGCTGCCGTTGGCGCGGGTCACGTTGCGGCAGAAGGAGAGCAGCAGCGCCATGGCATGCTCGGCCGCGCTGTTGGTATTGCCGAAAGGAGCGTTCACCACGATGACGCCGCGAGAACTGGCATAGTCCACGTCTACGTTGTCGATGCCCACGCCCGCCCGGGCCACGAGCCTCAGCTTTTTCCCCGCGTCCAGGAGCTCCCGGTTCACGGTGGTGCCGCTGCGGGTGATGATGACGTCGTAATCGCCGATTATTGCGAGGAGTTCTTCCTTTTTGAGGCCGAGCTTCACATGGAGCTCAACACGCGGATCCTGGGCAAGAAGCGCCAATCCTTCTTGAGCCACCTCGTCAGTAACGATGATTTTCATTGATGATCCCCTGTGGTGTGGAATAGTAATGAGTAGCCGGGATAACCCGATGGCAAGAAAGTGCTTTGCGAGGCTGCGGAGAAGCGTTAATAATAGACCCCCCGATTGAAAATTGCAAGGCCGGCGAACCCTCCTGCCGGTATACGAGGGGGGGAGCGTTCCCGCAGGAAGGACCCATGACTGGACACCAGCCTTTTCACATTGTGCTCGTGGAGCCGGAAATCCCACCCAACACCGGCAACATTGCCCGCCTTTGCGGGGCCACCGGCACTGTGCTCCATCTGGTCGGAAAACTTGGCTTTTCTACCGATGACCGGTACCTGAAGAGAGCCGGCCTCGACTACTGGAGCGAGGTGGACATCCGCTACTGGGAGAGCCTCGACCAACTGCGGCAGGCCTGGCCCGAGGCACGCTTCTTCTATACGAGCAAGAAGGCGGCGCGCTGTTACGTGGATGCCGGCTTTCGCGAGGGCGACTTCATCGTCTTCGGCAAGGAAACCGTTGGACTGCCCGAAGACCTGCTCCGGGCCAACGAGGAGCACTGCGTGAGGATACCGATCTTCGGCAAGGTGCGGAGCCTCAACCTCTCAACCGCCGCGGGGATCGTCCTGTACGAAGCCCTGCGCCAGACCGGACGCCTTGCCGACCGGGCGGGTGAAAACGGAGAGTGATGTCGATGATCAAGGCCGGAATCACGTTCATGGTGCTGGCTCTCGTCTTCTACACCTACGCGGTCTTCAGCGGCAGGAAAGAGGGACTCCACGCCAAGCATCTGCTGGTCTTCGGCGCGGGGCTGCTGTTCGACTACCTGGGAACCCATCAGATGAGCCTCTACGCCAGGACCTTCGGCAAGGCCCCCGAATGGCACAACCTTACCGGCATCCTGTCCCTTGCGGGTATGGCCTTTCACTTTTTACTGGCTCTCGCGGCGGCGTTCGCCCGCAAGACCGAGCGGATCAACCACACCTTTCACCGGGTGAGTCTCACCATCTACACCCTCTGGTGCATCGCCTTCGCCAGCGGAGCCATCGCCGGAATGCTGAAGGCGGCTAAACACTAGCCCGACCGCGCCAGATACTCCCGCACGAACACCACAACCCGGGCGACATCCTCTCCCGGGGGCAGGGTCGCCGCCATCTGCTCCACGTAGTTTCGCTCCGCCACCAGCCGCCGCGACACGGCGAAATTCAGGTCGAACACCCATGAGAGCTGAAGGAGCTTGAAGTCGTTCAGGGTCCTCAAAGTCGCCAGATTGACCAGTTCTCCCCGCATGACCGTTTCCACCACCCCGGGAGTACAGACCGGCAGGTCCGGAAACCCCAGCCCCACCGCCGAAGCCTGCCTCTCCGGGGGCAGACGGTAGAATTCGAGGAATACCCGCCAGATATCCAGCTTGTCCGCGTCGCGCACCAGGTGCAGCAGCCGGCGGGCCGGGCCGTTGATAGCATCGGGAATCCGGAACGCATTGTGGAGCGCCACCGTTCCGAGGATCATCCGCCGCTCTTCCGCTGGCAGGCCGTCGAGCACCCGTTCCCGCGTCAGCACGCGGACGCCGAGTGTCCCATGGTTTTCCGACTCGCTGTCCTTGAAGGAGCCGTAGCAGCGGTACTGCTCGAACCGCCCCACATCGTGCAGCAGGGCAGCCGCCCCGGCCAGGCGCCGTTCCCCCGGATCGAGCCCCAGGTCCAGCGTCAGGATGTCCATGAAGGCGCAAACCTGCTCCGTGTGCTCCTCTTTCAGGCGGATGTTCCGGTTGTCTTCTTCGCGTGAGGTGTAAAAGGAGCGGCAGTAGCCGAGGAACCACTGCCTGAGGGAAGCAAGCCCCTCCTCGTCCAGGGTGGTTATGACGAAGGGGTCAGCGGACATCGGGCAGTGCCACGCGGATGCCGAGGCCGATGAAGGTGACGCCGGCCAGGACCTGGAGCCGTCCGGCAACGGCAGGTCGACGTCTGAGCCAATCCCCGATGAGTCCCGCAAAAATGGCCACGGCGCCGAAGATGATGATTGTCACGACCATGAAGATGATGCCGAGCCCCATGAGCTGAAGGCCTGGAGTGGCCGACGCGGGGGACACGAACTGGGGCAGGAACGCGAGAAAAAAGAGGGTTACCTTGGGATTGAGGATGTTTGCCACTATGCTCTGGCGGTAGATGGCCCCCAGGGCGTCGAAGCCGGCCGGCTCGCCCACCAGGGCAGCTCTCCGGTTCCGCAGCGACCCGATGCCGATGTAGATCAGATAAAAGGCCCCGGCAAGCTTGATCAGGGTGAATGCCACGTCAGAGGACCGGATGAGGGCCGACACTCCCACCGCCGCGAGAGTCGTGTGGAAGATACAGCCGGTGCTGAAACCGGCCGCGGCAGCCAGGCCGGCCATCCGCCCCTGGCTTACTCCCCGGGTGAGAACCTGGATGATATCGGGCCCCGGTGCAACGGTGACGAGAACAACGGAAACAAGGAACACACTGAGATTTGTCATGGTCTGCTCCGGAGCAGCAACGGAAAAAGGGGGCTTTTGCCCCCCTTTCACGCCCCTGGCAGCGGGATGCTAATCGTCGAAATTACCTTCAGCGCCCTTGTCACCCACAATTGATTTCGCCCGCTCGATGATACGGGCTTCGGTCCAGAGGGCCGGATCCTCTATACGGCTTCCCTTTGCCCCCACGTCGTGGGAACCGGCCGCGAGAATCGCCTCTATGGCGTAAGGTGCCGTGTCACGGGCGTTGAGCACCTCGGTCATCATCTTGTAGGCGAACTCCTCGACCCCCTTGGCCATCCGTTCGCGGATCTCCCTGGGCTGCGCCAGCAGCTTGTTCTCGAAGGGAAGATTCAGGTTCTTGTAGTCCCCCTTCTTCCAGCCTTTGCCTTCGGCATGTGCCACCATCTCGGCCCACAGCCCGTCGCTCATGCCGGCATCGGACTTCTTGATGAAATTGCCGCCGGCATCAAGTTGGGCATTGCCGTAATCGTTCACCTCAAGCCCCCAGGAGATCATCTGGAGCGCGGTGGCCACGTTGGCCTTGGTGGTGGCAGTTTCATTGGCGATGGCGCGGAGGCGCTCGGAGCTGTTGCCCGAGGTGCCGTGCTGGGCACCGTTGACCCGGTAGGGCTCCAGGGCCTTATGGATCTCGGCGGTGAGCCCGACCTGGATACCGGCGTCCGACGCCTCCAGACCGTGGGTGGTGCCGTTGTTCAAGGCAATCCAGTCGGGGAAGATGTCGTGGGCATTGAGTCCCTGGATAAGGAATTTCGCCTCATCCACGGTGGAAAGGCCTGTGTTCCCCTTGATTTCACCCACCTCGGTCTCAAGGCCGGCCCAGGACGGGATGAACGGATTGATGGCCAGGTTTGCCAGCAGGTTCTGGTCGTCCGGCAGGTGAGATGCGTCAATGGCGATGGAGGTGATACCCGCCTCGAACATGGTCGGGATCTCCACCTTGGCGGCGCTCAGATCCTTGTCGTTCTTTATGCCGTAGTGGTCGGCATGGATGGCCACCGGCACGGTGATCCCAAGTTCGTTGCATATGGCGTCGACGATGCGGGCCATGTTCCAGTAATTAACGGCACAGTAGGCCTTCTGGCCCCCCTCCGACTTGGCGATTTCGATGATGAGCGGGCAGTTGGCCCGCTGAGCTGCCATCAGTGCTCCGCGAATGACGAAGTAGTTGCGGCCGTTGGCGGCCATGGCAATGGCCTTCCCCTTTGCAAGCATGGCCCGGTCCACAACCTTTCCGCTCACGATGAGGGCCTTGGAGTTGGGGAAAAGGGCCCGGATGTTGGGGGGACGGCCGACCTGCAGGGCCTTCTCGAAATCGGCGGAGTACTGAGCTGTCATAGCACCTCCCTGTTTAGTAGCATTCAAATGCGTTTATCATAAATAAAACAACATGTTATTAGCATGACCGGGGGTAAAAATCAAGGAACGATTGCCCCGGCGGCAACGGTACTCATTTCCGGCCGATCCGGTCTTCCACGTAATCGGCGAACTCGTCCATGACCCGGGTCGGTTCTTGCGTGTTGTACTCCACGATGTTGCGCAGATGGATGAACGAATCGACCTCGATGCGAGAAAAGCGGAGGGCAACGCCGTTTGCGTCGGCGCGCACCACCTCGCCGGCCAGTTCCACATTCAGGGATGGCTCCCCCTCGGCCAGGGAGATGACGACTTCCACCTCTTCTCCAATGGCCGGCTTGTCCCCGTCGGTTTTCACGAACATGCCGTTGAGGCTCAGGTCGGCCACTTCGCCGCTAAACGAGCTTTCACCGTGGCTGACCGTTGCGGAAACAGCAAAGGGAACGCGTGTGAATCGCCTTTTATCCATCTTGAACACCTCCCGGATCAGTGCCGCCGCCTCCCTGTGCGAACCGGGCCTCCTGCCGTGCAATCACTAGGGATGATTAACGTTCCGCGCCCATTTGTCAACAGCATTTTGCCCTGCTCAAACCATCAGCCCCACTTGATAGAACGACTCGCGGCACCCTTTCGCAACCAGAATGGAACGACTGCTCATCCGACCATCCCGCACGCGGTGGCGCGCCATCCTTGCATTTGGCCCGGCTCCCCCCGTATAATGCTCTGGTTTGCAAGGAGAATGAAGTGATCAAAACCACCCCGTTCCATGAATCGTTGCTCGACACCCACTTGGTGGTGGATGTCCGGACTCCCCTCGAATACGAGGAGGATCACCTCCCCGGGGCCATCAACGTCCCGCTCCTCACCAACGAGGAACGGGTGGAGATCGGCACCATCTACAAGCAGACCGGCCCCATGGAGGCGCGCCGCCGGGGGCTGAACCTGACCGCCCACCGCTTTCCCGCCATGGTGGAGGCGATTGCCCGGGCCGCGGCCGACCGCCCCATTCTCGTCTACTGCTGGCGCGGGGGGCTCAGGAGCAAAACCGTCGTGTCGATCCTCGACCTGGCAGGGTTCGACGCGGTCCAGCTCCAGGGAGGCCACAAGGCGTTCCGCCACCTGGTTCTGTCGTCATTCGAACCCTTTACCCCCCCCGCGCCGCTGGTTGTCCTCCACGGCATGACCGGCGTGGGCAAGACAACGTTTCTCCTGCAGCTGGCACGGGCCGGTCATGCCGTGGTCGACCTGGAGGGACTCGCCCGCCACCGGGGATCGGCCTTCGGCGAACTGGGACTTCGCCAGGACATCTCCCAGAAGCGGTTCGAAACCCTCCTCTGGGACGCCTTCCGCCGGTTGCCTGCCGGCTGCCCCATCCTGCTGGAGGGCGAAAGCAGGCGCATCGGCAGGCTCACTCTGCCGGGCAACCTTTACGACGTCATGCGGGGAAGTGTGAAGCTCTGGTGCGAGGCGTCGGTGGCCACCCGGGTGGCCCGCCTCACGGAAGAGTACGGCCGCCCCGAATACCGTGACGGTATGGCCGGCGCCTTGGAGCGGATCAGGAAAAAGCTCGGCGGGGACAACTACGAAGCGATCAAGAGCCACCTGGACCGCTGGGAAATGGAACCGTTCATGGAAGGCCTGATCCGGCATTACTATGACAAGCTCTACTACAAGACTCGCGATTGGGTGGAGGATGCCGTCATTTCCCTGGAGGATTTTTCCTCAGGGGAGCGGGAACTGAACGCGTTCCTCGCCTCGCGCCCACAGGCCGCGGTGTAGAGCCATGCTGGCCCAGAGGTTGCGCAACCTCGTCCAGTCCATGGTGCTCGTGACGGGCATGGTGGGGCTTCTTCTCACTCTCGGCTGGCTCTTTGCCGGTGTCTACGGCATGGCATGGGCACTCCTGGTTGGAATCATCCCGCTGGTGGTGAGTCTGAGGGTCATTCCCGCTCTCATCCTCAGGATGTACAAGGCAAAGTCCCTCTCCGTCGCCGAAGCCCCCCAACTTCACGCTATCGTTAACCAGCTTTCCCGCCGCGCCGGCTTGGCGGAGCCACCCCGCATCCACTATATTCCCAGTTCCGCCCCTCTGGTCTTCTCAATCGGCAGCGGCAAGGGAGCCTCAGTGGCTGTTACCGACGGCCTGCTGCGGCTTCTGACCGTCCGAGAGCTTATCGGTGTTCTGGGGCACGAGGTCAGTCATATCGGCAACAGCGACACCTGGGTCATGAGTTTCGCCGACGTGGTGACCCGCGTGACCCGCCTCATCTCGCTGCTTGGACAAGTACTGGTCATCCTCAACCTCCCCCTGCTGATCCTGGGGGAGTGGTCTCTGCCGTGGATCCCCCTGCTGCTCATGCTCTTTGCCCCCACCATCAGCGCCCTGCTCCAACTTTCCCTCTCACGGACCCGCGAGTTCGAGGCGGACCTCTCCGGCTCAAAGCTCACCGGCGACCCGGCGGGGCTCGCCTCGGCCCTGGCCAAGCTGGAGGAGTATCAGCAGAGAGTCCTGAAAAAAAGCCGGCTTCCTGGCGTGAAGGGGATCGAGCCGTCCCTGCTCAGGACTCATCCCGTAACCGATGAACGGATCAAAAGGCTGAAAGATATTGAGCGGGAGATGTACCCGGACGAGAGCATGCTGGTCTGCCCCGAAGACGGCGGGCCGTGCGCCCCACCCCACATCGCGGAAGTGAGCCGCGTGCCGCATCGCCACCTGAGCGGCCTGTGGCACTGAGCCCGGAAATCAGCCTCACCCTCTGAAGGTGAAGTAGACACTCAGAAAACCGAGCAGAAGCGATACGGCCGTGGCCAGGGCGCAGGCACCAGCCAGGAAGGTGTGAAAGAGATTGTCGCTGCGCCGCTCGCGATAGCCGAGAATAAACGCCATGATGATCCCCCCCAGGATTCCCCCGCCGTGCCCCCAGTTGTCGATCCCCGGCACGATCAGCCCGAACAGGAAGAGACCGACCACCCATCCCCAGACTTCCTTGAAAACCGCCTGGCCGTAGAGCCCCCCCCTGCTCTTGCCGTAGTAGAGAAGCGAACCGATCAGGGCGCATATGGCGCACGACGCGCCGATGGTGTAGCCGGTGCCGGCCAGATAGGATGCCACGTAGCCGGCCACCCCGCCGAGGGTATAGATGGAAAACATCCGCCAGGTGCCGTATTCGCGCGCCACCAGCGGGGCGATCTGCCGCAGGGCCATCATGTTGAAGAAGATGTGCAGCAGGCCGCCGTGGAGGTAGTTGGCCGACAGGAGCGTCCAGAACCGGCCGAACCGGTCGATGGGCACCACGCCGGTGGCCCCCAGGAGCAGCAGGCTGTTGCGCCCCGGCGACAGGGCCGAAAAGAGCCCGCCTTGCCCCGGCGGGCGGTTGTCGACCAGCAGCGACGCCACATACATGATGACATTGACCGTCAGAATGATGGTGATGACCCTGTCCGCGTCGCCCCCACTCCTGGTGAAGGGGTTGTTCTTCAGCCACGACCCGGGGCGGGTGGTGCCACAGTAGGGACAGGCCGGCTCATCGCGGTTGATGAGGCGGCGACAGTTGGGGCAGAGTATCGAGCGGCGCTCGGCAGTTGCCATTCATGGACCTCACTCTGGGATGGGAGCAGCAGGGAAGCCGCGCGGGTACCGGGGCCAACGTCCACGGGGCACGGGCACGTCAGAATCGTACCGTGAAACGCCCCGGCGCGCAAGGCTCCCCTGCCGAAGCCGCGTCCCGAGCCAGTGCACCATGGCATGCAAATGGCCGTCGGACGAGGCTCCACGGGCACAGCGGCTTTGACGGTTCAGGGTAATGAGTGTATTATTAAATTATAAGATGATGTTCTTTGACAGCTTCGGTGCCGCACGGACGACGCTGCAGATGCTGTCGCGATGCCATCCGCCAGGAGCGTGGCAACCTCTTGAAAAAGGCGAACCGGATCGGTCTCCCGCCCCCGAGGTCCCGCAAGGAGCGCGTGGGCGCAGCCCGTGAACGTACGACCGACGGATTGGGATAAAGTGCCCTGATGCGGCACCGGACAAAAAAAGGAAGCCCGGCCTGTGAGCCGGGCTTTTGCATGTGGTGACTTCCCGTGAACGTTCCGGTGAATGCATTGACATCATCACAGGCTTTTTTATAGTTGTTACTAATCGTTCCCCAGCAACTCGTGATACCTGGAGGCCATCATGAACCTGGAAATACATGCCATCAAGATCGATATTCCCCAAGGCTGCAACATTATCCTGGGTCAGACCCACTTCATCAAGACAGCCGAGGATCTGTACGAAGTCGTTGCCACCACCGTTCCCCAAGCCCGGTTCGGCATCGCCTTCACCGAGGCCTCGGGGCCGTGCCTTATCCGAACCGAAGGGAACGACGATGAGTTGATCCGGGCCTGCGTCAGAAACCTGCAGGCCATCGGAGCCGGCCACGTCTTCTGCGTCCTGCTGAAGGAGGCCTACCCGATCAACATTCTGAACCAGATCAAGAACTGCCCCGAAGTCTGCCGGATCTTCTGTGCTACCGCCAACCCCCTCCAGGTCATCGTGGCGTCCACCTCCCAGGGGTGGGGAGTGCTGGGGGTCATCGACGGCTATCCGCCCAAGGGAGTGGAAACGGATGACGACCGGCAGCAACGCAGGGACTTCCTGAGAACTATCGGCTATAAGCGTTGATGCATACTGCATGCATAACGAACCCCACACACAAAGGGGACATTCGCTCGTCGAGCGCACGTCCCCTTCGGTTTCGCTACCCCTGGAACTCGGCCGGCCCCTCTTTATTTGCGCCGTGAGTTACGGTAGATGAGATACATCGTCGAGAATAGCGCCACGTCAACTCCTGCCAAGTAGAGGAAAAGGAGCCATTTCACGGATCCACCGCCTCCCCTCGTCAATCACTGCCGCAACCCGGCCCCGTCCGCAACAGATCCCGGCATGACTTGCAGAACAATCAGGTAGGCATATTAGCAGTATAGATCCTTCACCGACAGGGGCAATGGGAGAGGGAGGAGAGTCACCCGCGACGGGCGAGAAAATCGACCACAAATGTGGTAAGGGCCGGGTGGAACTGCAGAAAATCCCCCCTGAGCTCCCGGTGGCACCGGAGCAGTTCCCCTTCGCCCAGGGCAAGGGGATTCGGCCGACCGACCCGCGCCGACATCCGGCGGAGCACCCGACCGATCCCGGCAGAGTCGGCGTAAGAGGGAAGCCATTCATCGAACATGGGGGGGAGCAGCTGAACCAGTCGCTCGGGCATAAGGTGAGCGAACCCGATGGCAATCGAACGGGCACGTGTGATGAAGGAGTGGAGCGGCTCGGCGTGGTAGCAGTCCCATTCCGCGGCGAGAAAATGGTCGTAATAGATATCCACCAGCACCCCCCGGTAATGACCGAAGGAGGGAGCAAGTCGCCGCTTGCTCCGGGTAAATGACTCATGCCCGTTGGCAAAGGAGTCGATGGCCCGGTGGAGCTCCAGACCCAGCGTGAGCCGTTGTGGATAGCGGCCCGCCAGGGGCCCCTTGACGAAATCTCCCATAAGGTTGCCGGCCATGATCTCCGGATCGTCCCCGGAGAATGTCAAATGGGCAAGGATGTTCACGGAGCCCCGTCCGCTGGGGAAAGCGCCGGCGGCACCCAGGAGACGGCCCGAAGGCCGTCCCGGGGTGGAGTTGCGCACGTGGGCTCAGGATTGGGAGGCATGCAGGGCCTGATCGATGTCGGCAATGATGTCGGCCACATCCTCGATGCCGACGGAAAGGCGGATGAAATCCGGCGTTACCCCGGCTGAGAGGCGCTCTTCATCGGTGAGCTGCTCGTGCGTGGTGGATGCCGGGTGAATGACGAGGGACTTGGCGTCGCCGATGTTGGCCAGATGCGACAGGAGCTTCACGCTGTCGATGAACTTCTTGCCCGCCTCGAGCCCTCCCTTGACTCCGAAGCCGATGATGGCACCGGCGCCCTTGGGGAGGTACTTGCCGGCATTGCCGTGGTCCCGGTGGCTGGGCAGGCCCGGATAGTTGACCCAGGTGACCAGGGGGTGCCGCTCCAGCCATTCGGCAACAGTGCGCGCGTTGTCAACGTGGCGCGCCATGCGCACCGGCAGGGTTTCCAGCCCCTGGAGGAAGAGGAATGCGTTGAACGGCGCGAGGCAGGCCCCCATATCGCGCAGGAGCGTGATCCGCATCTTGAGAATGTAGGAGAGGTTCCCCAGGGCCTCCCAGTAGCGCAAACCGTGGTAGGAGGGATCCGGTTCCGTGAATTCGGGGAAACGGCCGTTGTTCCAGGGAAAGCGTCCGCTGTCTACCACCGCCCCCCCTATGCTCGTACCGTGGCCACCGATAAATTTGGTGAGGGAATAGACGGCGATGTCGGCGCCATGGTCAAAGGGCTTGAACAGGTACGGAGTGGTAACGGTGTTGTCCACCACGAACGGGATTCCCGCCTCATGGGCGATCCGGGCAATGGACTCGAAGTCATCCACGTTGTTTTTCGGGTTCCCCACCGATTCGGTGTAGATCAGGCGAGTGTTTTCATCGATGGCCCGGCGGACATTTTCAGGGTCAGCAGTGTCGACGAACCGGACCGATATCCCCAATCTTGGCAGAGTATAGTGGAAGAGGTTGTAGGTTCCGCCATAGAGATAGCTGGTGGAGACGATATTCTGCCCCGCGCCGGCGATGTTCAGCACCGCATACGTGATTGCCGCCTGCCCCGAAGCGAGAGCAAGCGCGCCCACTCCGCCGTCAAGTTCTGCCAGGCGTTTTTCCAGTACATCGCAGGTCGGATTCATGATCCGCGTGTAGATATTGCCGAACTCCCGGAGGCCAAAGAGATTGGCCGCGTGTTCGGAGCTGCGGAACGCATATGAAGAGGTCTGGTAAATGGGAACAGCACGCGACAGCGTCGTGGGATCCGGATCCTGGCCGGCGTGGAGGGCGAGGGTATCGAAGCCTTTTTGGATGTCGGACATGATGGAACTCTCCTCTCGTATGTGATGTTACCCTACAACAAAAGTACAGTTACCCGCCACCACATAATACATATACCATACCATACATGTCAACAAAAGAACCCTGTTCACTCCAATACTTGCCTAGCTATTTTCTCCCAAAAAGTACGGTTAATTCGAGAAGCTTTTTTGCGTGCTTAGCAGTAAGCATCCCCTCACTGTAACGCCACGACCAGTTGCCGTGCGGAGTTCCGGGGAGATTCATCCGGCTTGACCCATCAAGTCCCATGACATCCTGAAGCGGAAAAATTGCCATGTCGGCCACCGAGGCCATGCCGAGACGGATCAGTTCCCAATGGACCTCCTTACCCGTGGTGTCGGTGTAGGCCAGAACGTCTCGACGCTCCCGGGGGGAGAGGCTCTGAAACCAGCCCTGGGTGGTATCATTGTCGTGGGTGCCGGTGTATACCACGCAGTCACGGGTGAAGTTGTGGGGCAGGTAGGGATTGCCCGGGCCGGAATCAAAGGCGAACTGGAGGATCTTCATGCCAGGGAAACCGTAACGGTCGCGCAGTTCCTCCACGGCCGGAGTAATGACTCCCAGATCCTCGGCAATGATCGGCAGTGATCCCACCGCCCCGATGACGGCATCGAAGAGTGCCGTCCCCGGAGCGGGGACCCATCGGCCGTTCACCGCCGTCTTTTCTTTGGCCGGCACCTCCCAGCACGCCTCGAACCCGCGGAAGTGATCGACCCTGACCACATCATGGAGCGCGAACGAACCGCGGAAGCGCTCGATCCACCAGCGGAATCCATCGGCGGCCATGGCATCCCAGTTATAGAGGGGGTTCCCCCACCGCTGGCCTGTCTTGCTGAAATAGTCCGGCGGGACCCCGGCTACCACGGTGGGCTTGCCCTTGTCGTCGAGCTTGAAAAGTCCCGGATTCGTCCAGACATCGGCTGAATCGAAAGCCACAAAGATGGGGATATCGCCGACAACCGCAATCCCTTTGCCGTTGGCATACTCCCTGACATGTCGCCACTGACGGGAAAACTGCCACTGGATATACTTGTGCTCACCGATGACCACGCCCAGCCGCACCGAATACTTTTCGAGCGCGGCCGGCTCCCGGCGGGCAATCTCCTTGGGCCAGGCATTCCAGCTTTTGCCGCCGAAATGCTCCTTGAGAGCCATGAACAGCGCAGCGTCGTGGAGCCAGGCGGTGGTATCGCAAAAGTGCCAGAACTCCTGTTTGCGCTCCGTGTCGCCGTGGGCGTGGAACCGGGCCGCGGCGGTCCGAAGCGCCCGTGCCTTGAACGCCTCCACCGCCGGAAAGTCCACATGATCGTCAGGCATTTCCGCCACGGCCTCCTCGGGCTCCAGGTCCCCCTCATCCACGAGGGTCGCCAAATCGATCAGCAGGGGGTTGCCGGCAAATGCCGAATAGCAGGAATAGGGGGAATTGCCGTAGGCTGCGGGCCCCAGCGGAAGAACCTGCCAGAGGCTCTGCCCCGCCTCTTCGAGGAAATCGATGAAATGGCGGCACTCTTTCCCGAGCGATCCGATCCCTCCCGGCCCAGGCAGGGAAGTCGGATGGAGCAGGATGCCGCTGCGACGTTTCTGTCTCATGAAGTCCTCACTTTCAGTAAAATCCATTTACAAACTCGGGGAGAAGACGGTATACAGAAAACAAACGGCCGACGTCATGCCGGACGGAAACTGCACCACGGAAGGAACCGGCCAATCATGGAAACAATCAAGACAGCTCTCTTCGAAACCCTCGTCGACAGCGCCGTCAAAAACGATGACGGCACCTACACATTCTCTCTTGAAGGCAAGAGCTACATCATCAACGATCCTCTCGAGATCTCCAAGATAGCCCAGGACCACGGCTACATCATAATCTACTGATTCATCACGTCACGGAGGCCAGGACCTCGTCGATACGTTTGCCGTCCAGGGTCTCCTCTTCCATGAGAGCATCCACCAGAGCATCGAGCTTGCCGCGGTTGTTGGCAATGACGCCATCGGCCTTCTGCTCCGCCTCCTTGATGATGGCGGCGATTTCCTGATCGATGAGCCACGCCATCTGCTCGGAGAAGGTCTTTTCCTCGGCCAGCTTGCGTCCGAGAAAAGGATGCTCTTCTCCACGGCTGAAGGTCATGGCGCCGATCTTGTCGCTCATGCCCCACTGACAGACCATCTTCTCCGCCAGATCGTTGACCATTTTGAGATCATTCTGGGCCCCGGTGGAGAGATCGCCGAACACGGCCCGCTCGGCCTGCCGGCCACCAAGTGCCACGGACAGGCGGTTCATGAGATACGACTTCGGGTAGTGGTAGCGATCGTCCTCGGGCAGTTGCTGAGTTACCCCAAGAGCCTGCCCCCGCGGAATGATGGTCACCTTGTGGACCGGGTCGGTGCCGGGCAGGAGCTTGGCCACGATCGTATGGCCTGCCTCATGATAGGCGGTAATCCGCTTCTCCTGCTCCGTGATGAACATCTTCCGCTCCCCTCCCATGAGGACCTTGTCCTTGGCCCGCTCCATATGCTCCATGGTAACGGTCGCGGCGTTCTCCCGGGCCGCCAGGATGGCCGCCTCGTTGACGAGGTTTTCCAGATCAGCACCGGCCATGCCGGGCGTTCCCCGGGCAATGACGGCAAGATCCACGTCATTGTCGAGGGGAATCTTGCGGGTGTGAACATGGAGGATTTTCTCCCGATCCCGCCAGTCGGGACGGTCGATGACCACGTGCCGGTCGAACCTACCGGGGCGAAGGAGCGCCGGATCCAGGACATCGGGCCGGTTGGTGGCTGCCATGACGATCACCTCGTCATGGGAGTCGAAACCGTCCATTTCGGAGAGGAGCTGATTGAGGGTCTGCTCCCGCTCGTCGTGCCCCCCGCCGAGTCCGGCGCCGCGGCTGCGCCCCACCGCATCCAGCTCGTCGATGAAGATGATGCTCGGGGCCGACTTCTTGGCCGTGGCAAAGAGATCACGCACCCGTCCGGCGCCTACGCCGACGAACATCTCGATGAACTGGGACGCCGAGATGCTCAGGAAGGTAACGTCCGCCTCCCCCGCCACTGCCCGGGCCAGGAGCGTCTTTCCCGTGCCCGGTGGGCCGACCAGGAGCACTCCCTTGGGCACCTTGCCGCCGATTCGCTGGAACTTTTTCGGATCACGCAAATAATCGACGATCTCCTTCAGTTCCATCTTCGGGTTCTCCATGCCAGCCACATCGTCGAAGGTTACCTTGACCTTGGCGCTGGGAGTGTACATCTTGGCACCTGACTTAGAGAAATTTCCCATGACCGACGTGGGTCCCTGCCCCCGCATTCCCCGCATGGCCAGCCACCAGACGCCAATGATCAAAATCCACGGCAGCACATAAAGAAGCCCGCTGACAACCGGCGACGTTTCCGTCGTCACTGCGGTCACCTCGACATTTTTTGCCTGGAGATCCGCCATGAGAGAAGGATCGTCGATGGCCGGCTTTACAGTAGAAAACTTGGCCGTCTCGCGGGCCACGGTCTTGTCGCCCGCAGGCTGGTCAACGGTTATCTTATTGCGAAAATCGCCGGCAATGGTGGTGCCCTTGATCGTAATACGCTTGATGTTACCGGCCGCCAGTTCGGCCCGGAACCGGCTGTAGGATACGACCGCGCCACCATCGACGGATTGGCGGGCAACATAGGTGTAAATCAGATTGAATATCACCAGCAGACCAAGCATCCAGAGTATCGGTTTCCAGACCGATTGCCCCATTCATCCACCTCCTGATCATGCGCTGTCCGGCTCTCGTGGGGCGAGAACGCGCCAACGTCTGTTAATTCGTATCACACACGGTCTTTAATGCAAGATCCGCCGCCGTCACCGCATAGATGAAACCGACCCAAGCCAAAGGGAGCCCCTTTCCCCACGCCAAGATATTCCCCCACCAGCAGATAGGGAATAAACACCTCCACGTCGCTCACGGCAAAGACAGCCTTTCCGGCAAGCCCTCCATAGCGCCCTCGCTGGTCCACCTCCCGCCAGTCGATCCATCGCATGGCCTGACTGGCGGGTCTCACACCGGCGCTCAGTTGCGCAAGCCATCTGAAGTCATCATCAATCTCCCGGTCGCAATAGGCAGACGCAAGGGCCGACACCCGCCTCATGAGCGCGCGGGCAAACACTGAAAAAGTAAAACTCCGCAACGGAGCACCATCCTGGATGATCCTCAGGGGAGTATCGAAGGAAAGCTCCAGGGTTTCTCCCAGGATGCGGCTTTCCACGAGTCCGGTGCCCGAGAGGATTGTGGGTTCCGCGCCTGCGCTTGTGTCCTCTCCGACCAGACAGGGGCTCCGTTCGCCGAAATATCCTACTGACTCGACACGCACAAGTTCGGCTGTGGCACCGTTGAGGCCGAGACCCTCCAGCATCCCGGCAAAAGACTTCACGAAAAGGGGAGCATGGGTGATTGCCGTCCCCACGAGGGTAAGCCCGACCTCGAACTCCGATTGATCTTCCAGAACCGGGAACGAAAAAGCAAAGGGAACCGGTGGCTTTTGATGACGCTTGACCGTGGTCGGATCGTTGCCGAGCGGTTGGAGAAACGCACTAGCATAGGCGCAACTTCCCTCCCGGCAGCGGGGGCACCCTTCACCGCCGCAGCCAGAGAGGCGCAAGAGCCACGCCTGAAAGTGTTCACGACACCGGTACAGGGCATACGGGTCACGCACGCTCCCCCGGATCACCCCGGAGAGCAGGAGCTTCACAAAGGTTATGTCAATGATAGCCCCCATCACCGCTCCTACAGCAGAGTCGCATCCCGTGCGGATAGTTCCAGCCCGTCAACCACCGCCGGAGTTGCGGACTTCCCGGCCATGCCTGCATCAACAACGCCGTGGTGCTGACCGCAACACCTCGGAATTCCTTCGCAGGACGGGACACGTGAGACGCCGGGGGCATCTTCACCGGCCCGGCACCACCGTCCCCTGCGGTGTACAAAAAAAGGGGCGGATTGTCAATCCGCCCCTTCCGTTCATTTGTCGCAGCGTGCAAAATCCACTGCGCGCCCGCTATTTGCAGAGAGACTTAAGATACTCCCTGTTCAGCGTGGCGATGAACTTCACGTCGATCCCCTTGGGGCACGCAGCCTGGCACTCGTAGTGATTGGTGCAGTTGCCGAAACCGCACTCCTGAAGGGCCTCGCTCATTGCCTTGACGCGGCGGGCAGCTTCGGCCTTGCCTTGGGGCAGGACCGCCAACTGTGACACCTTGGCTGAGGTGAACAGCATGGCCGACCCGTTGGGGCAGCCTGCCACGCAGGCACCACAGCCGATGCACTCGGCGGCGTCCATGGCGTAATCGGCATCGCCCTTCGGAATGAGCAGGGCATTGCCGTCGGCAACCCCTCCGGTATGGGCCGAGGTATAGCCGCCGGCCTGGATGATGGTATCAAGGGCCGTCCGGTCAACGACCAGATCCTTAACGATCGGAAATGCGCGGGCACGCCACGGCTCGATGTAGATGGCATCGCCATTCTTGAACATCCGCATGTGGAGCTGGCACACCGTTGTCCGATCCATGCCGCCATGGGCAACGCCGTTGATGACCTGGGAGCACATGCCGCAGATACCTTCGCGGCAGTCGTGATCGAAGGCGATGGGGTCCTTCCCCTGCTTGATGAGTTCCTCGTTGACGTCATCGAGCATCTCGAGGAACGACTGGTCGGGACTGACGTCTTTCGCCTCGTAGACCTCGAATTTCCCCGGGTCTTTCGGCCCCTTCTGGCGCCAGACATGAAGGGTAAGAGTCATATTCTTGTCATGATGGCTCATTATTTGTAGCTCCTTATCGCAAGGTGGACGTTTTCAAACTTCAGCGGCTCCTTGTGAAGCTCGGGCTCTTTGCCGACACCCTTGAATTCCCAGGCGGCGACATAGCAGTAGTTTTCGTCGTCACGCTTGGCCTCACCGTCGGGCATCTGGTGCTCGACCCGGAAGTGACCGCCGCAGGACTCGTTGCGATGCAGGGCATCCAGCGTCATGAGCTCGGCAAACTCCAGGAAGTCGGCCACGCGGCCGGCGTTCTCCAACTGCTGATTGAACTCGGCGCCGGAGCCGCTAACCTTGACGTTCTTCCAGAACTCATCGCGGATCTGCGGGATGACCTTGAGAGCCTCCTTGCAGCTCTCCTCGCTACGGGCCATGCCGACGTTGTTCCACATGATCTTGCCCAGTTCGCGGTGGAACTCGGTGACGGTTTTCTTGCCGTTGATCGACATGAACTTCTTGAGGTCGTTGTTGACATCATCGATCGATTTCTTGCACTCGGGGTGATCCGCCTTGACCTTGCCGGGGGCAATGCGGGCCAGGTAGTCGGCAATGGTGTAGGGAATGACGAAGTAGCCGTCGGCAAGCCCCTGCATGAGGGCACTGGCGCCGAGGCGGTTCGCTCCGTGCACCGAGAAGTTGGCTTCGCCCAGGACAAAGAGGCCCGGCACGTTGCTCATGCAGTTGTAATCGACCCAGAGACCGCCCATGGAGTAGTGGGGTGCCGGATAGATCCGCATCGGAACCTTGTAGGCGTTCTCATCGGTGATCTTCTCGTACATCTCGAAGAGGTTGCCGTAACGCTCGCGAATAGTATTTTCGCCAAGGCGCTGAATGGAGGAGGCAAAGTCCAGATAGACGCCGCGTCCGCCCGGTCCGACGCCGCGGTTGTCGTCGCACTGCTCCTTGGCGGCGCGGGACGCGATGTCACGGGGTGCCAGGTTTCCGAAGGAGGGGTATTTCCGCTCCAGATAGTAGTCGCGGTCCTCGTCGGGAATCTGACCCGGCGCGCGGTTGTCGCCCTGCTTCTTGGGCACCCAGCAGCGGCCGTCGTTACGGAGCGACTCGGACATGAGTGTCAGTTTTGATTGCTTGTCACCGTGCTGCGGAATGCAGGTCGGGTGAATCTGGGTGTAACAGGGGTTGGCGAAGAAAGCTCCCTTCTTGTGGGCCTTCCAGACAGCGGTAACACTGCACCCCATGGCGTTGGTGGAGAGGTTGAAGACGTTCACATAGCCGCCGGTGCAGAGAACAACCGCATCGCCCACGTGAGTGCGGATCTCGCCGGTCACCAGATCGCGGATCGTGATCCCCTTGGCCTCGCCGTCAACAATGATCAGGTCGAGCATCTCGGTGCGGGGGAACATCTTGACGGTACCGGCCTTGATCTGGCGGGCAAGAGCGGAATAGGCGCCCAGCAGCAGCTGTTGCCCCGTCTGGCCCCGGGCATAGAAGGTACGGGAAACCTGGGCGCCGCCAAAGGAGCGGTTGTCCAGGTAGCCGGCGTAGTCACGGGCGAAAGGCACACCCTGGGCTACGCACTGATCGATGATATTATTGGACACCTGAGCCAGACGCCAGACGTCGGCTTCACGGGCACGGAAGTCGCCGCCCTTGATGGTGTCATAGAAAAGACGGTAGATGCTGTCGCCATCGTTCGGGTAGTTCTTGGCAGCGTTGATACCGCCCTGGGCGGCGATGGAGTGCGCACGCCGCGGGCTGTCCTGATAACAGAACGCCTCTACGTTGTAACCGAGTTCACCAAGCGATGCAGCAGCTGCACCGCCCGCAAGACCGGTTCCGACGACGAGAATCTTGTACTTGCGCTTGTTGGCGGGGTTGACCAGCTTCATGTCGAAGCGGTGCTTGTCCCATGTTTTCTCAATTGGCCCTGTCGGACATTTTCCGTCGAGTATCACTATGAACCCCCTAACCTTTCAGAATGCCGGTGACGATGACGAACGGGATGGTAGCATAGCCGAGGAGCAGAACCACGGCGGCAATCATGCCGATTTTGCTGAACACCGGAAGTGACTTGTCGTTGTTCCACCCCATGGTCTGGAAGAAGCTCTGGATTCCGTGGGAGAGGTGGAGGAACAGTACCACCATGGCCGCGATGTAGATGAATGCGATAATGCCGTGGGAGAAACTGTTGGTCACCATACCGAAGACATCGAAACGGCCCAGGCTGTCTACGCCGAGCTTGATGTCGGGGGTAGCACGGATGGTGAAGTGAAGGAGGTGATAAATAATGAAGGACAGCAGAAGGAGGCCGGTGTACAGCATGCTCAGGCTCCCCATGGTGGCCTTCTTGTAATTCTTGACCGCATAGGTATCGGGGTTGGCGGCACGGTTCTCAAGGCTCAGCTGGATGCCGAACAGAATATGGATGCCTGCCGCAACCAGCATGACGAGTCGGAATCCCCAGACAAGGGGCGGAAGGGCGTGCAGGTGCTCCGCGTAGGCATTGATGCCACCGGGGATGAAGATGGATGAGTTGCCAAGCATGTGGACGATGACGAACAGGACCATGAACTGGCCGGTAATCGCCATTAGAACTTTTCTTCCCACAGAACTCGTGAACAGTTGCATAATGATTTCCCTTTGCGCGTAGATAGTTGTTCTTTGGGCTCAGACCACGTACCGCCGCCCGACACACATCGGGACCGCGGCGACCTCACGGGAAAACTCAGACATTCCGGGCGGCGCCCGCCATTCCTTACAATTGTCCATAGATCCCTCCCCTGCAAGGATTTAGTGAAGCCTGACTCCGGAAGACGCTATTCAGATTAACATTTTTTCATCTCAATACTGTATACTGTATACTAAACGTCGTTTTAGGAAAAAGCAATAAAAAAGTATCGTCGGAAAGAGCGTGAAGCCAGTTTCCGTCTGCTTTCGGGGGTGTCGGCGACAGGACGCGGCCTGCCGGCTTGAGAGGGGCCGGAACGGCGTCGGCCGGACAAATCGGCTCGCATGCCCGTGAGTCAGGGCACGGCCCCGTTGCATTTTGATGGCCGTTCTGATACAACCAAAGGCCGAACATCACCAAAAAGCAGCAACTTAGGCATTCAAAAGCCCATATTCTCGCGAAGTTGTAATACAACCTCCTCGAAAAGGCAACATGAAATTCAAATTAATTAAAAAAGACACCAGGACATCTGCGCGGCGGGGCTCACTCACGACCCCTCACGGCACCATCGAAACCCCCATCTTCATGCCCGTCGGCACCCACGCGGCCATGAAAGCGATGACCCCCTCCCAGGTCAAAGAGACGGGAGCCCAGATCATCCTTTCCAACACGTACCATCTCCACCTGCGCCCCGGCGAGGAACTTGTCGCCAAGGCCGGGGGCCTGCACCGGTTCATGGGATGGGACGGGCCGATTCTGACCGATTCGGGCGGTTTCCAGGTCTTCTCGCTGCCCAATAAGAAGATTACCGACGAAGGAGTCTTCTTCCGCCACGAGGTGAGCGGCGAGGAAGTGTTCCTCGACCCGGCCCGGGCCACGGCGATCCAGGAAGCACTTGGCGCCGACATCATCATGGCTTTTGACGAGTGCATCCCCTACCCCTGCGACAAAAAGTACGCGGCGGCATCGACCCGTAAGACCATCAGGTGGGCGGAGGCGTGCAAAAAGGCCCACACGCGCAAGGACCAGGCGTTGTTCGGCATCGTTCAGGGAAGCGTCTTCGAGGACCTGCGTGCCCAGTGTGCCAGGGAACTCGTCCAGCTCGACTTCCCCGGCTACGCTGTGGGGGGCGTATCGGTGGGTGAAGGGCTTGAACTGCTGAAAAAGGTAGTTGAGTACACGGCCCCGTTCCTCCCGGAGAACAAGCCCCGCTACCTCATGGGGGTAGGATTGCCGGAGGATATCCTGGAGAGCGTGGAGCGGGGGATGGACATGTTCGACTGCGTAATACCGACCCGCTATGCCCGGAGCGCCACCCTTTTCACCAACAGGGGGAAAATCCGCCTGACCCATCGTAACTACCGGCGCGACTTCTACCCCGTCGACCCCAACTGCACCTGCTATACCTGCCGGAACTTCACCCGGGCGTACCTCCACCACCTCTTCAACGCCAACGAGATACTCTCCGCAACCCTGGCGAGCATCCACAACGTCCACTTCTATCTGAACATGATGGCGGAGATACGCGCTGCCATCGAGGGGGGACGCTTTGCCGAGTACAAGCGGAACTTCCTTGAGAACTACCTGAAGGGTAAATAGAAAAGATTAAAACAAACACATGCAAGGGCATCCGAACGGATGCCCTTTTGCCTGGAGGGACAAACCTCATGACGAACGAACAGGCCGGCTTCGGCAGGATCATGGAAATCATGCGGCGGTTGCGCGGACCGGGAGGATGCCCGTGGGACGCCGAGCAGACCCATGAGTCCCTCAAGCGTTATCTGCTCGAAGAGGCCTACGAGGTCATCGAAGCCATCGATGCCGGATCACCGGAAATGCTTCGGGAAGAATTGGGCGACCTTCTGCTCCAACCGGTCTTCCACGCGGTGGTGGCCGAGGAGCGGGGAGCGTTCGCCATGGCGGACGTACTGGAAACGCTGGCGGAAAAACTCGTATCGCGCCATCCCCACGTCTTTGGCGACCAGGTGGTCCGTACCAGCGACGAGCAGATAGAAAACTGGGAGCGGATCAAACAGGAGGAAAAGGCTCAGGAACGCCGCTCGGCCCTGGCCGGCGTCCCGGCACACCTGCCGGCACTCATGCGGGCACAGAAGGTCACCGAAAAGGCGTCGAGGGTCGGCTTCGACTGGGCTCGTGTCGACGAAGTGCATGCCAAGGTGATGGAGGAACTTGCGGAATTCGAGGAGGCCATGGCTGCGGGGAACCAGCAGCGCATGGAGGCTGAGCTGGGTGATCTCCTGTTCGCCATAGTCAATCTTGGCCGGTTTCTCGCTTTGAACCCCGAAGAGGCGCTCCGTAAGACCATTGAGCGTTTTACCCGCCGCTTTTCCCACATCGAAGAAACGCTTCACGGCCGCGGGGTTGCGCTCAAGGATGCATCACTTGCCGAGATGGAGGCCCTGTGGGAAGAGGCGAAAACTCAGGAATCAGGGGATTGAGCAGCGCAACAGTCGGGAATCGAAACGTTTTTCACCTTCGCAACCAATTTTCCACAAAAAATGTGGACAACCTGTTGATAACGATGTGAACAAGGTGCTGAACGGATACTGGATCGAAAGGTTTTTCACCTTCTGCCTATTTTTTGCTCACAATATAAGCTACTGATTTAAATGAATAATTCCCATCCGCCTTGAACTTCCGGCAGTTATCATTCAACGACTCAACTCAGGCCTCACGAAAACTGGATATTTTATCGGGAGACTGTGCATAACTGCCCGATTTTTCACTCTCCGGTCCCGGCACGTGCTTCCAGCTCCAGAAGCCAACGCTTTGAGTCGATCCCGCCGGCCCCTGAATAGCCGGTAAGGGCGCCCCCAACACCCACAACCCGATGACAGGGAATGACAACGGGAAGGGGATTGGCGGCCATGGCCGAGCCAACCCCCCGGGCAGCGCCGGGGCAGCCCGCGGCGACGGCTACCTGGCCGTAGGTCATGACCTGCCCCCTCCCTATGCCGCGTACGATCTCGTACACCTTTTTCCGAAACGGCGTGACGTGCTCCTCGTCGAGAGGAACCGTGAACTCAACCGCCTCACCTGCAAAGTACGCAACAAGCTGGCGAGCCGCTTCGCGACTGAGAGAATTTTCGCCTGCCTGGCGGGGGTAGCGGCTGCGAACGGTCGCGACCATATCCTCCCGCGTGGCGACCCTGAAGGGGAGGAACACCTCCCTGAGTCCCCCGCTGCCCGCCACCACGGCACCGCCCCCCACCGCCGTCTCGAAAAAGGACACATACACCTCGTCGCGCGCCGCTGTTCCCGTCATCGAGCAAACCTCCTTCTGAGTTGTGCCGCCAGCTCGCGCGTCTCTTCGCTGCGGAGCAACGCGGCGGCTGCAAGAAACAACACGATGCCCACGCCCACGGCGCCGAGCAGAACTCCCCCCTTAAGCATCTTTTCCCCTGGCAGTGACCAATCGATGAGCGCCACCATCCAACGGACCGCCAGCGCCATGGGCAGGGATGCCGCGAGAACCTTCATGCCTGAACGGACCAAAGCCCTCCCGCCGAACGGACCGATCTTCCGCCGCAGGAGGACCAGAAGGAGCCCCATGTTGGCAAGGGCGGACAGGGAGGACGCCAGGGCCAATCCGCCATGGGCGAGAGGTTTCATGAGGATGAGGCTGGCAACGGCGTTCATGATGAAGGCGACGAAGGCGACCATGACCGGCGTCCTCGTATCCTTGAGAGCGTAAAACGCGGGCACCAGAACCCGCACCAAGGCCACGAGCGAAAGTCCAATGGCGTAGTAGAACAGGGCTATTCCCGCATTGGCGGCTTGGGCGTAGTCGAACTCCCCCCCCATGAAAAGGAGGCTGAAGATGGGAGTGGCGCAGACCATGAGGCCCACCGTGGCCGGAATGGTAACGAACAGGGTGAGCCGCAGGCCGAAAACGAGAGACTCCCGGAAGGCATCCATGTCGCCGGCCGCCGCCTGCCGGCTCAGTGAGGGCAGGACCGCCTGGGCCACAGAGACGGTGAAGATCCCCTGGGGGAACTCGAACAGCCGCTGGGCGTAGTAGAGGTACGAGACGCTTCCCTCGGGAAGGAGCGAGGCAAGGATATTGCCCACGGTGATGTTCAGGTAGTAGACCCCAACCCCGAAAACCGACGGTCCCATGAGGATAGCGATGCGCCGTACCGCGGGATGGTGGAGATCGAAACGGACGCGGAGCGGGAATCCCTTGCGGTAGAGCACCGGCAGTTGCAGGAGAAGCTGAAGGACCCCACCCAGCAGAACCCCCACGGCCAAGGCGGTGATCGGCACCGCGAACCGGTCTCGAAGCAGCCAGGCACAGAGAATCATGGAAACGTTCAGAAACACAGTGGAGATGGCCGGGGTGAAAAAGTGGCGAACCGTATTGAGTATCCCCATGCAGAGCGCCAGCAGGCTTATGAAGAAAATATACGGGAACATGAGCCGGTTGAGAAAGACCGTGAGCCCGAACTTGGCCGGGTCGGCCCTGAACCCGGGAAACATGATCGAGACGATGCCGGGAGCGAGCAGGATTCCCGCCAGGGTCACGCCCGCCATGACAATGGTGAGAAGTGTGAAGCACACGTTGGCGAGCTCACGCGCCTCTTCGGGGCTTCGCTGGGAGTGCCACTCGGAGAAGGTCGGCACGAATGCCGACGTAAGGGCCCCCTCGGCGAAAAACCGGCGCAGCATATTGGGAATCTGGAAGGCGGCAAAGAAGGCGTCGGTCTGGAGGCCGGCGCCAAAGAACCGGGAGACGGCCATGTCGCGCACCATCCCCATGATGCGGGAGATGATGGTTGCCAGGCCGAGGACCCCGGCAGCCCGGGCTATCTGCTTCTTTTCAGACATGGGCTCCCCTGGAGAATGTGATCAGGGGAGGTATGTACCACAGTCGCCGGGTATTTGGGAGCTTTTTCAGTGACTCACCCCGGTCGGCCCGGCCGGATTATGTGCCTGTCCAGGATTTCCTCCAACCCTTCAGGCGCCGTGACCGGCGGCAGACAGACCCTGCCCGCGCAGACACGGGCGATGCCCCCGCTCCCCCCCCTCTCCCCCGCCGGCGAATTCTCTTCCCGCTCCCTCAGGACCAGTCCGGGAATCAGGCGGCCACCGAGGATACCGAGCAACTCCCGCACGGCATGCGGCCTGGTCGCCGCGGCGATCACAACCTCGAACGGGTCGGTCAGGAGTTCGCCCAGGGCGCAGAGGAGATAGATGTGTGCTGCGGGCTGTCGGGCTGCCCCGTCCAGAAACGCCCGGATGATGCCGCGCCCTGCCTCCTCGAATACGCCGTCGCCGGTTATCCTGCCGAGGCGGATCAGAACCGATGCGGCCATGGCGTTGCCCGAAGGGATGGCGCCGTCCAGCGCGCCCTTGCCCCGCACGAGGATCGTTTCCGCATCGCTCCCCGTATCAAAGAGCCCTCCCCCGTTGTCACCGAAAAGCCGGAGCATGTCGTGGGTCAGCGAGCGGGCAAGGGCCAGATGCCGGGGGTCGAGAGTGGCTTCGTGCAGTTCAAGGAGGCCGCGAATGAAAAATGCATAGTCTTCCAGGAAACCGGGACCGCTCGCCTCGCCCCGATGACAGCTGCGCACCAGCCGTCCCGCCGGCGCACGGAGATCAATGCACACACGCCGCACTGCCCGTTCGGCGCCCTCCAGCAGGAGCTCATCGCCACAGATCAGGAACGTGCGGGCCAGGGCGACAACCATGAGTCCGTTCCAGCCGGTTATGATCTTCTCGTCGCGGAAGGGGCGCGGCCGCCGCTCCCGCGCATCCAGAAGCAGGGCGCGCCAGCGGTCGCTCCGCGCCCTCAGGTCGCGGGGATCAATTCCCTCGATTCGGGCGAAGGCACTGGGGGCATGGGGAAGGTGGAGCACGTTCGCCCCCTCGAAATTCCCCTGCTCGGTAACATCATAGAGGCGGCAGAACAGTTCGCCGTCGGCCGCCCCGAGGATCTCCCGCACCTGGGCGGGAGTCCAGAGGTAACAGCCCCCCTCCTGTCCCTCGGAATCGGCATCCAGAGCCGAGTAGAAGCCCCCGGCCGGCGCGGAAAGTTCCCGCAGGACAAAGCTGCAGGTTTCCTTCGCCAACTCCCTGAAGGCACTGTTCCCCGTAACCTGTGCGGCCTCGACCAGCGCAAGGGTGCAGAGGGCCTGGTCGTAGAGCATTTTCTCGAAATGCGGCACGAGCCAGCGGCCATCCACGGTGTAGCGATGGAAGCCGCCGCCCAGGTGGTCCCGGATGCCTCCTTGCGCCATGGCGGTGAGGGTATCCGTGGCCATGGCCACGGCCTCGCCGTCGCCGTATCGCTGGCTGTAACGCAGGAGAAAGGAGAGGTTCATGGCCATGGGAAATTTAGGCGCGCCGCCGAAGCCGCCGAACTCTTTGTCATAGATATCCGCCAGCTGCTGCCGTGCGCCGTGGAGCGGCGCCTCATCCTCGGCGGCGGCTGGACGGACGGAGTTGAACCGCGACAGGGCATCCATGATGGCGGAACAATTCTGCCTGACAACCTCCCGCCGCTGTCGCCAGACCTCGGCAATCTTTTCCAGGAGATCGATCAGCCCCGGCATGCCGCCCCGGGAGTGCCTGGGAATATAGGTGGCTGCAAAGAAAGGTTGCCGGTCGGGGGTCATGATGATGGTGAGAGGCCAGCCGCCGCTACCGTTCATCATCTGCGCGACGCGCATATAGATATCGTCGATGTCGGGGCGCTCTTCCCGGTCAACCTTCACCGACACGTACTCGCGGTTCAAGACCGCGGCTACCTCGTCATCGTCGAAGGACTCGGCCGCCATGACGTGGCACCAGTGGCAGGTGGCGTAGCCGATGGAAAGGAAAACCGGACGATCCTCCGCCCGTGCCCGCGAAAAGGCATTTTCCCCCCAGGGATACCAATCCACCGGGTTATCGGCGTGCTGGAGGAGATAGGGGCTCGTGGCAAAGATGAGCCGGTTGAAGTGTGGACCGCCGTCTGGCGGAAGCGTCCGCCGGTCCGCCGAAAAGATGCGTTCGATCCGCTGTTCGTCGTGGTGCCGTGCTTCCTTGTCCATTGGTTTTCGCTCCCGTTCCGGCCACATGCCGGCGTGAAGATCATGTCGCCTGTCCAGTGACAAGTCTATCAGACCGGCGGAAACGGCAACCGCCGATACTGAGTTTATGGCACGGCGGATCTTTCGTCCCGCTGCCCGACCTGCTACACTTGTCTCACGGGAGGAACGCCATGGTAAAAATCGTCGCCATCACCCTGCTGCTGACCCTTGCCGGCACCGCGACCGCCATGACGGTGGGCCGCTTCAGTGCCGGAGACCTGACCGGCTGGCAGGAGCAAACGTTCAGGGGGAAGAGGAAAACCGTCTATTCGCTGGTGAAGGATGGAGAAAGGACTGTCCTGAGGGCGGAGAGCCGGGGCTCAGCGTCAGGACTGATCAGAAAGATGAGTTTCGACCCCAAAACGCAACCCTGGCTGCGCTGGTCGTGGAAGGTCGCCGGCACGCTGACAAAAGGGAACGAGGGAGTCAAGGAGGGAGACGACTACGCGGCGCGGGTCTACGTAATTTTCCCCGGCACCTTCTTCTGGCAAACAAGGGCGATCAACTACATATGGGCAAACCGGCTTCCAAAGGGTGCCTCGACTCCGAACCCCTTCGCCCCAAGGAACGTGATGATGGTGGCGGTGGAAAGCGGCGCCGCCGGCGCGGGGAAATGGCTTTCAGAAGAGAGGAACGTCTACGAAGACTACGTGAGGCTCTTCGGCGAGGAGCCCCCGAGGGCTGAGGGTGTGGCGCTCATGACCGATTCCGACAATACCGGCAGTGAGGCGACCGCCTGGTACGGGGACATCACATTGGCGCACCAATGAAAAAAGAGGCGGGAACTCGTCCCGCCTCTTTACATCATGCGTGTGCGCCGGCTTAACCCAGAAGCTTCGCCAGCCGGGTCCGTTCCTTCTCCAGGCGATCCTTGCCATCCTCAAACGCCTTGAGCAGGTCTTTCTTCACGTCCTGGGTAACGTCCTTACCCCGTTCCAGAATCTCCTGGGTCCGGTCATTCAGGGAATCGACCACGTCCGAAACCTTGTCGGTGAAATCTTCCACCATCTCCTCGGCCTCGTTCCTGGCGCGCCGAACGTACTTCTTGATATCCCGCCGGGTCTTCTTGCCCGATTGGGGAGCAAAAAGAAGCGCAGCTCCCGCACCGAGGATGCCTCCCGCAATGAGCATCAGCGACCCGACTATCAGGGTGTTGTTCTTTTCTTCCGACATGACCTGATCCCTCCTTTCGTTCATCCATCTTTACTTCAATGGTACCGCACATTGCGGCGATTCAAAGGAGGGAGGGCAAAAAATCAGGGTTTGCCGGCCACCTCGGCGCGCAGCCCCTCAAGCACGGCCTTAACCTCGTCCACGGTCTCTCGGGCCTGGGGCGATTTTTCCTTTTTCAGATAGAGCTCCAGATACCTGATGGCGTCGTTCACCCTCTCGTCATCCATATAGAGGCTGCCGAGGGTGAGGTAGGACATGGTAAAGTCGGGATCGAGCCGGACCGCTTCAAGGCACTCCTTCTCGGCCTCCTCGGTCTCGCCGAGATCGTAGTAGAGTTCACCGAGGTTGAAGTGGGCCGCCGCATCGGTAGGGTCGAGTTCGATACCCTTGCGGAAGGCGTCTATGGCCTTTTCCCGTTCGCCGAGACCGTACCAGGCATCACCCAGGCCGTTGTAGGCGAAGACATTGGCCGGATCGATCTCCAGGGCCTTCTCGAACGATTCGATCGCCTTACTGGTCTCCTCCAGGGAGTTGTAGACGAGGCCGATGTTGACATAGCCGTCGGCATTGCGGGGGTCCAGTTCCACGGCACGCCGGTAGGCGGCCAGGGCGGCCTCGTGCTCAGCCAGCTCCAGACAGATGTCGCCGAGGGCGATCTGGCCGTCCACGTCTCCCGGGGCAAGGGCAAGCCCCTTCTCGTACTGCTGCCGGGCCTCTTCGAGTTTTCCCTCCTCCACGAGGGCTTCTCCCAGGTAGAAGTAGCCTTCGGGGTCATCGGGAGCCCTCTCCACACAGGTTCTGAACAGCGCTTCGGCGGCGGCGAAATCGCCCCCTTCGGCGAGGCTTATGCCTTTTGCCAACAGTTCATTGTTCGTTTCGGTCATGCTCTCACCCCCGGATAACGTCATAAGTCGGGGCACACTATAACAGAAAGAATCGAACGTTGCCACCATTCAGCCCGTTATCGGGTTCCGGGGTGTTAAACGTGCTTTCCTTCGGGCTGTTCATGGAATATAATGAGCGGACTTTACGTCGAGGGCACCACACACCATGGCCGACGAACGACTCGAAGCGACCGGACTGCGCATTCTGGAGGACATAAGCGCCCTCATCCTCCACTCCCACGATCTCCAGGAAACCCTGGACAACATCGTTCAACTGGTTGCCAAGCGGATCGGCACAGATGTCTGCTCCATCTACCTGCTGGAGCAGGATGGCGAAACCCTGCGACTGGCTGCGACCCGTGGACTCTCCAAGAGCTCCGTGGGGCGGATCACCATGAAGATATCCGAGGGGCTCTCGGGGCTCGTGGTGCAGCAAAAAGGGATCGTCGCCACCGACAACGCCCCCCTCCACCCCCGCTACAAGTATTTTCCCGAGACCAAGGAGGAGCGCTTCAACTCGTTCCTCGGCATGCCGCTGCTCCATCGGGGGAACACCATGGGCGTCATCGTCATCCAGACAAGGGAGCAGCGGACCTTCCGACAGGAAGAGGTCAGCACTCTCTCCACCATTGCCTACCAGATCACGAGCATCGTCATCAACGCCACGCTCCTGGACTCCATCCGCCGCAACGAAGAAGAGCGGGATCGCCTGGAGCGGGAGCTGGAAAAACTCAAGTCCATCGGCGCGCCCACGGGCAAGACGCGAAAGACTCGCGGCAAGGAGCGCCGTTCGCTGCACCTGATGGGAACTCCCGTTTCTTCGGGTTTCTCCGTGGGCAAGGTGGCAGTCATTGACCATTCGGCGTCCGACGGCATGGAAGTGGCCATGGTGCGCCCCACCAACGAGGAGCGCCACCGCTTTCTCATGGCCCTGGAGAAGGCCAGGATTGAAACCATCTATATGGAGAAGCGTGTTGCCGAGACCCTCTCCAAAGAGGATGCCGCCATCTTCCACACCCACCTGATGATCCTGGAGGACCGGGGTTTCATCGCCCGTGTCATGGATTTCATCGAGCAGGATTACGGCGCGGTGCGGTCTGTGAACGAGGCGGTGGCCCACTACGTGAACGCCTTCTCCCAGATGGAAGACCCCTACCTCCGGGAGCGCTCCGCCGACATGGAGGACATCCGCCGCCGGATCATCTCGTGCCTGGACGGCTCGTGCAAGCCCGTTCCCAAGCTCCGGGAACGGCGCATCATCGTGGCCCGTGAAATACTCCCCTCCGACATGGCCACCCTCGACCACGACAAGATTCTCGGCATTGTGACCGAAAGGGGGGACGTGAACTCCCATGCGGCGATCATGGCCAAGTCCCTCGGCATCCCGGCGGTGGTGGGGGTGGGCGGAGCGCTGCAGAACCTCGGGCTCAAGGATGAGGTGATCGTGGACGGCAGTTCGGGGCATATCTACATCAACCCCAGCGCCAAAGTCAAAGAGGAGTATGCGCGGCTGGAGGCCGACTTCAGCGTCAGACTGCGCGAACTTGAGGAACTGCGGGACGTGCCCGCGGTGACCCTGGACGGCGAGCAGGTCTGGCTGCGGGCCAACATCGGCCTGCTGAGCGACATCAGGATCGCCCAGGCCAACGGCGCCGAGGGGGTCGGACTCTACCGGACCGAGTTCCCCTACATGACCCGTTCGGCCTTTCCTTCCCGGGATGCCCTGTTCAGCCTGTACCGGCGCGTCCTGGAGGGGTTCTCGCCCAATCCGGTCACCATCAGGACCCTGGACATCGGCGGCGACAAGACCCTCCCCTACTTCCCCATGCCCAAGGAAGACAATCCGTTCATGGGTTGGCGCTCCATCCGCGTATCCCTGGAGCGGGAGGATATCTTCCGGGTGCAGTTGGCGGGGATCCTGCTGGCATCGGCCCACGGCAAGATCAAGCTCATGTTCCCCATGGTGTCGAGTATCGGCGAAATCTGGCAGATCAAGAAAATCATGAACGAGGTGCGCGGCGAGCTTAGCCGCGAGGGGGTGCCCTTCGACCAGAACCTCGAGCTGGGCATCATGGTGGAACTGCCGGCCGCGGTGCAGACGGCCCACATCCTGATCCGGGAGGTGGATTTTTTCAGCATCGGCACCAACGACCTGATCCAGTACACCATGGCGGCCGACCGGAACAATCCCAAGGTGAGCCGCTACTACGATCCCTACCAGCCGGCGGTGCTCCACTCCATCAAGCGCGTGGTCGACACGGCAACGGCTGCGGGCAAGCCGGTTTCCATCTGCGGCGAGATGGCGGCCGACCCCATCAATGCGGTGCTCCTGTTCGGCATGGGCATCAGGGAATTCAGCCTCTCGGCCCCCTCCATCCCGGTGGTGAAACAGACCATCCGCGCCCTTTCCAGCACCATGGCCGAGGAGGTGGCGCAGGAAGTACTGGCCCTGGAAAGCTCCGGCGCGGTCAGGGCCTATCTGCTCGACGCACGGACGCGGCTCGGCCTCTGAGCCCCCTTTCAGCTCGCCCGCAGGGCGTCCACGATGTTCATCCGCGCTGCCCGGGACGCCGGGAGCAGCCCCCCCACGAACCCCATGATCAGGGAAAACACCAGCGACGCGCCGATGATGCGGGGGGTGAGGGTAAAGCTGAACGCCAGTTCCGAAAAGGTCTGCCAGTTCATGGTTGAGATGGTCACCAGTTGCATGAACGAGGCGAAAAAGATCCCCACCACCCCGCCCAGAAGTCCCAGAAACAGCGCCTCCAGGATGAACGCCCCCAGAATGCTCCGCCGCTGGAAACCGAGGGCGCGCAACGTACCAATCTCGGTGATCCGGTTGGCAACGGCGGCATACATGGTGATCATGGCGCCGATGACCGCGCCCAGGGAAAAAATCACCGTGAGGGTCACACCCAGGATGTTCAGGAACGTGGCCATGGCTTCCGACTGGTCGGCATAGAAGCGGATTTCGCGCTTCGCCTCCACGGTGAGGCGCGGGTCCGCCTCCAGCCGGGCCTTGACGCGATCGAACTCGGCGGCATCCCTGAGTTTGAAGATGACCGACGAGTAGACCGGGCGCCGGAAGGCCTGCATCAACTGATCCACGTCCCCCCATATCTCCGAGGAAAAACCCGTGTTGCCGGCATCGAAGATACCCACCACGGTCCAATCCCGCATGCCGAAGCGCAGGGTTTCGCCGATCCCTCCCCCCTGGAACCGCTTGGCAATGCTCGCCCCGGCGATGATCTCCGCCGAGCCGGGCCGGGGCATCCGCCCCTCCCGGAGCTTCACCTGGGGCCTCAGCAGGAGCGAGGGCGCGCCGATGCCTCGGATCACCACGTTGGACGGCTTTCCCGTGCCCCGTTTCGGCAGGCTGATGAGCACCACAAGTTCCTTGGCCACCAGTCGCTGCCCCTCCGCCATGGCCACCTCGGGCTGGGTTTCCACGATGGCCGCCTGGGATCGGTCAACCCCGCTCTGAACCTCCGTCTGGGAGGACTTGCGGATCACCACCACGTTGTCCCACGAGCCGGTGTCCACCAGGGTCTTGCGCAGGCCCTCGGAGAGCATGAGAGTCGCCGCGAACACGAAGACCACCAGCGCCATGCCCGATGCCGTCAGCACGGTTGTGAGACGCCGGGTCCAGAGATTGCGCAGGCTGTAAGAGTAAGGGATTCCCACTATCCGACTCTCCTGAGACCCTCGGCGATACGGATGGTCACCCCGCGCCAGGTGGGGAAGATGCCGGCCACCGCCCCCACGATGAAGGCTGCCGCCAGGTCCATGCAGATGGTGGACGGAGCCACTGTGAACACGGGAAAGAACTGGGACAGCTCGGTTTCGATCCAGCGGGCCGCGGGAAAGGTGAGAATCACCCCGGTCACTCCCCCCGCCATGGCGATGACGAGCGATTCGCCGAAGATCACTCCCGCAATGTGGAATCCGCCGAAGCCGAGGGTCTTGAGGGTGGCGTACTCGGGAATCCGCTCCCGGGCCGTCATGGCCATGGTGTTTGCCGCCACGACCATGATAATGACGATTACCACGTAGGAGACGATCTGAATGGCGATGACGATGGCCTCGGTCATGGACACGAAGCTCATCTGGAATGCCCGTTCCGTCTCGGTCAGGGTCTCGGCCAGGGAATTCCTGAAGGTGGCATCCACGGCCAGGGAGACCTCCGCCGCCTGATCGGGCTTTTTCAGCTCGATGATGTAATACCCCGCCTGATCGGCCCGCCGGGGCACCGTCCGCCGTATGACCTCGTTCAGGTAGTCCCAGTGGAAGAAGAACTGGGTCTCATCGGTGCTCTTGGCTGCCCCATGGTAGATGCCCCGGACAACGAATTCCCACTGTCCGGGGAAGATGGTCCCCCGGAGCGCCACCTGATCCCCCACCTTCCAGCCGAAACGCTCGGCGGTCTTGGCTCCCACCATGGCTCCCTTCCTGTCCAGGAGGAAGGACTTCATCTCCACTGGGTCGACCCGGTACTCCGGGTACATGGCCAGGAAGCTGCGGGGCTCCACGGCAAAACTGGGGAAAAAATTCTTCTCTTCCTTGTAGATGCCGCCGAACCAGTTGCCCCAGGACACGTCGCGAACCCCCGGCACCTGGCGGATCCGGTCCTTGTAGGAAATGGGGAGGGGAAAAACGAGGGAGATGGAGTTGCGCGTAATGAGCCGGGAGGCCGAGGACGCCTCAACGCCCGCATACCAGAGGTCCACCAGGGTCCGCAACAGGCCGAAGGCCACAATGGCGATGGCAACCCCCACGATGGTAAGCCCCGTCCGGAGCTTGTGGCGAAAGGCGTTGCGGATGAGGAGCTTGATGATGAACATCTGCTAGCCGGCCCCGTCGGTCAGTTCACCCTTCTCCAGGTGGAGGAGCCGGTGGGCCTGCTCTGCGGCCCGGGGATCGTGGGTAACCATGATGATGGTCTTGCCGAACCCTGACACCAGGCGTTCCATGAGGGCCAGCACCTCTCCCGCCGAAACCCGGTCCAGGTCGCCGGTGGGCTCGTCAGCCACCAGAATATCCGGATCGGTCACCATGGCCCGTGCAACGGCCACGCGCTGCTGCTGTCCCCCCGAGAGCTGGGAGGGGTAGTGATCCATCCGGTCGGTGAGCCCCACCAGCGAGAGTACGGTTTCCACATGCTCGCGCCGCTGCCGCCGGGAAAGTCCCGTCAGGAGCAGCGGCAACTCCACGTTTTCGAAGGCCGTCAGCACCGGAATCAGGTTGTAGAACTGGAAGATGAATCCCACGTTGGCGGCTCGCCAGGAGGCCAGTGCGGCCTCGGAGAGGGTCGTGATCTCCACGCCGCCTATGGTGATGGTCCCCGCGTCGGCCTTGTCGATCCCTGCAACCAGGTTCAGGAGCGTGCTTTTACCCGAGCCGGACGGTCCCATGAGCGCCAGGAACTCACCGGCCGCGATGTCCAGGGTAATGTCCTGGAGTACCGGGATCAGTTGAGCCCCCCGGCGGTAGGATTTGGAAAGATTGCGGATGGCGACGATGGGTTCCCGCGCTTCGCTCATCTACTTCTCCGCCGTTTTGATGCGGGTGCCGTCCTTGAGCTTGTCCAGGGGCTTGACGACGATCCTGTCCCCGGCCTTGGCGCCGGAGACAACCTCCACCATGTCTCCCTGGCGGGCGCCGAGGGTCACGGGCACGGCGGCCACCCGATCCCCCTTCAGGACGAAGAGGACCGTGCGGCCGTCCCGATCGGCCACGGCGGCAGGATTCACGGCGGTCTTCGGTTTCTCTTCCCCCGCGGCCACCGGCCGCTCCAGAAATGCCACCTTGGCACTCATCTCGGGGAGGATACGAGGGTCAAGTTTCTCAAAGCGGACCTTCACCAGAACTGTCGCCTTGGAGCGATCAGCCGTGGGGACGATCATGTGGACGAAGCCCCGGAAGCGCTCATTCGGCAGGGAATCGAGCTGGATCTCGCACGGCTGTCCCTCCTTGACCTTGGCCAGGTTGGATTCAGAAACGTCCGCTTCCACCTGGAGCGATGCCAGGTCGGCGATGCTGACCACGGCGGCCTTGGCGTCGGCAGCGGCGCCAATGGGGGTGACGATGTCGCCCACGTCCGCATTCTTGGTCAGGACCACGGCATCGAAGGGGGCGCGGATGAGGGAATATTCCAGGTTCACCTCCGCCCCCCGCAGGGCGGCCGAGGCGGCGCGGATGGACGACTCGGCGGCGGTCACCGCGGCCCGGGCCCGGAGGAAGCGGGCCTCTGCCGCGTCAAAGTCGGCCTTTGCCACGATCCCCTCGCGCACGAGCTGCTTCTGCCGCTCATAGGCCTGGCTGGCATCGGTCAACTCAGCCCTCGCCTGATCCAGGCTCGCCCGGGCCGTACCCAGGTTGGCTGCCGCCTGGTCCCGGCCGGCAGCGGCATCTTCGCTCTCCAGCCGGGCCAGCACATCCCCTTTGCGGACCCTGCTCCCCTCCTCAACGCCGAGCCAGACCAGCCGACCAGTGAGCTTCGCAGCCACGGCCGCCTTGCGCTGGGCCACCACATAGCCGCTGGCGTTGAGCAGGGTAAAGGTCTGGGACGGGTAAACCTGGGTCACCGTGCCGGTTTCAACGGTCACGGCCGGAGTGAGAACGCCGGTGGCGAACAGGACCAGCAGCAGCGCAAGAGCAACTGCCGCCGCGATCCAGTAGAGGGGCCTGCGCCGGGCAGCGGGCCGGAATGCCGCCCCCTTGTCGATTTTCAGTTTCTGCAGATCCTCATGACCCATGGCATGGACTCCGGACGGAGAAAGTGGCTGTCGGACGCGGTGCCGACGCATCGCATCACCATACCACCGGTCGGCAATCTACTCAACCACCTCGATCACTCCTTCCATCCCCTTTTCGCGATGGCTGGCGAAGAAGAGGAGCTTCTTGTCGCAGTACATGGGATAGACCCCCACCTTTGTGGGGGTGAAGCGGACCGCCTGTGCGTCCTTCTTCAGATCGATGCGGAAATCCATGCCCGCTTCCGGAGCCTTTACAATCAGGTCGTGGGGAACGAAACGGGAATCGTTGGTCGCCGTGATTTCCACCGGCACATTCACCCTGACGATGATATGGTTGGGTTTGTAGTAGTACTCACCCCCCGTTATCCGCACCCGCTGCACCCCATCGTCTCCGATGGTGGCACGGAATTCCACCTTTTCTCCCGTGCCGTTTCCCAGGGCAGGCACCACTCCCACGAACAAGACCATGACAACCAGCATCAGCCGTTTCATATCGTCTCCTCCCTACCCCTTCAGTTTCTTCATGATCTCCCGCATGAACGCCGGAAGATCCGCCGGCTCACGGGAGGTGATCAGGTTGCCGTCCACCACCACTTCGCTGTCCTCGTAGAGGGCGCCAGCGCCGCGCAGCTCATCGGCAACCGAGCGGTAGCAGGTGGCGCGCCTGCCCGACAGGAGTCCGGCGCTGACCAGCGTCTGGGGGCCGTGACAGATGGCCGCCACCGGTCTGGCATGGGCAAAGAAGCTCCGACAGATCTCCAGGGCCGCCGGCTCCCGTCTCACGGCAGCTGGCGCCTTCCCTCCCGGCAGGATGAGGATGGTGTAGTCGTCGGCAGCGACCTCGGCAAGCGCCAGGTCAGCCGTCACCTCATAGCCGTGCTTGCCCGTTATGGTGCCGCGGGCCGGAGCCGCGATCCGGACCGGAATCACCTCTTCCAGCAGACGGTAGTAGGGGATGAGAAGTTCAGAATCCTCGAACTGGTCGGCACTGATGATGAGTCCTTTCATGGCTGTCACCTCCTGTGGGCCCGCCGCGGCGGATCGGCACGCTCCCGATTGCCGGAAGAAAAAAGGGGCGCCATGAGCGCCCCATCTGTCAGGTCTGAACGAATGTTACTTTAACCGGGCCTCGGCGGCCTTCCAGTCGATGTTCTTGAAGAACGCCTCGATGTAGTCGGGACGCTTGAGACCGTAATCGAGCATAAAGGCATGTTCGAAGACATCCATGATCAGGATGGGGGTACAGCCCGCCGGATGGGCAACGTCGTGCTCATTGACCCAGAAATTAATGAGCTTGCCGCTGGCCGTATCCTGGTAGAGCACCGCCCAGCCGATGCCCCGCATGGCGCCGGTGGCCCGGAAATCCTTCTCCCACGCCTCATGGCTGCCGAAGTCGGCAACGATTTTCGCGGCCAGCTTGCCGGCCTGGTCGATGGTACCGGTGCCGCCGAGATTCTCAAAATAGAACTCGTGGAGCCGCATGCCGTTGAACTCCCATCCCAGGCGCCGCTTCAGCTCCGCATACTCGGGAGTGGCAGTGGCGCCGTCGGCGAGCATCTTGGCAAGGATGTCGAGAACCTTATTCGTATTGGTCACATACCCCTGGTAGAGGGTGAAATGGTTCTTCAAGAGAGCTTCGCTGAATCCCGCCATCCCGATCAGCTTCGAATAGTCTTTTGCTTCATAGGCCATGGTTGCTTCCTCCTTGACAGGTCTTGATTGGATCACATGCCGCCGGGCACGGTCTCAACCTTACCATGATTCCGGAAAAGGTCAACCCAAAAAAGGATAAAATCGGTCTTTTTTATCTGTTCTATACCGACGAATCGTCCAGCAGGGTCAGCGCTCCTCGAACTCGGCCGCGGCAATGGTCACGTCGGGGCGCTCCTCGGCGATCCGGTCCTCCAGGCGTTCAAGGAGATGCCGGCCGGGAGACCGGTCACCCGTGACCGTTGCGAAGGCGAGCACCGCCTCGTCCGGGACGTCCTGGAGGTCCACCTCGGCGGCGGACACGTTGAAGTCCTGCCTCGCCCGGGCAATGATGCTTTTGACGATCCCCCGCTTCCCCTTGAGGGAATGGCTCGGCAGGTGGAGATGGAGGCAGAGCGAATGAACGAACATGGTGCGTGCTCCGGAAAGTGAGTGCCGGAATCCTTAAAACTCCGCGTGACGAGGGGTACGGGGGAACGGGATCACGTCGCGGATATTCTCCATGCCGGTCAGGTACATGATGAGCCGCTCGAAACCGAGGCCGAAACCGGCGTGGGGAGTCGATCCCCAGCGGCGGGAGTCCAGGTACCACCAGAGGCTCTCGGGGGCAATGCCGCCCTCGCGCATGCGGGATTCCAGAAGGTCGTACCGCTCCTCCCGCTGACTGCCGCCGATGATCTCGCCCACTTTGGGCACCAGCAGATCCATTGCCGCCACGGTTCTGCCGTCGTCATTCCGGCGCATGTAGAAGGCCTTGATCTCCTGAGGATAGTTGACCACGAAGACCGGCCCGCCCACCACCTGCTCGGTCAGGTAACGCTCATGCTCGGTCTGGAGGTCGAGACCCCACTCGACCGGGTACTCGAAGGGGACCGCGGCCCGCTTCAGGTGCTCGATGGCCACGCCGTACTCCATCATGGCAAAGGATGAACCGGCCACCTGCTCTACCCGGGCGAGTAGCCCACGGTCCACGTGTTCGTTGAAAAAGGCCATGTCCTCGGCGCAGTTGTCCAGAACGTGGCGACACAGGTAACGGAAAAAATCCTCGGCCAGCGCGGCATCGTCCCTCAGGTCGGCAAAGGCCATTTCGGGCTCGATCATCCAGAATTCGGCGGCATGGCGGGGAGTGTTGGAATTTTCAGCCCTGAAGGTAGGCCCGAAGGTGTAAATATCGGAAAATGCCTGGGCAAAGAGCTCACCCTCAAGCTGGCCGCTGACGGTGAGCCCCGCCTGGGCCGCGAAGAAATCCTGGCTGAAATCGACCGCGCCGTCCGCCATGGGTGGGGCCGACGGATCGAGAGTGGTGACCCGGAACAGTTCGCCTGCCCCTTCGCAGTCACTGGTGGTGATGATAGGGGTATGGACGTAGAGAAAGCCCCGCTCGGCAAAGAAGCGGTGAACCGCCTGGGCCAGCGACGAGCGGACGCGGAACACCGCGCCGAAGGTGTTGGAGCGGGGGCGCAAGTGGGCAATGGTCCGCAGGTACTCGAAGGTGTGGCGCTTCTTCTGCAGGGGATACTGTTCGTCGGCGTCTCCGACCACGACCACCTCCGTCGCGTGGAGTTCAACGGCCTGCCCCGCGGCCGGCGATTCGGCAACGATCCCCCGGACCGCCACGGCGGCGCCGGTGCCGATTCCCCGCAGCTCATCGTAGTTGGCGAGTCCCGGTTCGGCCACCACCTGGAGACTCGCCAGACACGATCCGTCATTCACCGCAAGAAAGGCTACCCCCTTGCCGACGCGACTCGTCCTGACCCACCCCTTGACGGTCACTTCCGTGCCGGCCGGTGCTCCGGCCAGTATCTCCCGTATACGTATCCGCTCGTTCATTGCGTGTCCCCTACCCATTTGACTTGCCCTTCCCCTTCGGTATAGTCTGGAGGAACGACGAAGCCAATTGTACAGCAAAGGAGAAGAGAGTCATGCGTAAAATATTCGCTGCGGCATGCGTTCTGGCGATTGCGGCTCTGGCCGCGCCGGCTCTGGCAGCCGACGTATCCCCCACCCAGAGCAAGATCGACGCCTCCGCCAAAAAGCAGACCTACCCCAAGGTGGTCCTCTACTCGGTGGCCTGGTGCCCCCACTGCAAGGAGGCCAAGGAATACTTCACGGCCAAGAACATTCCGTTCATCAACAAGGACGTGGAACTGGACGCCAAGGCCATGGAAGAACTGACCAAGAAGTACAAGAGCCAGGGTGTGCCGGTGATCGTCATCGGCAATGACAAGGTGATCAAGGGGTTCAGCCCCGAGGCGTTCGAAAAGGCGGTAAAAGAGGTTCAGTCCAAGAAATAGGACGCCGTTCGTACGCGGTGGACAGAATGAAAAAGGGAGCCGATCGGCTCCCTTTTTCATTCCACATGAAGCGTTTTCCCCTCAGGGGGTTCCGCTTTTCGTGATCAGCATGACTCCGACGCAAACCATAACCGTGCCGGTCCAGCGCAGGGGTGAAACGGTCTCGCCGAGAAACCACTGGGAAAGAAACGCCACGAGAACGTAATTGAGGGCCTGCATGGGGAGGGCGACGGACAGGTCTTCCCACGAAAGGACCGCCAGCCAGAGGAAAAAAAAGATCGCCAGCATGGCGGTGCCGAAGATCAGCTTCGGTGAAGTGAGGGCCTGGGCTGCCGCATTGAGGATACCCCGCAGGTTCATGACCGACAGGTCGCCGAGTTCCTTCATCCCCTTGGCCAGGAGAATGTCGCCGATGGTGCCGGCCGACACCGCCATGAGCATGATGATTACCGTTTTAAGCATAGGTCTTGACCTCTCCCCGATAGTTGCCGAGCTCTATGCCGAGCTCCTTCAGGCGCCCCTTGACCCGGGGGCTCGTGAGAGCCGCCAGTTCCTCCTCGTGCCGGTAGTCCGGCATCCGGCGCGTGATCTCGGCGCAGGGAAGGCAACCGGGATGGAAGTAGAGCTCCGTGGTTCCGTCTTCAAGGGTATCGAGCACCCGAAGCAGGTACTCCTCGGTCATACGCCCCGAGTTGAGGAGCCCCTTCACCTCCTGAGCATAGCCGATGCCCAGGTGGTCGAGAATGGGCCGGCACCGGCCGGCGAGCTTCGAGAAGATGAAGGCGTCCACCATCTTGCCGAACCTGCGTTCCCGGTCCAGGGCAAGGTTTGTCCGCAGGTTTTCCCGGCAGAGCCGGAAGGTGGTGATGCCGTGCTTGCGCATGAGCCCGCAAAGGAGGTCGAAGACCACCGGGTGCATGTGGATGTTCAGGTGGCCGTCCACATGGGAGAGCGGCAGGCCGGTCTGGAGAAAACGGACGATCTGGGCCTCGATCTCACGATGGAGCTGTTTGCGGAACGGAGGGATGAAGAAGTAGCGCATCCCCGTCTGGACCGGATCGTCGCTGAAAGTCCCCTTGCTGTCGCAGATGGAGGGGAAACCGCCGTGCTCCCCCACGGCCCGTCCCTGGACGAGGGTCAGGTGGAGCCCCACCTGGAGCCCGGGATTTGCCTTTGCCAGGTGGACCGCCTCGTGAAATGCGGCGCCCCCCACCATGAGCGAGGCCGAGGTGAGGATACCCTCCTGCCACGCCTTGATGACTGCGCGGTTGATCCCGTCGGAGAGGCCGAAATCGTCTGCATTGATGATGACACGTTTCATGGGATCGGCATCAACAGGAATGGCCCGCAGCCTTGCGCTTTTTCATGTATTCCAGGTACTGCTTCCCTTCCTTGAGCCGCTTGCGGCGTTCCTCGCCATCGGTGATCATCTTCATGACCGTCCGGAGGATGAATTTGGGCCGGAAGTAGAACTTGTCATAGAACTCCTCCACGGCATTGAAGATTTCCGCATTGGAGAGGTGGGGATAGTTGATGACGCACATCTGGTGGCCCGTGTCGTCGATGTAGGCGTCGGAGGCGATCCATCCCTCCTGCCGGCACAGGTCCCAGAACTCGGTGCCCGGATAGGGCGAGGCCAGGGAGGCCTGAATGGAGTTAAGATCCAGGGCCTTGGCGAACTCGATGGTCTCCCTGATGGTGTCCCGTGTCTCGCCGGGGAGCCCCATGATGAAGGCGCCGTGCACGGAGAGGCCGAGCTTCTTGCAGTTCCTGGTGAACTCGATGGCCTGCTCCTTGGTGACCCCTTTCTTGATATTCTTCAGGATCTGCTCGTTCCCCGTCTCGTAGCCGACGACCACGTGACGCAGCCCCGCCTCACGCATGATCTTGAGAGTCTCGTAATCGCAGTTGGCCCGGGCGTTGATGGTCCACGAGATGCCCAACGGCTTCAGCTTGGCCGCAACTTCCCGGGCGTGACGCCGGTCCGCGGTGAAGGTGTCGTCGTCAAAGGAAAGTTCGCGCATCTCAGGGATGTTGTCGACGATCCACTTCACCTCTTCGTATACATTCTGAGGGCTGCGGGTCCGCATGGCGCGCCCGGAAAAAGTCTGGGGCCAGAGGCAGTAGATACACTTGGACGGACAGCCGCGGCTGGAATAGATGGATACATAGGGGTTCTTGAAGTGGGGGATGACATACTCGGCAATCGGCAGATCCCGCTTGTAGACCGGCGCCACGAACGGCAGCGCGTCCAGGTCCTGGATGGGGGAACGGTCGGGGGTATGGTGGATTGCGCCGTCCTTCCAGAAGCTGACCCCGTCGACCTTTTCCCACTCGCGCCCCTCGCAGAGTTCCTTGGTGGTATAGTCGAACTCGCCGCGGCAGACGATGTCGATGACCCCTTCCCCCTGCCGGAGCGACTCTTCCGGGAGGACCGTCACATGGGGGCCGGTCAGGACCGTCACAATGGCGGGCTTGCGCTCCTTGATCCGGCGGGCGGTTTCGATGTCCAGGGAAAGCGTGGGGGTAGAAGTGTACATCACCACCATGTCATAGTCAGCGGCAATGGCAAGACAGGCGTCCAGATCGAAGCGCTGCACCGGCGCGTCCACCACGCGGGAGCCGTCGATCATCCCGGCCGGGAAACAGAGCCAGGTGGGATACCAGAAGGAGGTTACCTCGCGGGAGGCCTGGTAGCGGGCGCCGGCGCCGCCGTCGAAATCTTCGTAGGTTGGGGGATTGAGAAACAGGGGCTTCATGGGTGCTCCTCTGCGCGCGGGACTGACATATCCGCATGAATAAACTGGCAGAATAGAGCCATGCAGCAGCAAAGTCAAGGCTTATGGAATAACGTCCGGCTGGGCGCGGTCAGGTGACTTCGCCCAGTTGGGTTGCCCAGTTGCAGGCATCCATCTGGACAGGGGCGAGACGCTCCATGGAGAGCTGGAACTGCTCAAAGCTGGAAGCGATGTTCTCGAAATCGTCCTTTTCGATCTTCTCCACCAGGGTAAGGAGCTCTCCCAACTCCCCGGTCCGGGAAAGCAGAGCTTCCCGCACGTCATTATCCAGGTTGAGAGGGGTAAGGACCTCGTCCATGGATACCTTGAGAAGGGCGTCGGCCAGGGACAGGATACCGGTCATGAAGGCGCGGTCGGGGTAGTCCCGATCCAGGCGGGCAGCGGGCTGCTCCGAGATGATGAGCTCCATGAGGCGGGCACGGGTAGCAGCCATGACCAGCAGAGGGTTGTCCCCTCCCCCCTGGGCGTTGTTGGCGAAGAGCGCCATCATGGCCCAGCGCCGCAACTGGTGGTAGCCGAGCACCATGATCGCGTGGCGAAGCGAGGTGATCCTGTCCTTGAGGCCAACGGCGACGGAATTTACGAGTCGCAGGAGATTGAGGACCAGATTCGGGTTCTGCTTGAAGGTCTCCTCCAGCTCGCCCAATTCTACCTCCGCCACCAACTGGTTGAAGAGCTTGACAATAGCCAGCCGCCCCACGTCGACACGAGTGCGGGTGAGCACCACCGGACGGGCGAAATAGTAGCCCTGGAAATAGGTAAAGCCGAGGTCGGCGCATCGCTCGTACTGCTCTACCGTCTCCACCTTTTCGGCCAGGAGCTTGGTGTTCCACTTCCTCAGGGTTTCCACTTCCGAGGCAAGGTTTTCCATGCCGGTTCTGAACAGATCAACCTTGATCACGTCGACGAGATGGTAGAGTGGTTCATAGACCGGTTCGTAAATATGGTCGTCGAGGGCCAGGGAAAAACCCTTCTCACGCAACTCGTGGCAACGGCTGATAACGGTATCGGTGATCGGAACATGCTCCAGAAGCTCGATGACCACCTTTTCGGGCGGAAGAAGCTCCAGTGCCTCGCTCATGAGGACATCGGCGTTGACGTTGATAAAACCCTTGTGCTTGCCGAGAATCTCCCGGAAGCCGAAACTGGAGAGCGCATCGAAAATCACGCTGGCGCTGGCCTGGAGGTAGTCGGTCACATTGGCATGGAGAGAGTCGGCTGACCGGAACAGAAGTTCAAAGCCGTAGAGCCGCTGCTCCCGATCAAGGATTGGTTGTCTGCCCAGAAAAAACTTTTCTTCCGCCATATATTCACTCCACCACGTATACACCGTGCTTGGGCCAAGCTTAACCCGTTATCGCCGAAACATCAAGGCACCTTGTGCCGTGCGGCCGGCTCTGCTCCGCCCGGTTGCCGTTTTCCCGCTCACTTCAGAGGGTTTGGCTACCCACCGTAAAGAAAAAGGTCGCTCCCTTGCCTGGTTCCGACTCCGCCCATACCCGTCCCCCGTGACGTTGAATGATGTTGTGAACGATGGCAAGTCCCACGCCGGTCCCTTCAAACTCCTCGCTCTTGTGATAGCGCTGGAAGACGCCGAACAGTTTATCCGAGTAGGCATGATCAAAACCGACGCCATTGTCGGTCACCGAGTAGACCGTCTCGCCATCCACGCTGCGGCTGGTCACCGCGATGTTCGCCGGTGAGCGCCCCCCGCTGAACTTAAGAGCATTGCTCAGCAGATTGATTACCACTTGCCTCAACAGCTTGGGGTCGGCTTGGCACGGCGGAAGCGGCGCCACCTCGAACGTGACGTTTCGCGGTTCTCCATCCGACATCAGCGACTCGAACACCTCTCTGAACAGCAGACCCATGTCGACCGTTTCACACTCGAGCTGCTGGCGTGAAAGACGCGAAAAGACCAGCAGGTCGTCTATGAGCTGCCCCATGCGCCGGGCATTATGGGACATGCGGACAAGGTACTTCCCGGCCTCTTCCGGGAACCGCCCACGGAACTCCTCATTCAGAATCCCGCAGTACCCGTCAATGGCCCGCAATGGAGCGCGCAGGTCATGGGAAATGCTATAGGAAAACGATTCCATATCCTTGAGGGCGGCCTGCAGCTCTTCCGTCCTTGCAGCGACACGGCGCTCGAGATCTTCGTTTATTGCCCTGATTTCCTCTGTCTGGACAAGAACCCTCGCGTCCAGTTCTTCGTGCCAGGCCTGCAGTTGGTTAACCATGGCATTGAAGGTCCGGCCGAGGGCGGCCAGTTCGTCCGACCCAACGACAGGTACCCGTGCCGACAGGTTGCCGCTCTCGATCTCCGCGCTCGTGCTCATGATCATCCGCAACGGCCCCGTCAATGCCCGCGAAATAATCAGCGAGATAAGGCACACTATGACGATGCCGAACAAGCTGAACCACAGAAACACCTGACGGTTTCTGTGGGCCGGGGCAAGGACCTCAGCTTTGTCCTTTTTAATGACGAGCCCCCAGGAACTGTCTGCCGACAGCGGTATGTGGCGATAGGCGGCAAGAACCGGAACATTCCGGTAATCGGTGTCGATAATGGTTCCCTCGCTTCCACCCTGGGCCAGTTGCAAGGCATTGTCCCGAATCGTTGCCGGCACCGGTGAATCCGGGTCAGCGGCCATGCGCTGGATAAGACGGCCTGAAGCGGAATCGGCCAGGATCACCTCCCATGATTTGCCGAGCAGGGTCGCCATTGGTGTAGCGAGGAGCGGTTTGAACACTGTGTCCGTGTTCAGCTCGATAACCAGGAGCGCCCGTGGCTCCCCGTGGTCGGACTGCTCGTAGCCAAGCTGTCGTACCACGTGAATGCGATCCTGAGTGCCGACAATTATGATGCTCTCATCAACTCCAGGACGGGCAGCAACCTGAAGGTAAGGGTAAGGGGTTACAGGGCCTCCTGGTGGGTGATCCACCGCAAAGGCGATCGGAAGCCCCGTCACGGCATCAACAATGCTGATCGACTCATAATGGTACGTGTCGAGCAGGCTCGCCAGCCAGGTCGACACCGTTTCGACCATTGCCGCAGAGGGGCTTGGGGTATTGATGAGTGCCCTGACCACCGGATTGACCGCGACGATTCTGGCATCGCTCCGGCGCTCCTTGAGCCACGACTCGATCAGGATCTTTTTGGTGTCCGCAACCGTGCCGAGCGCCACGAACTCCTGGTCGATCATTTCCTGAACGCTCCCCCTGAACAGACCATACGGAAGCCCGTACAATTCAACCGACTGTACCGTCAGCAACACGACGGCAAACAGGGAACAGAAAATGAGGACCATTTTCCCGGCAATGCTTTTCCGCCACGGGATGGAGGCGGCTATGTCCCTTTCTGCGAGGTTACGGCGCATAGTCGAAACGGAAAAGGTTATACTGTTTTGGTTTCTTCAGCACATCCTCGACAATCTCATAGCTAAAACTGCCGATGAGGGCGTCTTCGCTGGCGGTCCGGGGCACCTTGCCGATTGACTTGAGGAACTCCTGCGCCTCCAGCAGGAGGGACCGCTTGCTGGTCAGAGAGCGGGACATTTTTGGCGAATAGCCGAGTTCTTCCAGATCGGCTCTAGCGCTTTTTGCATATTCCCGCTCACCCACCTGGGGTCGGGCTCCGGTCAATGCCTCAGTTGCTGCAATGTTCCATCTGACCGCAGTAACGACATGGGACCGGTCGGCTCTGAACCAGTGCATCGCCCGCACCAGCGCGGCAGCGACCTGCCTGGCAGCCTCGGGATGCTGAGCGGTGAATGCCCTTGTGGAAACAAGGAACGAGATGCTTTGCTGCCGGCCGATGGCGCCGTAGCGATCAGGGTTCCTGCCGATGGTAAGTGACGGCGTGGGTTCCCAGGCGGCAAACGCATCGATGTGGCCGCTCCGGAGCGCATCGGGCATCAGGTTTACTTCAAAGGGGACAAGAGCCACGTCGAGCTCCGAGAGCCCGACGCTGGAGAGGACCTTCAGCAGGGCGAAGTGGCCGGTCGTCGCAAATGCGTTCCCGATCCGCTTTCCCTTCAAGTCTTTCGCCGAAAGCCCGCGGGGGCCCACAACCATGGCGTAATTCCGCTTGAGCTGACCGATAATGGACAGAGGGACGGTGTTGGCCGCCTCGATGAGGGGCATATCGGCCATGGTCGCAAACTGGGCATCCCCCTTCTGGAGCATGGGAATAAGATCGCCCCCGTTGCCGGCGGCTACGAATCGGAGCGACACCCCCCTCCGGGCCAGTTCGCGGCGCAAGATGCGATCGTGCTGCATTGCCGGAATGATTATCCCCCCCGGCGAGGCCAGCGGCTGGTAAGCCACGGTAACTTCCGCCTGCGGGCCGCGGGAAAGCTCGGCCGCTGCGACAGGGCCGGTCGAGCAGGGGCAAAAGGCCGACATCACCAGCAGGAATACCAGGAGCAGCCCAGAGAGTCGTCGTGGATTCATGGCAGCCTTTCACATTGCATAATCGAAGCGGTACAAGGGATAGCGCTTCGGATTGGCAAGAACCTGCTGGATTAAATCACGGTTAAAGCTGCGCTGGACCGTTTCCCACGATGCCCCAACCGGAAGGCGTCCAACCAGCTTGAGGAATTCGAATTGTTTGGCAAGAATAGAACCCGGGTTCTCCGCACCTTTGGGCAGCAGCGGGACGGAAGGGATATCGATCAGATCGTTACGGGTAATGCGTGCGATGTCCGCTTCGGTTAAAGACGGTTCTTTGCCGGCGAACACCCTCATCGTCCGGATCGTCCAAAAACTGGCGCGGCTCAGGTTCTTCCGGTCCCGTTCCAGCCAGTGAATTGCCCGAACGAGCGACGCGGCAAGCTCGCGGGCAATGTCCGGATGGGTCGTGACGAGATTCTGGGCAAGAACGAAATAGGAATTGCTCTTCTGGCGGAAAAGAATGGCGAAACGGTCCGGATAGCGGGAAAGAGCCGCGGTTGGTATGGGTTCCCAGGCGGCGAACGCGTCGATCCCGCCTTGGGCCAGGGACTGGGGCATGGCGTCCACATCCATGGGTACGATGGTGACGTCGTGCTCCGTTAACCGGGCCGTGGCAAGCGCCTGCATCAGCGCATAATGGGAGGTCGAACCGATCGCATTGCCGATCCGTTTGCCGCGCAGATCGCTGACCATGGTCCCTTTGCGACCCACCACTGCGGAATAGCTCTGTTTCACGATCCCCACGATGTGGAGCTTGGACTGGTAGCACGCCTCAATGGTAGGAAGGTCGGAAAACATGATGCCGTCGATCTGCCCGGCCCTGAGGAGCGGAAGCGCATCGTTTCCTTTGGCAAGGGTCTGAAAACGAATCTCCGTATTGAGCCTGTGCAGAGCCTTTGCCAGCAGGCGGTCCCGCTTGATCACCTCTCCCAGCACCGCGACGGGCACCGCTTGCGGGAAGTAGGCGAACGACACGACCGTGGTATCGCCTGGGGAGCCGGCTGCACGCTCCGCAGGCCAAGCCGGAGAATAGAGCAGGAAGAAGAGCATAACAACGGCAAACCACTGCATGATGGACCTCGCGCGTTGTCGGTAAAGGGGTTACCTGCCATCTGGGCGAGTCGGAATCATTACTACATAATAATCTACCGACCGGTTTTGTCCAGAAACGCTCAACTCACCGACAGGAAACGCGCCCGCACTACCTGCTCTTTACCCCAAATTCAACTACAGTGCCTGATAACGTCCGCCGCAATGGATTCCAAAGGCAGCACCTTGACCGTACCACCGCGTTTGATGGCTTCGTTGGGCATGCCGAACACCACGCAGCTCGCCTCGTCCTGGGCAATGGTCATGGCACCGGCATCCTTCATCTCGCGCATGCCGCTGGCGCCGTCGTCTCCCATGCCGGTCATAATGATTCCCACGGCGTTCTTGCCGGCATACCGGGCCGCCGAACGGAACAGAACATCCACCGACGGGCGATGGCGGGAAACGAGTGGTCCGTCCTTTATCTCTACATAGTACCTGGCGCCGCTCCGCTTGAGGAGCATGTGCCGGTTGCCCGGGGCGATGAGAGCTCTGCCGCGGATCACCGAATCATTATCGGCGGCCTCCTTGACCGAGATACGACAGATGCCGTCGAGCCTCTGGGCAAAGGCCCGGGTGAACCCTTCGGGCATGTGCTGGACAATGACGATGGGCGGACAATCGGCGGGGAAAGATTCCAGGAAAACACGCAATGCCTCGGTACCGCCAGTGGAGGCCCCCACCACCACAACTCTCTCCGTGGTCTGGATCATGGCGCGGGAGGCCGGCTTCTCAAGAATAACGTCGGCACTGAGCTTGGGGGCAACGGCGTGGGGACGGGCAGATATCTTTCTCAGTCTCGCCTGGCTGGCAGCCTTAATCGCATCGCAGATCCTGACCCGGGACTCCTCGAGAAAATGCTTTGTGCCGAGTTTCGGTTTCTGGATGATCTCCACCGCCCCGTACTCAAGAGCCTTCATCGCCGTTTCAGAGCCATTTTCGGTCAGCGTGGAGCACATGACCACTGGAATCGGATGCTGACTCATAATCTTCTGGAGGAAGGTAATGCCGTCCATGCGCGGCATCTCCACATCCAGGGTAATGACGTCCGGCACGTCGCTCTTCATCCGCTCCGCTGCGATAAAGGGATCCGCAGCCGTGGCCATCACCTCGATCTGAGGATCCGAGGCGAGAATATCCGCCATGGTCTGACGCACCACTGCTGAATCATCAACTATCAGTACTTTGATTTTCTTCATGAATCCGCCCACCCCGGCCTTTTTCGGCTCAACTGTCCGCCTCGGTGCGGTTCAACCGTTTGAGCAGCACCTCACCCGTATGGGTATAGAAGAAGAGCTTGCGCCCCCGGGTTCCTCCCACATCGGCCGCAGCAACCTCAAGTCCTTCGGCCGCAAGTACCTGTCGGGCAATGTCCACGTTGCGGCTGCCGACACCCGGCCGGCTTGCGGTCGCCCCCAGCATGTCCGAACCGCCGAACAATTTCACCTGGAGCTGGCGCGGGGTTATTCCGCGAGACATGAACATCTCCAGCATCCGGATGATAGACGAGTCTACGTACCGAAAGACATCATCCCGCGGCCCGTCAGGCAACAGCGCATGACAGATGGCCGCCGTCCGGGAGAATAAGTCGAACATCGTGACTGAAACACAGGACCCCAGCACGGTAGTTACCACTGTCGGCTTCGTGGCGAAATGGAACTCGCCCGGTTTCAGGTAGACGTGGGGCAGCTTGGGATGCCGGGCGGTCATAGCGGTTTCCGGTACACAGTGGATGCCATCTGCACAAAGGGGACATCCAGCCCCGAAAGGGTCTCGGAATGCCCCATGAACAGATAGCCGCCCGGGATCAGCTGACGGTAGAACTTGTTCAGCAGCCGCTCCTGCGTCGTCTTGTCGAAATAGATGACCACATTGCGGCAGAAAATGATGTCCATCGGTTCCCGCATACCGAAGTCGCCGTCCATGAAATTGAGGCGCCGGAACGTGATGCGATGGCGGAGCGGGGGCACGACCCGTACCAGTCCCTTCTGCTCTCCTTTCCCGCGGAGCAGGTATTTGCGACGCAACGCCATGGGAACCGGGTCGATCCGCTCCTCGTCGTACACGGCGAGTCTGGCCTTGTCGAGAACGGTAGTACAGATGTCGGTGGCGAGGATCGAAAAGGAAATATTCTGCTGCTCACTGAACTCCGAGAGAACCATCGCGAGAGTATAGGGCTCTTCACCGCTGGAACAGCCGGCGCTCCAGATGGAAAGCGGCTTGCGCAGGCCGGCGCCGGTTCGCTCCATGAGTTCGGGCAGGGCCTGGGATACCAGATAGTCGAAATGGGCAGGTTCGCGGAAAAAATCCGTCTTATTGGTGGTTACGACATCGATCAGGTGGACGAGCTCTGTCTCGGCACCGGTGCGGCTGAACAGATACTCCGAGTAGTCCTTGAACGAGCTGATCCCCAGCTTGCGCAACCGTTTCTGGAGCCGAGCCTCCAGCATGGTCTTTTTGACCGGCGGCATCTTGATGCCACAGGTGTCATAGATAAATTCGCTGAATCGGGCAAACTCCCGGTCAGTCATGGCCGCCGTGGTAACCCTGTCAGTTGCAGCGCTGAACATCCCCCCTCCATCCATGGTCCGCAAATCCGGTTGTTAGGCCGCTTCGCCCGACACCGAACCGGCAGTTGCAAGTTCGTCGCTGGTGAAGGTCCGATCGATATCAAGGATCATGATGAACTGTCCATCATGTTTTCCCATGCCGAGGATGAAATCGGTATTGAGCTTGGTTCCGATCCGGGGGGCAGGCTCGACCTGCCCCGGCTCCATTTCGAAAACTTCCTGCACCGAGTCGGCCAGGGCGCCGAGGACGAGCGTCTCGTGCTCATGGGCCACTTCAACAACGATGATGCAGGTATCGACGGTCGGAGCAGTCTCGGACATGCCGAATTTAAGCCTCAGGTCAACCACCGGCACCACGCTTCCCCGCAGGTTGATCACCCCGCGCATAAACTGAGGAGTCTGCGGTACCTTGGTAATTGAGGTAAGCTCTAGTATCTCCCGAACCTTTGCCACGTCAACGGCAAACACCTCATCGTCAAGCTTGAAGGTAAGATACTGCCGGGTTTCGGTGATTGCAGCAACGCTCATGGTAAACCTCCGTAACTCATGAATGGTGCAAGCTCTCTGGGCGGGAACAGATCTGCTCTCCCGACGAAAGAGTCTCGGACCGGTGGATGTCGCTTGGTTGTGATATCGGCGAATAATGGGAAATCTTTAGGCTTCTCAGGAAATCCCCGATAGATCGCTGCGGGATTCCTGATACCGGTCAGTCTCACCCAGACGAAAGAAACTGACGGCATCAAGCAGCATGTCCGCCTGGGATGACAATTCCTGCGCCGTCGACGCCATCTGCTCGGAAGCCGAAGCATTCTGCTGAATCACGGCATCGAGCTGACGTATGGCCCGATTGATCTGGCCAACGCCGGTCTCCTGCTCGTGGCAGGCGGAGCTGATTCCCTGGACAAGTTCGGCTGTCTGACGGATATCGGGAATAATGGCGCCGAACAGGGTGCCTGCCCGCTCAGCCACCTCGACGCTCGTTACCGAAAGCCGGCCGATCTCGGCCGCGGCCGATTGGCTCCGCTCCGCCAGTTTACGGACTTCACCCGCAACCACGGCAAACCCCTTCCCGTGGTCACCGGCCCGTGCCGCCTCAATGGCGGCGTTGAGCGCCAGCAGATTGGTCTGACGAGCTATCTCCTCAATCACCATAATCTTTCTGGAGATCTCCTTCATCAGCGCCACGGTTTCCGTCACCGTCCCCCCCCCCGCGACAGCATCGATGGAACTCCGGGTGGCAACATCTGCCGTTGTTTGGGCGTTCTGGACATTCGCCCGGATGGCGGAGCTTATCTGTTCCATGCTCGACGACGCATCTTCCGCAGCGGCAGCCTGCTCCGTGGCGGCTTCGGACAACTGGCAGGCGGTTCCCGACAGCTGGGATGCAGCCCCGGCTACAGCCTCGCTATCTCTGCATATCGACGTCACAACGTCCCGGAACCGCCCAACCATGGCATTGATTCCCACAGCCAACCGACCGAGATCGTCTCGCGCACTAACGGGAGCATCCACGTTCAGGTTGCCGGTGGCAAGAGATTCGACCGCAGCGAGAATACGCGCGAGAGGCTTGGTAATGGAACGGGCAATGACAATCCCGAAAAAAAGCCCCAGTGTAACAGCTGCCACGATCAGTGCCGGTAGAACCCGTGAAAGCCGGGCATACTGCAGGCCGTTCGCATCTACGGTCTGCAAGGCCTGCTGGCGATCAAACTCCACCAGATCGGTTACCGCATCGGAAGCCCCGAAAAAAAGAGGCATGACCTCCTCTCGGGCATAGGAGGCCGCCGCTGACCGCACAGTGACATCTCCCGTCTCAAGGGCTCGCTTTTGCAGGTCAATAAGCCGCACTACTGCTTCGCGATACAGTGCAAACTCTTGCGCGAAGACCCCCAGGAGCCTGCGCTGCTCCGCGTCGGGCTCGTGACGTTCAAGTGCCTCTATGCCACCAGCAATGGTTTTGAGCCGTTGTTCGGCATCGTGTATGGCACGGCTCGCGGCATTTCCATTTTCGAGAAAATAGCGATCAAGGTCGTGGCGCAAGTAGAGCAAATCATTCTTGAGCCCGGACACCAGAAGCACACGCCGCAATGCAAGCCCGTCGCGGTTGATGCCGGTGCTCAACACTCCCATGCCCCACAACCCGGCCGCCCCCACCAAAATGAGCCAGACGGTGAAGCAGGCCACATACAGCATCAATTTGGCATTGACGGAGAGATCGAGATAACGCTGCCAGAGGCTGAGCACTCTCGGCATCGGATAGCTCCTCCTTGTCTCTCATGATGAGTGCCGGTCACGAAGGCGACTTGCTGAGCCGCCAGCACATGCCTACGTCAATCACTCAGAATTTTTCGAACTCGTTGTCCAGATGATCGTGGCCTGCCATATCCAGGGCAAAGCCGCCGGTAACAGAAGCACCCGAGCGGCCATAACCGTTGGCCGAGCCGCGAGGAGTCGCAGGAAGCCTGATACTCGCCTTGGAACTCGGTCGAGAGGGCTTTGGCGCAGCCTTCCGTTTCACCTCCCCACCGATACTGAAGAAAGCAACCGTGTCCTGAAGTTGCTCGGCCTGCGACGAAAGCTCCTCAGCTGTGGACGACATTTCCTCCGCCGCCGAGGCATTCTGCTGGATCACCTGATCAAGCTGCTGGATGGCCTTGTTGATCTGCTCGGCACCCGTATCCTGTTCACGGCAGGCGGCGCTGATCTCCTGCACCAGTTCAGAGGTCCGCTGAATATCGGGCACGATAGTGGCAAGCAATTCGCCTGCCCTGACTGCAACCTCTACGCTCGAAGAAGAGAGCTCACTGATTTCGCCCGCTGCTTTCTGGCTTCTCTCGGCAAGCTTGCGTACCTCACTCGCCACCACGGCGAATCCTTTCCCGTGTTCACCGGCACGCGCCGCCTCGATCGCCGCATTGAGGGCCAGCAGGTTCGTTTGACGAGCAATTTCTTCAATGATCGAAATTTTCGATGCGATCTCCTTCATGGCTGAAACAGTATTGCCGACCGCCTTCCCTCCCTCGATGGCATCCGCCGCAGACTTGATCGCAATCCTCTCGGTCTGCGCCGCATTATCCGCATTCTGGCGGATATTGGACGACATCTGTTCCATGCTCGACGAGGCCTCCTCTGCCGAAGCAGCCTGCTCGGTTGCCCCCTGGCTCATCTCCTCGGACGTGGCCGACAGTTGTTGACTGCCTGACGTGACGTTGTCGGCAGCCACCATGATATCCGCCACCACATCGCGCAGCTTGGTCACCATAGACGCAAGGGCCTTCATCAATTCATCCCTCTCAGATCGCTCGTTAACCTCAACCGTCAGGTTGCCGACGGAAAGCTCTTGGGCGAGGGCGGTAATAGAATTCATGGCATCGATGAGACTGTTGAGATTGTTCTTGATTTCGTTGAAATCTCCTTTGTATTCCGCCGTTATCTTATCCGGAATATCACCGCGGCTAATACGGTTGAGCGCCGTAGCAGTTACCTCTATCGGTTGCACGAAAGCGTCCACCAACTGGTTGATGCCGGTCAGAAGCTCTCCCCAACCACCACTGAAGGTTCGCGCATTGCCGCGAACGCTCAACCTGCCGTCACGAACCGCACCGATAAGCTCATCTGTTTCCTGACGCAGCCCCTTGAGCGTCTCGAGCATGCCGTGGAGGTTTCGGGCAAGAACGTCACGGTCTGAGCGGACAACAACATCGACAGCCAGGTCCCCTTCGGCCACTCGCTCTGCCGTCATTGCCAAAGACCGCAGGGAGTCGATCATATTCTTCATGGACTTCAGCAGTTGCCCCGCCTCATCCTCGCGGTCAGCAACGATCTCGATGGTCAAATCCCCCTCAGCAAGGCGATTGCTGGCATCCATGGCGCGGACGAGCGGAAGAGTAATGCTCCGGGTAATGAAAAACGCGACGGCCACGCCTATCAAAACGGCTACAAGCCCGAATCCGATGAGGACCATGGTCACCTTGCCGACTGCAGCAACATTGTCGCGGCTATTGCCTAGAGCCTCATCCACCTGGCTCTTTTGAAGCTTTTCGACCTTTTCGATCAGAACCTCGTGAGCTTTATCGAACTCTTTCATCAAAGGGTTACCCGCTCCAAGTCCCTGCTCCATATAGACCTTGGCCATCTTGACGCCGCTGAGATGAAAGGCGGTAAGCGCAGCCTCCACATCATCCAACTCCTTCAATGCAACGGTGTCGTTCTCCTTGCGGAACATTTCGCGGAACTTTGCTATTTCCCGTTTTACAGTAGCAGCTGCCTCCTCTGCGCCCTTGAAACCATCAGGACTATGGGTAGCTGCCACGTCTGTGAGATTCTCCGTCAACTCCGCCAAGGCTACATCCATCTCATACGCACTCATCAGAAATGGTATCGACTCATCGGCGACCTGACGCGATTCCTGATTGACCTCACGCAACAGCACTAGTGTCACAAGAATTGCAATCATGAACACGGTTACCACCACTCCAAAACCGATACCGAGCCTTAAGCCGACCTTCATATTCTTGAACATAATCCGCTCCTTTGTCTGTTGTACAGACGTCTGCATCTGCATCAGGCGGTTATTCATGCGACACATATCTCATCGACGGAGATGTGAATATATTTAGCCGGATTTTGGGTTAAACGAGATCAGGTTAGAGAAGCTAGTGATATCCGCCTGTTCCCGAGCGGGAGTATTGGGAGTATTACCAGGGGTAATCGGAGCGTTGCAGGCGACGGAGGCATTGAAGCACGTGTTGGGAGTCGGGGAGTTGCTGACGGGACGCTTGCTGACGTACGACAGCCAGGCGTTGCGATTTAGAGAGGTAGTGGTAGGCCGGCGATCGGGCTGCGTGGCCTGCGGACAGTAGCGGAGCTGCGGACGTAAGAAACCCCCTGATCGGCAAAGGATCAGGGGGTTTGGAAAAAATCCCGGCGGCGACCTACTTTCCCACACAGCTGCCCGTGCAGTATCATCGGCCCAGAGGGGCTTAACTTCCGTGTTCGAGATGGGAACGGGTGTGACCCCCTCGGCATAGCCACCGAGAAACGGTATAAATGTATCTAAGTCAATTGCATTGATCGAGATTGTATGGGGTAGATGGTGGGGGTGGCGTTGCCACCCCCGTATGAATAAAGCTCGGAAGTAAATTATGGTCAAGCCTCACGGCCGATTAGTACCGGTCAGCTGAGCGCATTGCTGCGCTTACACACCCGGCCTATCAACGTTGTGGTCTACAACGGGCCTTCAGGGGACTTGCGTCCCGGGGATACCTAATCTTGAAGGAGGCTTCCCGCTTAGATGCTTTCAGCGGTTATCCTTTCCGTACATAGCTACCCAGCGAATGCTCCTGGCGGAACAACTGGAACACTAGAGGTACGTCCATCCCGGTCCTCTCGTACTAAGGACAGCTCTTCTCAAGTATCCTGCGCCCACGGCAGATAGGGACCAAACTGTCTCACGACGTTTTAAACCCAGCTCGCGTACCGCTTTAATTGGCGAACAGCCAAACCCTTGGGACCGACTTCAGCCCCAGGATGCGATGAGCCGACATCGAGGTGCCAAACCTCCCCGTCGATGTGAACTCTTGGGGGAGATCAGCCTGTTATCCCCGGAGTACCTTTTATCCGTTGAGCGACGGCCCTTCCATACAGAACCGCCGGATCACTAAGGCCTACTTTCGTACCTGCTCGACGTGTCTGTCTCGCAGTCAAGCTCCCTTATGCCTTTGCACTCTACGGCTGGTTTCCAATCAGCCTGAGGGAACCTTCGCGCGCCTCCGTTACGCTT